>PLKS01000075.1 GCA_003140665.1 Opitutaceae bacterium
TCGATTACCAGGACCCCTGGATCAACAACTACTACGGCCTCACCAACACGAGTCCGCCCGGTGGAAAGCTGAAATTCGGATTCTCCCAATGGTGCGCGCGGCGCCGCGAGCCGGCGGTGCTGCGCAACACTTCGGGAGTGATCGCCGTGTCGGCGGCCTATGGCACCGGCCTCGCGAGGAACCATCCGTGGTTCGACGCAGGGAGCGTCAGGGTCCTGCCGTTCGGGGCCTCGGAGCAGGATGTGGCCACCGCAAGGAAACACAGGCCGGTTGCCCCCCTCGTGGCCCTCGGCGACGGCCTTTTCCATCACGTCNNCCCGCCGAGGCCGAGCGGGTCCGGTTCCACTTCATAGGCACCGACTATGCTCCGCCGCCCTTCGGCCGGGAATGGGCCATACCCCACGCGAAGGCGGAGGGCGTGGCGGACTACGTGACCGAACATTGCTACCGCGTGCCTTATTTCGACGCGTTCTACTACCTGACCCATGCCGACGCCCTGATCGCCGTTGGCTCGAACGACCCGACCTACAGCGCCTCGAAGATCTTCCCGTACGTCCTCGCCAGGCGCCCGATGCTCGTCGTTTTCAGCGCCCGAAGTCCGGTCATGGCCATCGCCAACGCGATGGGGTGCGGCATGCGCTTCGCCTTTGGGGCCACCGGTGACGTCGACACGCTCTCGACCGAGATCGCCAATGGCTGGTTCATCAACGGCGGCATGCGCAAATTCGTGGAAACCGACGCGAACGCTTTCCTGCCCTACACGGCCGAGGGCATGACCCGCACCCTCAGGGACTGCTTCGATGCGGCGGTCGAGGGCCGTCCCATGAGCCCGTGAAAACCCAGGGCGACACGGGAATGCGCGTCGCGGTCGTCCTCTCGCACCCGACGCAGTACTACAGCCCGTGGTTCCGGTGGCTCCGGAGCCACACCGCGCTCCATTTCCGCGTGTTCTATCTCTGGGACTTCGGCGTCGCGAAGCGGCACGACCCGAACTTCGGCAGGAGCATCCTGTGGGACGTGGATCTCCTCTCGGGGTACGACTCCGAGTTCGTGCCCAATGCCTCGGGAAACCCCGGCGCGGAGCATTTCATGGGATTCAACAACCCGGGACTGACCCGGCACATCGGCGCGTGGCGGCCCGACGCCATGCTGATCTTCGGCTACAAGTGGGCCAGCCACCTGCGCGCGATCGGCTGGGCGCGGCGCCGCGGCATCCCCATCTTGTTTCGCGGGGATTCCCACCTGCTGGGCCGGGGCTCGCCCCGGCTCCTCGTGCGCGCGGCGCTGCGCGCGATGTTTTCCCAGTTCGCCTCGTTTCTGTACGTGGGCGCGGCCAACCGCGAATATTTCGAGGCATTCGGCGTGCCCGCCCGAAAGCTTTTCCTTGCGCCGCATTCCGTGAACGCCGAGCTTTTCGACCGCGACAATCCGGATCATCGCGCGGGAGCGCAAAGGCTGCGCGCGGAGCTCGGCCTCGAGCCTGGCGCCAGGATCGTGCTCTTCGCGGGCAAGCTCGTGGAGGCCAAGCAGCCGGCGGAGCTCCTGGCCGCGTTCCTCGGCTTGCGAATGACGGGCACGGCGCTGGTCTTCGTGGGAGAAGGCCCTGAAAAGGCCACGCTCCAGGCCCTGGCCGCCGGGTGTGCGGCCTCCCCGCCCATCCGGTTCCTCCCGTTCGCCAACCAGAGCGAGATGCCCTCGCGCTACCTGCTGGCGGAGCTCTTCGTCCTGCCGTCGCGCGGAAACTACGAGACGTGGGGCCTGTCGGTGAACGAGGCCATGCACATGGGGGTCCCCTGCCTCGTGAGCGATCGGGTCGGATGCCAGCGGGATCTCGTTGCCAACGGTGAAACAGGCTGGGTGTTCGAGTCGGGGGACCCGGGGTCGCTGGGGCGGACCCTGGCCGAGGCGCTCGGGCAGCTTGGCTCCCCGGTCCGCCGCGAGGAGGTCCGGCGGGCCATAGACCTCAGGATGCAGGGCTACACCTACGCGAAGACCACGGAAGGGCTTCTTTCCGCGCTTGCGGCGCTAAAGGCCTGACCAGGGCAAGACCCCGCAGCCCACCCGCTTGAAAATCACCATTGTGACCGGCTTTTTCCTTCCGGTGCCCGCCGTCAGCGGCGGCGCAACCGAAAAGACATGGCACGGACTCGCCGGAATCTTCGCCTCGTCCGGCCACTCCGTGACCCTTGTCTCGCGTGGCTGGCCCAAGCTGGCGCCGGCGGAGACCGTTGCCGGCGTGAGGCACATCCGGCTGCCCGGCTTCAACCACACCCGCAGCCTTCCCCTCAACCTCTTCCTGGACCTGATATGGGGCTTCCGGGTCGCGCGCGCCCTGCCCACGGGGGATGTTGTCATCTGCAACACGGTCACCCTGCCCGCGTGGCTTCATCGAGCGCGGCCGAGGGCGGGAATCGTCGCCGTCATGATAGGGAGGGCGCCCAAGGGGCAGGTCCGCCTCTATGGGGGCGTCGCCAGGATCTACGCCCCGAGCTCCTTTATCGCGCGCCAGATCGGCCCCAGGTGGGCTTCCGACCGCACGCGCGTCACCGGGTATCCGATCGACTGGCCCCTGCTGGCCCGCTCGGGCGGCCGGTCCGGCTCGACGGTGACCGTCGGCTACGTCGGACGGCTGCATCCGGAGAAGGGAATCGAGCTCCTTGTCCGCGCGGCGTCCCGGCTCGCGGGCCGCGCGGATCTTCCGCCGTGGCGGCTCCGGATCGCCGGCCCGGCGGCCGTCGGGGAGGGAGGTGGCGGCGAGGCCTGGGCCCAGGCGCTGCGGGCGGACGCCTCCGCGGCGCTTGGCGGGCGCGTCGAGTGGCTCCCACCGGAATTCGACGCGGAGCGGCTGGCGCAGCTCTATGGGGGCATGGATGTCTTCTGCTATCCAAGCCTCGCCGAGAAGGGCGAGACCTTCGGCGTCGCGGTGGCGGAGGCGATGGCGGCCGGGTGCGCGGCCGTCGTATCGGCGCTGGGCTGCTTCAGCGACCTCGTGACCGACGGCGGGACGGGCCTCGTGTTCAACCACGCCGCGGCCGACGCCGACAGGCTCCTCGCCGACTGCCTGGGCCGCCTGGTGGCGGACGCGGGCATGCGCGGGGACCTGGCCCTGCGCGGGCAGCGGCACGCCCGGCGCTTTGACTACCCGGAGGTGTCGCGGGTCATCCTGGAGGACCTCTCGCTTTTGACGGGCGCCGGGCCGAAAAACCCGACACAATCCGACCATGCCTGAGGAAGAACCCTACCTGGGCCAGGGCTGCACGACCCCCTATTCCGGCGGCGAAATCGCCCTGCGGATGTGCTGGGCCGCCGTCCAATCGACCCTTTTCCGCTGGAGCCCCCGTCCGTGGCACGGATTCCGGGCCCGGCTCCTCAGGCTCTTCGGCGCCGACATACCCGAGCCGGGAAGGGTCGTCGTGTTCCCGACGGCGTCGATTGTGTTTCCGAAAAGGCTCTCCCTCGCGCCGCGGTCGATGATCGGCCCGAACGTCGTCGTCTACAACCTGGCCCCCGTGTCGCTGGGGCGGGGCGCGAACGTCAGCCAGAACGTCCACCTGTGCGCCGGCACCCATGACTACCGGCGGTGGGACATGCCGCTTGTCGCAAGGCCAATCGTCATCGGGGAGAACGCGTGGCTGGGCGCCGACGTTTTCGTCGGCCCGGGCGTCTCGATCGGGGAGCTCTGCGTCGTGGGCGCCCGGTCGGTCGTCGTGAAGGACCTGCCTGCGCGGACGGTGTGCGCCGGAAACCCCTGCCGGGTGCTGAAGGTTCGGCCAGCCCCCTCCGCGTGAGGTCCTGCCACATCGTCCCCAGCCTGGAGGCCCGCCACGGGGGGCCGAGCAAGTCGGTCCTCGGCCTGGCGTCCGCGCTTTCCCGGGGAGGCGACGCCGTCGAGCTTCTCTCCACCGATCCCGGCGCGGGCTGGCACCGGAATGAGGGAAGCCTCGAGATTCGCGCGTTTCACAGGGACTGGCCCGCGTCGGTGTGCGGCTCGTCCGGCCTGCGCTCGTACCTGGGCACGGCCAGCGCGGACATCATCCATCATCACTCGATCTGGCTTCGAACCCTGCATTACGCGCACCGGGCGGCGCGCCGGCTCGGCGCGCCGCTTGTCGTGTCGCCCCGTGGAATGATGAACCCGTGGGCCTGGAGCCACCACTCCCGAAAAAAGGCGATCGCCAGGGCCCTCATCCATCCCGGGGCGTTTGAGGCGGCCGCCGGGTGGCATGCCACGAGCCGGGAGGAGGCGGACTCGCTGCGCGCCCTCGGTTTCCGCCAGCCCGTGTGCGTCTCCCCGAACGGCGTCGTCGCCCCTTCGCCCGAGGAATCCGCGGCGGCGGTCCAGCATTGGCGCGCGGTCGTGCCGGAATCCGCGCAAAGGCCCGTGGCGCTGTTCTATTCGCGGTTTCACAAGAAGAAGCGCCTGCTCGAGCTGATCGACACGTGGCTCGAGTACGGCCCGGGCGACTGGCTGCTCCTGCTCGTTGGAATCCCCGAGGACTACGCCCCGCGCGCCATCGAGGACTACGTCCTGAGGTCGGGCCAGCGGGGCCGTGTCCGGGCCTATGACGGCACCGGCCACCCGGCGCCCTACGGCATCGCGTCGCTGTTCCTTCTTCCCTCCCACAGCGAGAGCTTCGGGCTTTCGATCGCGGAAGCGCTCGCGCACGGGGTGCCGGCGCTGGTGACCGACACGACGCCATGGGCGGGGCTCAACCTGACCGGGGCGGGCTGGTGCGTCCCGTGGGAGGAGTTCAGCGTCGCCCTGCGCGAGGCGACGTCCGAGGGCCTCGATTCCCTGCGCCGCCGCGGCTCCGTCGGCCGCGAGTGGGTCCTGCGTGAGTTTTCCTGGGAAAAGTCCGCCCGCACCCTGTCGGAATTCTATGCCGGCCTGCGCTCGGGGGGCGCCGCGCGCTCCCCGTGAACCAGGGGCCTCATCCGCGCTCCACGGGAGGCCTTGAGTCCGCCGTCGCGGCGCACCTGGCGGTTTTCATCGTGGGGGTGTCGTGGGCCTTTGGCGGCAATGCGGACTGGGTGCGGACGCCGATATCGATCTGGGGGTCGCTTGGCATCCTGCTGGCGCTAGCCTCGATGGCGGACCGCCGCCTGCGGGACCGCATCCCCGCCGGCACGCTGCGCTGGGTCTGGCCCGTCGTCGCCCTGAACGGGATCGTCGCGGCGTCCTGCCTGACGCCCGGATTCCGGCAGCTCGTTTTCAGGGGCGAGGCCTTTCTCCTGCCCGTGCGCGTGGACTGGTGGAATCCGAGCACCACGCGCGTCGGGGTTACGCTGCGCGCCCTCTGGCTCTTTGACGGCATCTATTTCTCCTGCCTCAACCTGGCGCTCAGCGTGGGGCGCAGGCGGATCATCCGGATCCTGCTCGCCGCGGCCGTCGGCAACGCGCTGGCGCTCTCGGTGTTCGGGACCGTCCAGAAGCTCGTAGGCGCGACGGGAATCTACTTCGGGTCCGTGAGGACGCCCCACGAGTTTTTCTTCGCGTCGTTTGTCTACGACAACCACTGGGGCGCGTTCGTCATTCTCATGTTCGGCGCCTGCATCGGACTGACCCTCAGGTATGCGACGGGCGGCCGGGGCGCGGGTTTCTTCCACGGCCCCGCCCCGGCCGGCCTCGTGGCGGCCACGCTCCTCGGCATCTCCATTCCCCTGAGCGGATCCCGCGCCTGCACGCTGCTGCTTGCCGTTTTCATCTGCGTCGCCCTGGTGCGGGGCATCCCGAGGCTCTCGGGAGCCCTCCGCCATTCGGGGACGGCCCGCGCGGGCGCCGCAGCGGCGATCGCAGCCGCCGCGATCCTGGCCGTCGCCGGCACGTGGCTGGTCGCCGGCGACGTCATCCGGGCGCGGACGGCAAAGACCAGGGACCAGTTCGCCGCCATGTGGGCCGCGGGTGGAATCGGCTCCCGCAGCGTCCTGTATCACGACACCTGGCGGATGGCGCGCCAGCGGATCCTCTTCGGGTGGGGCATGGGAAGCTACCCGATCGTGTTCAGCCTGTTCAACTCGCAGGAGTCGAAGCTCGACCGCCTTCCCGTGATCTATCACGACGCCCATTCGGACTGGCTGCAATCGGTCGCCGAGCTGGGGGTCGCGGGCACGGCGCTCATCGGATTGGCCGTGGCGCTGCCGGCGCTGGCCTTGCGCCGGCGCCGGGTGACCTCCCTCCCCTATTTCCTCCTCACGGGCTGCGTGCTGACGGCCGCGTACGCATGGGTCGAGTTTCCGTTCGGAAATGTCGCCGTGGTGCTCGCATGGTGGCTGTGTTTCTTCGGCGCGGTCCAGTACGCCCGCCTGACGGAAGCGCCGCAGGCCGCCGGCGGAGGGCCCTGACCCGTGTTTTCGGCCGTCATACTGACGCTCAATGAGGAAAGGGCCCTCCCCGCCTGCCTGGCGTCGCTCCGCGACTGCGACGACATTGTCGTGCTTGATTCGGGCTCGTCGGACGGCACCGCCGCGATCGCCCTTGCGGCGGGGGCGCGCGTGTTCAAGCGGCCCTTTGACACGTTTGCGGGCCAGCGAAACCACGCGCAGCGGGCCATCGGGTTTCGCCATCCGTGGGTCTTCCATCTCGACGCGGACGAGCGGATGACGCCGGAGCTGGCCGCCGAGTGCCGCCGCGCGGCCGGACGCGCCGACCTGGACGGGTTCCGCGCGGCGCCAAGGATGATCTTCGAGGGCCGGTGGATCCCCCACTGCACAGACTATCCCGCATACCAGGCGCGGTTCGTCCGCGCCCCCCAGTTCGAATTCACGCAGGTGGGCCATGGCCAGCGCGAGGCACCCGGCATGAGGCTCGAGAACCTGCGGGAGGGCTACCTGCACGACCTCTCGATCTATGGAACGGCCGCCTGGCTCGCGAAGCACCGGGGCTATGCGCGGGCCGAGGCGGAATCGCTGCTCCGCGGGGCCGGGGGCGCCTCGATCGGCCCGCTTTTCTCGCCCGACGCGCTTGTCCGGCGCCGCGCGCTCAAGCGCCTGAGCTTCGCGCTGCCCTTTCGCCCGGCGTTTCGCTTCGCCTACCAGTACGGGCTGCGCGGGGGCTTCCTCGACGGGGGACCGGGATTTCGCTACTGCCTCCTGCTCGCCCGCTACGAGGGCTTCATCTCCGGGGAAATTGATAAATTGAAAGCCCCGGCCGCCCGCGATAGCCACTAGGGTGACGGTTCCGGATCCCCCACCTTGGCCATCAACCCAAACCGCAGGTCATCGCTGCTCCTCCTTGTCGCCGATTTCGCGACGGTGGCGCTGGTCTTCAACCTGGCGATGTACCTGAGGGGCGTGACCTCGCAGCCCTTCGCGTGGCCCCTGCTCGCGCCCGCCTTCGTCCTCGTGGCGTCGCTCTACCTCATCGACGGGTACGGCGTCCGCGCCGACATGCTGAGCCTCGACTACGCGAGCCTGCACCTCATCGCCTCGTTCTCCGCCGCGGTCGCGACCCTGCTCCTCACGTTCGCGTTCATATCGGTGGGATTCGAGCTGCAGTCCAGCCGCGCGGTGATCATCCTGAGCTTCGGCCTCATCGGCTCGCTGACGCTGGCCTACCGCCGCATCCTCTACGAGAGGACGATCGTGTCGCGCGGCGGCCGCAATATCGTGTTTGTCGGGGACAAGGGGGACTTCGAGCGCTTCAGCGGCGAGTGCGTCCGGCTCGGCACCCAGATGCCCCTGATCCACGTGACCTCGGACGACGACTACAGGACGTTCGAATCCGTCCTCGAATCCATCGCCCAGTCGGAGACGCTGGTGGAGGCCATCGTGGTGAAGGAGTCGGGCAGGGAGCTGCCCTCCGACATACCGATGAAGCTCGTCCAGCTCTACTTTGACGGGACTCCCACCTACACCCTCGAGATTTTCCACCAGGTCTACTGGAGGAAGATCCCGCTCTACAGGATCAATCCCATCTGGCTCTTCCAGGAGGGCTTTCAAATCGCCCGGGAACCCGTCTTCGAGCGCATCAAGCGCGGCGCGGACATCGTGCTGTCGCTGATCGGCCTCGTGGTCTTCTCGCCGTTCGTCGCCGCCGCGGCCATCGCGATCAAGCTCGGAGACCGCGGGCCGGTCTTCTTCGTCCAGACGCGCATCGGAAAGCACAAGGTGCCCTTCAAGCTGGCCAAGCTCCGCACGATGCGGGTCTCGAGCGGCCCGGGGGACCCCTACACGAGGCAGGGCGACATCCGGGTCACGCGCATCGGCCGGTGGCTTCGCTCCGCTCGGCTGGACGAGCTTCCGCAGCTCTGGAACGTGCTTCGCGGCGAGATGAGCCTCATCGGCCCGCGCGCCGAATGGGACCGCCTCGTGAGCGGGTACGAGCGGGAGATCCCCTGCTATCATTTCCGCCACCTGGTGAAGCCCGGGATCACGGGATGGGCGCAGGTGAACTACCGCTACGGTTCCGGCGTCGAGGACACGCTCCGGAAGCTCGAGTACGACCTTTACTACATCCGGAACTTTTCGTTCATGCTCGATGCCTCCATCGTGCTGAAGACCTTCCATGTCATGTTGCTGCAGAAAGGACACTGAACGGTGAAGCGCGCCTACGACTTCGTGGTGATCGGGGGGGGATCCGCCGGCTTCAACGCCGCGCGGGTGGCCGCCGGCCTCGGGCGCCGCGTCGCCGTCGTCGAGGGGGCCCGGCGGCTCAGCGGCCTCTGCATCCTCCGCGGGTGCATGCCGTCAAAGACGCTGATCTACTCGGCGGAGGTGCTCCATCTGGCCCGCACGGGCAGGAACTTCGGGCTGCGGATTTCCGGCGCCGCGGCCGACATGCCCGCGATGCACGCAAGGAAGAAGCGGATCATCCGCGGCTTCGCGGACTTTCGCGCGAAGCAGCTCGAGACAGGGGATTTCGACCTGATACGCAGCTACGCGCGCTTCGTCGACCCGCACACCGTGGAGCTGGGCGACGGCAGGCACATAAAGGGATCCCATTTCCTGGTCAGCACCGGCTCGCGGGTCAGCGTCCCGCCCGTTCCGGGCCTCGACACCACGCCCTTCTGGACGAGCGACGACGTGCTCGACCTCGATTTCAAGCCGCGAAGCGTAATCGTGATGGGCGGCGGGATCGTCGGCTGCGAGCTCGCGCAGTTCCTCGGGCGGATCGGCACGCGCGTGTGCATGGTGCAGCGCAGCTCCCATATCTTGCGCGGCTATTCCGCAAAGGCCGCAAGCGTCATTCGGCGGGCGTTTGCGGACGAAGGGATCGAGGTCGTCTCCGACACGCATGTCACGGGAATCCGCAGGACCAAGCGCGGGGTGTCGGTGGCCTTCCGGCACGGGGGAAGGACGGTCCACCGGCAGGCCGATCACCTTCTGAACGCCCTAGGCCGCGAGCCCGACACCTCCCGCCTTTCGCTCGAGGCGGCGGGCGTCAAGACGGCGTCCAACGGGCGCATCCTCGCCAACCGCTGGCAGCAGACGAACGTACCGCATATCTACGCGGCGGGCGACTGCTGCGGCCCACACGAGATCGTCCACGTCGCGAACCAGCAGGGCGAGCTCGCCGCCCGCCATAGCTCGGGCGTGCGGGGCCTGAGGCCGCTGGACGACGCGATGCTGCTCAGCGTCGTGTTCACCGATCCGCAGATAGGCAGGATCGGCCTGCACGAGGGCGATCTCGAGAAGAAGGGCGTGACGTTCTCGACCGCGAGCCATCCCTTCAGCGACCATGGCAAGTCGATCCTCATGGATGCGAACTACGGCTATGTGAAGATCCTTGCGGATCGGGGCAGCGGCCGGATCCGGGGCGCGGAGATCGTCGGGAAGGACGCGGGCGAGCTCATCCACTGCTTCACGACCCCTCTCGCGATGCGCGCGACCGTCCACGACATGCTCGAAGCCCCGTGGTACCACCCCACGCTCTCCGAGATCGTCACCTATCCCCTCGAGGCGCTTGCCGGGAAGACGCGGCGCGGCGCCCCCTGCGGCAGATGAGTCCCCGCCTCCGGGGCCTCATCGCCTCCACGGCGGGCCTGATCCCGGTCAGGGTCCGGGGGGGGGTGGCCAAGGGCGCCCGGTGGACCCTCTACCCCTGGGCGTCCTACTGGAGGGGCACCCACGAGCCGGCCGTCCAGGCCGCCATCGGGCGCCTGGGAAACGGCGACATCCGCGGGTGGAGCTGCTGGGATCTCGGCGCGCATTTTGGCCTCTACAGCGTGGCGCTCGCCCTGCGCGTGGGACCGTCCGGCCAGGTGGCGGCGTTCGAGCCCAATCCATGGAGCTTCGCGAGGCTCGAGCGGCACCGGCGGATGAACCGGCTTGAATGGCTCAGGACGTACCAGGCCGCGGCGTCGGATCGCTCGGGCGACGCGGAGCTCCTGACCTATGGGCAGCGCGACTCCACAAGCGCGCACCTGCGCTATGGAGACGAGACCCAGGGCGAGGGTTCGGCGCCGATCGGCATCCGCGCGCTCCGGCTCGACGACCTCGTGGCCTCGGGCGAGCTGCGGCCGCCCCGGTTTGCCAAGGTCGACGTCGAGGGGCACGGCCACCGCGCGATCGAGGGGATGCGGGGGAGCATCGCCAGGGCGCGGCCGGTCCTCGTCGTCGGGTTCCACAGCCGTGAGGAGGTGGAGGGGGTCCTCGCCGTCCTCGGGCCCCTCGGCTACCGGTGGGCTCCGATCGCGCAGCCGACCGAAGCCGGGTCCATGGTCGGCGGCGACTACCTCTTCGAGCCCTGAGAGCGCGCGATGCCGAGCAGGTCCGCGAGCGACACCCTGCCCTCGTACAGCGCCTTGCCGACGATGACGCCGTCCAGGTTGGGGCGCGTGCCGCCGGCCTCCACGAGCCGGATCACGTCCTCCCGCCGGCCGACACCCCCGCTGGCGACCACGCGCGCGCGGACGGCGTCGAGCATCGCCTCCTGCGCCGCGAAGTTGGGGCCGCCCAGCATCCCGTCCGTCGCCACGTCCGTGTGGACGAGGGTCGCCACTCCAAGCGCGTCCATCCTGCGCGCCAGCCCGAGGGCCGTTGTCGCCGTGGTGTCGACCCAGCCCTTGACCGCGACGTTGCCGTTCCTCGCGTCGATCCCCACGGCGATCCTGTCCCCGAACGCGGCGACCAGGTCCGAGATGAACGGCTCGCTCTCGGCCGCGCGCGTGCCGATCACGACCCGGGCGACCCCCATGGCGAGCGCCTTCTCGACCGACGCGCGGGTCCGCATGCCGCCGCCGAGCTGCACCCGGAGGCCAAGGCCCACGATCCTCTCCACGGCGCCCAGATTGCGCGGCTCGCCGTCAAAGGCGCCGTCGAGGTCCACCACGTGCACCCACTCGGAGCCGGCTGCCCTGAACCCGGCGGCCACCGCGACGGGCTCGTCCGAATAGACCGTCTCCGCGTCCGCGCGCCCCTGCGAAAGCCGGACGCAGCGCCCCCCCTTTATGTCGATGGCGGGATAGATCGTCATGGAGCGCGGAACCTCCCACGTCCCGGCCGCCGCGCCAAGGTCTTTTTCCCCGTTGCCCTCCCCCCGGGTCGGGCCGACAATGACCGTTCACTCGATCCCCCAGATGGCGCACTACATCCCCCCAGCGTTTCTCACCGAACTGCTCCATGCGCGGTCGCCTTCCGGCTACGAGAGCGAGGCCCAGGCCGTCTTCGACCGGCACGTCAAGCCGGCCGCGGACACCTACATGGCGGACGCGCTCGGCAACCGGATCGCCACGCTCAACCCCGCGGGCGACCCGACGCTCATGCTCGCGGGCCACATGGACGAGCTCGGCCTCATCATCACCTACGTCAACAAGGACGGCTTTGTCTATTTTGACACGATCGGCGGCCACGACCGCACCGTGATCTCCGGGCGGCGCGTGGTCATCCAGACCGCGGGCGGGCCCGTGAAGGGCGTGACCGGCAAGCGGGCCATCCATCTCATGGACGAGGCCGACCGCAAGAAGGTGCCCGAGATCCACGAGATCTGGATCGACATCGGGGCGCGCTCGAAGAAGGAGGCGCTCGCCCGGGTCTCCATCGGGGACGCGGCGACGTACGACCATGAGTTCGAGCTCATCCACGGAACCATCGGCACGGCCCGCGCGTTCGACAACAAGGTCGGCGCCTACATCGTGGGCGAGACGCTGGTCCGGCTTTCCCGCGACGCGAGGAAGCCCGCGGCGAGGGTCGTGTCGGTCGCGACGTCCCAGGAGGAGATCGGCGTCCGGGGCGCCACGATCTCGGGCTACACGGTGGACCCCCAGGTGGCGCTTGTGGTCGATGTCGGGCATGCGACCGACCATCCCGACTGCGACAACCGCAAGTACGGCGAGACGAGGCTCGGCGGGGGCCCGATCATCTGCCGCGGCCCGAACATCAACCACAAGGTCTTCGAGCGGCTCGTGAAGGCGGCCGCCAAGCTCAAGATCCCCTACCAGGTCGAGAGCGACCCGCGCCCCACCGGCACCGACGCGCGCGCGATCCAGGTCGGCCGCGGGGGTGTCGCGACAGGATTGGTGAGCATCCCCCTTCGCTACATGCACACGCCGAGCGAGGTCGTCGACCTCGAGGACGTGGAGCGCTGCGTGAAGCTCTTCGCCGAGTTCGCCAGGGGCATCGCGAAGGGTGACTACCGAATCTGGTGATGCCGGGCGTCCCCGCCCGGCGGCCCCTTCCTAGGCCGCGTTTTCCGTCGGCGTGGCCTTGGGCGCGCGCCTGAGCGTAGGCCGGCGCCGCCCCGCGACCGCGGCCGCGTCAACGATGACCTCGGTGACGTCGTCGCGCTGCGGGAGGTCATACATGATCTCGAGCATGATGCCCTCGAGGATCGCCCTCAGGGCGCGGGCGCCCGTCTTGAGCTCGATCGCCTTCAGCGCGACGGCCTTGACCGCATCCGCGGTGAACCGCAGCCGCACGCCGTCCATCGCGAAAAGCTTCGAGTACTGCTTCACCATCGCGTTCTTCGTGCGCAGGAGGATCTTCTCAAGGTCGGCGACGTTGAGCGGGTCAAGGACCGTCACCACGGGGAGTCGCCCGATGAACTCCGGGATCATGCCGTACCGGACCATGTCCTCCGGGGCGATGCGCCGCATCATCTCGTCGGCCGCGATCTCCTTGTCGTCGACGCTCTGGTGGAAGCCGATCGACCGGTGCCCCAGCCGCTTCTTGACGATCTGGTCCAGCCCGACGAAGGCCCCGCCGCAGATGAAGAGGATGTTGGAGGTGTTGACCTGGATGTACTCCTGGTTCGGGTGCTTGCGGCCGCCCTGCGGCGGCACGTTGCACACCGTCCCCTCGAGGATCTTGAGCAGCGCCTGCTGC
>PLKS01000228.1 GCA_003140665.1 Opitutaceae bacterium
TGAGCTGGCCGCCCTCGTCGTAACCGACGTAGCCCGGAGGCGAGCCGATGAGCCGCGACACGGAGAACTTCTCCATGTACTCGCTCATGTCGATCTGCACCAGCGCCTCCTGCTTGCCGAACATCTGCGCGGCAACCTGCTTCGCGGTCTCGGTCTTGCCGACGCCCGTCGGCCCGACGAAAAGGAACGACCCTATGGGCCTGCGCGGATCCTTGAGGTCCGCCCGCGAGCGCCGGAGCGCGCGGGCGATCGAGCCCGCGGCCACGCCCTGCCCCACCACGGTCTTCTGTATCTCGGCCTCCAGGTTGAGGAGCTTCTCGCTCTCCTTCTTCTCCATGCGGGAGAGCGGGATGCCCGTCCAGTCGGCGACGACCTGTATCATGAGGTCCTCGTCGATGGTGACGCGCTTCTCCTCGCGGGCCTTCTTCCACTGCTCGGTGGCCTGCTCCTGCTTGGCCCGGAGCTGCTTCTCCCGGTCGCGGAACTTCGCGGCCTCCTCGAAATGCTGCTCGCTTATGGCCTTCTCCTTCTGGGCGCACACCTCCTCGATCTCCTTGGTCAGGCCCTCGATGTCCGGCGGCCTGCTGAGCGCCGAGATGCGCGCGCGAGAACCGGACTCGTCCATGACGTCGATCGCCTTGTCGGGCAGGAAGCGGCCCGTGATGTAGCGGTCCGAGAGCTTTGCGGCCGACTCAAGCGCGAGGTCGGTGAAGATCACCTTGTGGTGGTCCTCGTACTTGCCGCGGATGCCCTTCAGGATCGTGATCGTGTCGTCGACGGAGGGCGGCTCCACCTTGACCGACTGGAAGCGGCGGTCCAGGGCGCTGTCCTTCTCGATGTACTTGCGGTACTCGTTGAGCGTCGTCGCCCCCACGCACTGGAGCTCGCCGCGGGAGAGGGCCGGCTTGAAGATGTTCGAGGCGTCCATCGCGCCCTCGGCGGCGCCGGCCCCGACGATCGTGTGCAGCTCGTCGATGAAGAGGATCACGTTTCGCGCGCGCTTGATCTCGTCCATGACGGCCTTGATCCGCTCCTCGAACTGGCCGCGGTACTTTGTGCCCGCCACCATGAGCGCGAGGTCGAGCGTGATGACCTTCTTGTCGAAGAGGATCTCCGGGACGTTGCCCGCGGCGATCTCCTGGGCCAGGCCCTCGACGATGGCCGTCTTGCCCACCCCGGGCTCGCCGATCAGTACCGGGTTGTTCTTGGTGCGCCGCGACAGGACCTGTATCACCCGCCGGATCTCCTCGTCGCGCCCNNCGACGATGGCCGTCTTGCCGACCCCGGCCTCCCCTATGAGGACCGGGTTGTTCTTCGTGCGCCGGCAAAGGATCTGGATGACGCGGCGGATCTCGGCCTTGCGCCCGACGACCGGGTCCATCTCGCCCTTGCGCGCAAGCTCGGTCAGGTCCCGGCCGAACGCCTTGAGCGCCGGGGTCTTGACCTCCTTCTTCTCGTCGGACTGTCCGCCCGGCCTCTGGGGCGTGCCCGCCGCGGCCTCCTCGGCGCCCCCCTCGCTTCCCCCGGAGAACTGCGGGTCGAGCTCGCGCAGGATCTCGTTCCGGGTGCGCTCGATGTCGACGTCGAGTGACTTGAGCACGCGGGCGGCGACTCCCTCCCCCTCGCGCAGCAGGCCGAGCAGGATGTGCTCGGTGCCGACGTAGGAGTGATTGAGCGCCTTCGCCTCCTTGCCCGCGAGCGCGAGCACCTTCTTCACCCGCGGCGTATAGGGGATGCTCCCCTGCGCCTTGGCCTCCTGGCCGGTTCCCACCTGCTTCTCCACGGCGGCCCGCACGGTTTCCAGGTCGAGCCCCATCTTCTGCAGGACGCTCACGGCAACGCCCTGCCCCAGCTTGATCAGGCCGAGCAGGATGTGCTCGGTGCCGACGTAGTTGTGGTGGAAACGGTCGGCTTCCTTACGGGCAAGCGCCAGCACCTGCTGGGCGCGAGGCGTAAAGTTGTTCATCGGTTCCTGTGACATGGGGGTGTTCGAGGAGGGTCAGTTGTTTCCGTTTGCGGAGAGAGTGAAGTCAGGTCGGGCAAAATTGGCAAACTCGGAACGCAGTCTTTCCGCGCGGAGCAGATCGCGCTGGCCGGGCTCGAATTCGCCCTTCTGGGCGTGCTGGAGGTGCCCGGGCTGGGCCTCGATGAAGAGCCGGTCGGTCACGGAGCGCTTGGCGTCCGGAAACACGCCCAGGTCGACGCCCAGCCGGATGAGCGAGAGCAGGTTCATGGCCTCGCTCGAGCTGAGCACGTGCCCGTTCTGGAGGATGCCGAAGGCGCGCCCGATCTTGTCGAAGAGCTTGCCCGAGTCCGCCTCGAGCAGCCGGGCGCGGGCATTCAGCTCGTGCTCGATGATGGACTGGAGGACGCCGGACAGCCTCTTGAGGATCTCCTCCTCGGACTCCCCGAGAGTCGTCTGGTTGGAGATCTGGAAGATGCTCCCGCTCGCGTCGGAACCCTCGCCGAAGAGGCCGCGCACGACCATGCCGAGCTGGTTGACCGCCCGCACGACCTTTTCCATCTGGTTCGAGATGACGAGCGCCGGCAGGTGCATCATGGCGGACGCGCGCATCCCGGTGCCCAGGTTCGTCGGGCACGCGGTCAGGTAGCCCAGGTCGGGCGAAAACGCGAAGTCCAGGGTCTCCTCAAGCGACGAGTCCAGCTCGTTGATCGCGGCCCATGCCTTCCTCAGCTGGAATCCCGCGCGGAGCATCTGGATCCTCAGGTGGTCCTCCTCGTTGATCATGACCGAGATCGCCTGGTCGCGGCTGATCACCACGCCGCTTCCCTGCTTCGACCCGCTGAGCTCGCGGCTTATCAGGTGGCGCTCGACGAGGATCCGCTTCTCGAGATCGGCCAGGTCCCCGACGCTGACCGCAAGGCCGCGCTTCATGGGCGCGGCCGCGGTGACCGCCGTCCGGCAGGCCTCCAGGATCTTCTCGCGCTGCGCGGGCTTCGCCCAGCCGGGGAACGGCTGGCCGGAGAGGTTCCTCGCAAGGCGGATCCGCGTCATCAGCACGATGGCCGACTTGCTGCTCGCCGAGTCGGTGAGCTCCGAGGGCGTGTCTATGAGCGACGCGATCGTCATCGGGTTAGCGCGCCGGCTTCTGGTCGACGGCCTGCCTGACTTGGTTGATTTCATCGCGGCAGCGTGCGGCATCCTCGTAGCGCTCGGCCCTGATCGCCTCGGTGAGGTCGTCCTCGAGCTTGGTGAGCTTGTCGTAGAGGGATTTCCGCTCCAGGGCCCTCCGCGGGACCTTTCCCGAATGGACCGTGCCCTTGTGCATCCCGTCGAGCATCGGGTCCAGGATCCCCTTGAACGCTCCGTAGCAGGCCGGGCACCCGAACCGCCCCTGCTTCTTGAAGTCGGCCGGCGAGAACCCGCACTGCTCGCACCGCATGCCGCCGGCCGCCGGATCCGGGTTGAGCGAGGTCTTGAGGAGGAGGTCGGCCAGCGAGAACCCGCTCGGGTCCGTCACGCCCTTCTCCTGCGCGCACGCCTCGCACAGGTCCACCTTGTGCACCTTGTTGTCCAGGATCTGGGTGAGGTGCACCGTGGCGGGCTTCGAGCAGAGATCGCACTTGAGCGGGTTGGCCATGTGGTTCGTCCTTCCTATGCATCTAATGTGCCACGACTGGCCCCAATGGGCAAGCCGCGCGCGTCCGGAAACTACCTAGCGCCAATCCGGCGCCGGGCGGCCGCCCGGGAGCGCCATAGAGGCGCACCGCGGCCGGCGTCAGATCCGCGTCCCCTCGACGAGGACGCGCTTCCTGAACTCCGCGAGCACCCTGCGGGTGATCGGGCCGGGCTTGCCCGTCCCGATCGTCCTCCCGTCCAGCTTGACGACGGGGATGACCTCGGCGCCCGAGCCCGTGAGGAAGCACTCGTCCGAGCACCACAGGTCGTAGCGCGTGAGGTCGGCCTCGCGCTCGGGGATGCCGAGATCCCTCGCGATGTCGATGATCGTGGACCGGGTGACCCCCTTGAGGGCGCCCTGCGACGCGGACGGGGTGAGCAGGCCGCCCTTGTGGACGATGAAGACGTTGTCGGCCGTCGCCTCGGCCACGTAGCCCTGGTCGTTGAGCATGATGGCCTCGAGGGCGCCGAACTGCTTCGCCTCGATCTTCGCGAGGATGTTGTTCAGGTAGTTGAGCGACTTGACGGTGGCCGGCAGGGCCCCGGGGCCCACCCGCCGCGTGGGGACAGTGACGATCGCCAGCCCGTTCTCGTAGTGCTCCGCGGGATAGAGCGAGATCCTGCTCGCGATGACGAAATAGGACGGCTTCGAGCAGAGCCAGGGCGCCAGGCCCAGGTCGCCCACGCCGCGGGTGGCGACCAGGCGGATGTACCCGTCGGTGAGGCCGTTCTGGCGGCACGTCTCGCACACGGCGTGGCTCCACTCGGCGCGCGTGAGCGGGAGATCGAGCAGGATCGCCTTCGCCGAGTTCTCGAAGCGCTCCAGGTGCTCGTCCAGGCGGAACACGTTGCCGCCGTAGAGCCGGATCCCTTCGAACACTCCGTCCCCGTAGAGCAGTCCGTGGTCGAACACCGACACCTTCGCGTCGGCCTCGTCGACAAACCTGCCATCGAGATAGATCTTCATCGTCGCATGCTAGGAGCCGCCCCAAAGTCTTGTCGAGTTCCTTGAGTTCGGGGTTGGTTGCTCCGATGATGGCGCCATGTCGAACGCGCCGTTCGCACCCGCAGCCAACGCCACCTACATCATCGGGCACCGCAATCCCGACGCGGACGCCATCTGCTCGGCGATCGCCTATGCCGCCTACAAGGAGGCCCGCGGGGAGAAGGGCCACGTGGCGGCCCGGTGCGGCAACTCGAACGCGAGGATCGACACGATCCTGGGCCGCTTCCGCCAGCCGCTGCCCGTCTACCTGAGCGACGTGTCGCCGCGCGTGCGCGACCTGATGGTGGCCAACGTGGTCGCGGTTCCCGAGAACGCGACGTGCGCCGAGGCGCTCGAGCTCATCGACCGTCACGACATCCCCGTCCTTCCCGTCACCGATCCCGCGGGGCGCGTCGTCGGCACGCTTTCCCTCCCCCACCTGGGCGGCATCTTCATCCCGAGGGTCGCCGAGCCCCGGCTGATGCGCCAGGTCCACGGATCCCTCGCCAACATCGCCCGCGCCCTCAAGGCGACCGTCATCCACGCGGTGGACGACGCCCGGCACGAGGAGCTCTACGTCCGCCTGGGCACGATGGACATCGGGTCGTTCTGGAAGATATCGGAGAGGGACAGGATCCCGGCGGCCCAGTCGCTCATCATCGTCGGCGACCGCCGCGACATCCAGCTGCGCGCGATCGAGCTCGGCCTGCGCGGGATCATCGTCACGAGCAGCCTGCCCGTGGACGACGAGGTCGTCGAGCGCGCCCGCGCCCGCGCCGTGAGCGTGCTCAGCAGCCCCTACGACTCGGGCACGACGGCCTGGGTCGTCCGGACGGCCACCACCATCTCGCGGGTCATCGAGCGCAGCTTCGGCTCGGTGGGCCGCGACGCCAGGATCAGCGACATCCGCCGCAAGATGGCGACCCTCGCCGCCCCGGCGCTCATGGTCCTCAACGACGACGGGACGCTCGCCGGGATGCTCTCGAAGAGCGACATCCTCAAGCCCGTCCAGTTCCGCCTGATCCTCGTCGACCACAACGAGATCACCCAGGCCGTGAGCGGCGCCGACGAGGTCCAGATCACCGAGATCATCGACCATCACCGCCTCGGGCCGATAAGCACGTCGGCACCCATCCTCTTCATCAACGAGCCGGTGGGGTCGACCTGCACGATCATCGCGGACCTTTTCCGCTCATCGGGCCTCACCCCCGCCCCGGAGGTGGCCGGCATCATGATGTCGGGCCTCATCTCCGACACGCTCCACCTCAACAGCCCCACGACGACGCCCCAGGACGCCGAGATCCTCGCGTGGCTCTCCGGTGTCGCCGGCGAGGACGCGCGCGCGCTCGCCGACGCCATCTTCGCCTCGGGCTCCGTGATCCAGGCGAGCACGCCCGACGCGATCGTCCAGTCCGATCACAAGGTCTACGAGGAAGAGGGCGTCCGGTTCTCGGTGTCGCAGGTCGAGGAGCTGGGGTTCGGCAACTTCTGGGGACGCGCCAGGAGCATCGCCGCGGCCCTGGACGGCCTGCGAACGGGCGAGCGGCTCTCCTTCGCCGCGCTCCTGGTGACCGATGTGAACACCCAGAACTCGCTCCTCCTGGTCAAGGGCGACCCGGAGCTGATCGGGCGCATCACCTACGCGCACATCGAGAAGGACGAGATCTTCGACCTCCCGGGGATCGTGAGCAGGAAGAAGCAGCTCATCCCGTACCTGACGAGCCTCCTCAGGGAGATCCGGTCGTAGCGCGGCCGCCGCCCGTCAGGGCGACGAGGACGCCTCCAGCTCGTGCAGCCTCGGCCCCACCATGTCGCCCAGCCGGAGGCCGGCGGCGTAGATGACCCAGCAGAACCCCGCCAGCGCCAGGAGAAGGACCACGGACGCCCACCGGTGGCGCGACTCGAAGCGCTCGATCGACCTCATGTAGGCGCAGAGGGCCAGCACGGCCGCGACGACGATCACCGCGTCGACGCTCGCCCGCTGCCAGTAGCTGCCGCCCAGGTGGAGCCACATCCCGAACTCGTCGAAGGTGAGCGCCATGGCGATGCCGTAGGCCAGGGCCGTGAGCTCGGCGGGCCGCCCGCACGGGCGGCGGAACACGCCGTATCCCCCGACCACGGCCAGGAGGAAGATGCCATAGTTGAGGTGGTGGACATGGGTTCCCTCCAGGAAGAAATAGAAGTTCGGGACCCGGTGGGCCATGATCAGGAACACGAAGGCCCGCGCCGCGATGAAGGTCAGGATGAAGCCGAACAGCGCCATCCGGGCCAGCTTGTGGACGTTCACCTGCAGCACGTGATGTTCCGGTGTCCCCCGCCTGGGCGGGAGGGTCAGATATGGATGGCCTCGCCCATCGTGGCCGCGGCGGCCTCCATCACGGCCTCGCTCAGCGTCGGGTGGGCGTGGATCGTCTGGTGGATCTCCTCGGCGGAGGCCTCGAGCTCCATGGCGAGCCCGTATTCCGCGATCAGCTCGGTCGCCTCGGAGCCGATGATGTGCGCGCCGTAGATCTCCCCCGTCTTCGCGTCGGTGACCACCTTGACGAAGCCCTCGGTCTCGGCCGAGGCCACGGCCTTGCCCGACGCGGTGAACGGGAACTTGCCCACCTTGACCTGGAGGCCCTTCTCCCTCGCGGCCTTCTCGGTCAGGCCAATGCTCGCGACCTGCGGCTGGCAGTACGTGCAGCCCGGGAAGTTCTTCACGCGCCTGGGCTTCCCGTGGCCGAACATCCCGTTCACGGCATTGACCGACTCGAAGGTCGCGACGTGCGCGAGCCAGGGCGGCCCGATGACGTCGCCCGCGCCGTAGACGCCGGTGATGCTGGTCTGGTAGTCGTTCCCCACCCTGAGGTAGTTCCTGTCGAGCTCGGGCTTGAGCGTCGGGGCGAGCACCCCCTCGAGGTTGGCGACGACGCCGATGGCCGAGAGGACCACGTCGGCCTCGACGGGGGTCGTCGCGTCCCCCGAGACCAGGTCCGCCCTGACCGATTTCTTCCCGACCTTGAAGTTCTCGCACCGGGTTCCCACGTGCAGGGTGATCCCCTGCCTCTCAAAGGCCCGGTGGAGGGTCCTGGCCACCTCCTCGTCCTCGGCCGGCAGGATCTCGGGGAGCATCTCCACCAGCGTGACCTTCGACCCGAAGGCGTTGTAGAAATAGGCGAACTCCACGCCGATCGCCCCCGCGCCGACGATCAGGATCGACGCCGGAAACTCCTTCGAGGCCAGCGCCTCGCGGGAGGTCATGGCCCGCACCCCGTCGAACTCGAGGCCGGGGATCCTGCGCATCCTGCAGCCGGTCGCGATCAGGATGTTCTTCGTGCGAAAGAACTTCCCCTTGTGCTCGCCCTGCGTGATCGAGACCATCCCCGGCGCGTTCACCTGGCCGGCGCCGACGAAATAATCCACCTTGTTCTTCCGGAAGAGGAACTCGACGCCCTTGGCCATCTGCCCGGCGACCACGCGGGAGCGCTCCATCACCTTGGCGAAGTCGAAGCCGACCTCCGTGGCGCTCAGGCCGTAGACCTCGGCCTTCTTCATCTTCTGGTAGAGCTCGGCGCTCTTGAGGAGGGCCTTGGTCGGAATGCAGCCCCAGTTTAGGCAAGTGCCGCCGGCGCGCTCGAGCTCGATGCACGCCACCTTCTTGCCGAGCTGGCCGGCGCGAATGGCGCCGGCATAGCCCGCGGGCCCGCCCCCGATGACAATGAGATCGTATTCCGTCGCTTCCATCGCATCGACAACGTGCTCCGCCGGCCCGCGTCGGCAACTAAATATCGATCACGTCCTCGCCCGGCTGCGACGGTCCGGGCGGGGGCCGCCGGCCCTTCCCCGACGAGCGCATGAAGGCGCTCACCACGAAGTTGGTCACGCTTACGACGAGGGAGCCCCCGACGGCCGGCCAGAAGCCCGCGACCGTGAACCCGTCGACGAGGCGCCCGACAAACAAGAACAGGATGGCATTGATAACGACTATGCCTAGGCCCATCGTTACGATGATGAACCGCAATGTGAACAGCACCAGGACCGGCCTCAGGATGGCGTTGAAGAAACTCAGGAGCACGACGACGGCGACCAGCGCCCCGACGTCGCTGCAATGAATTCCCGGGACCACGTGGGTCGCTATCACCACGCCCAGCGCCAGGACCAGCCATCGCACGAGGAGACGGGCGAACGGTGAGTTCATTCTTCCTGCCACTTTCCCCCGGCGGGAGGTCCGGGCAATGAAAATCACCGTCCTCCAGGACTATCTTCGAAGCGGGGGAACCGAGCGGCAGGCCATCCTCCTCACCCGGGAATTCGGCGGCCTGGGCCACGCGGCGCGCCTGGTCACGTTCCGCCCGGGCGGCCCGCTCGCCGGCACGGCCCCGGCCGGGCACCTCTCCCTGCAGCCCTTTGACACGGGGATGGACTGGCTTGCGCCGGGCCTCCTTCGCACGGTCCTCGGGCCCTCCCCGGACGTCGTCCTGTGCATGGGAAAGACCACGAACTGCTATGCCGGGCGCCTGCAGGGCCGGGCGGCGGCCGGGGGCCTGCCGACGAGGGTCGTCGCCACCCTTCGCGCGGGCGGGCGGCTGCCCCGGCTCTACTATCGCTCGGTGCGCCGGGCGGCGCACCTCGTCGCCAACAGCCGCGAGGGCGCCGACCGGCTCGTGGCCCGGCACGGCCTCGACCGGCGCAGGGTGTCCGTGATCCACAACGCGCTCGCCCTTCCGCCGGCTTCCGCGGGCCGCGACGGGGACCTGCGGGCCCGGCTCGGGGCGGACCCGCGATCGACCGTCCTCTTGTCGGTCGGGATGTTCAGGCCTGAAAAGAACCAGCGTGCCCTGGTCGAGATCGCCGCCGGCCTGCCCGCCGGCTGGGACTGGAGGCTGTGGTTCGTGGGGGACGGCCCGGAGCGCGCCTCGTGCGAGCGGCTCGCCGCGCGCCTCGGGCTGGGCGGCCGGATCCGCTTCCTCGGATACCAGCCCGACCCCGGGCCCTTTTACCTCGCGGCCGACATCGCCGTCCACGCCTCCCGGGAGGAGTCGCTCTCGAACGCCCTGATCGAGGCGCAGTCCCGCGGCCTTCCGGCGGTCGCGTTCCAGGCCCTCGGCGTCCGCGAGTGCATCGTCGAGGGGAGGACGGGCCTGGTCGCCGCCCAGGGCGACGGCGGCGGCTTCCGGGCCGCCCTTGCCCTCCTGGCTTGCGACACGCCCGCCGAGCGGCAGGCGCGCGCGGCCGAGGCGCGGGCGTTCGCGCGCGGCGCATTCGA
>PLKS01000173.1 GCA_003140665.1 Opitutaceae bacterium
TCCACGACTGGGGCGGCCCCATCGGCCTGGGCTTCGCCGGCAGGCATCCGGAGCAGGTCGGCCGGATCGTGATCCTCAACACGGCCGCGTTTCCATCGGCTAGGATTCCGGCGCGGATCGCGCTCTGCCGCACCCCGTGGCTCGGCGCCTTTCTCGTGCGCGGGCTGAACGCCTTTGCCGAGGCCGCCACCTGGATGGCCATGGCCTCCCGGCGGCTGACGTGGGACGAAAGGAGGGGCTATCTCCATCCCTACGGCAGCTGGGCGAGCCGGATCGGGATCCACCGCTTCATACGGGACATTCCAATCGAGCCCGATCATCCGAGCCGGAAGGCACTGGAGGAGGTCTGCAGGGGCCTGACGCTTCTCGCCGGCCATGAAAAGCTGATCCTCTGGGGCGCGCGTGATTTTTGCTTCGACGACCGCTTCCTTTCCCGTTGGCGTGAAATTTACNNCTTACCCCGATGCGCGTGTTGAACGGCGTGAAAACGCCGGTCATTACGTGCTCGAGGATGCGGGCGGCGACGCCCGCGACCTCATCCGGGATTTCCTCCTCCTCAGATAATCCATGAAATTCGAGCACTTTGCGCTAAACGTGGCCAACGCTAGGGCGTCGGTCCAGTGGTACGTGAACCATCTTGAGCTCATGATAGCGCGCGCCAAGCCCGAGCCGCCCTACACCACGTTCCTTGCCGATGAGTCCGGACGCGTGATCATCGAGCTCTACAGCAACCCGGCCGCCCAGGTTCCCGACTACAAGTCGATCCACCCCCTCTGCTTCCACATCGCCTTCGTTGCCGACGACCCGAACGCGACTCGCATGCGGCTCCTGGCGGCCGGGGCGTCGGCCGCCTACGAGGAGACCCTTCCCGACGGATCGTTCCTGATCATGCTGCGGGATCCCTGGGGCATCCCGCTGCAGCTCGTCCGGCGCGCGACGCCGTTTTCGCCGGCCTGAGGATCCCCCGTCGTGTTCCGTGTCGATCCAACCGTCACCCTCGAGGGCCGGGGAATCAGGCTTGAGCCCCTCGGCGCGGAGCACGAGCCCGCGCTCAGGGCAGCCGCCGCCGACGGCGAGCTCTGGACGCTGCATTTCACCTCGGTGCCGGAGCCGGAAAAGACGCTCCTGTACATCGAGGCGGCGCTTGCCGACTGCGCGAAGGGCATCCGCGTCCCGTGGGTCGTTCGCGAGCTGAAGGGTGGCCAGGTCATCGGGTCCACCAGCTACCACGACATCGTCCCCGCGACGCGACGCGTCGAGATCGGCTACACCTGGTATGCCCGCAGCTGGCAGCGCACCCACGTGAATACGGCATGCAAGCTCCGGCTGCTGGAGCACGCATTCGACACCCTGGGCTGCTCGGTGGTCGGGTGGCGTACGGACAACCTCAACCTGAGGTCGCAGGCCGCGATAGAGCGTCTTGGCGCGAGGAAGGACGGCGTCATCCGCCGCCAGAGCGCGCGCCGGGACGGCACGTTTCGGGACACGGTGATGTACAGCGTAACCGACGAGGAATGGCGCGAGAGCATCAGGAGCCGCCTGGCTGGCCGCCTGTCGCGGGGAACCGGCAACCCCTGAAGGTTACTATGTCTGGATGCACTCCAAGCTTCTCATGCGCCAGGCGGCGCTCCTGCTCGGCCTAGCCGCCGTGGCATTTGCCGACACCCCCGGTCCCGATGCCCATGCGGTCGCCGGAGTGGATGGCGCACAACAGCCTACGGACCAGCTGTGGGCCGACATCAAGGGCGACAACTACGACCAGCGGGTCCATTTCTCAAAGGGCGTCGACCGGATGCTCGCCAAGCTGGACGAGCAGATCCGCGCGCTGAAGGCGAAGCGGGCGGCCATGACGACCGACACGTCGGACTGGGATTTCAACATGAAGGAAGTGGACGACTCACGCGTGCTGCTCACGGGCACGATGAGCGACCTGGCCCAGGCGACGACGCCCGAGACCTGGGCGGACGCCAAGGGAAAGATCGGCGACGCGTGGAAGCGCTCGCAGATCGCGGTGGACAAGATGAACCAGACGCGCACGACCTGACGGGCGTGAGCCGCCGCGTCGGGTGCCGGGCCTGACGCGGGCCGTGCAGGGTTGGTCTTGCCTCGGCTATCCGTCGGAGCCAGAAACGGTTGTCCGGCCGGCAGGCCGGCGCCGCCCCATGTTCGTCGTCCAGTCATACCCCCTCGCCGTGTTCCTATGCGTCGTGACGATGCTCTGCTGGGGATCCTGGGCCAACACCCAGAAGCTCGCCGGCAAGGAATGGCGCTTCCAGCTCTTCTACTGGGACTACGCCCTCGGAGTCTATGTGCTGTCGCTCCTCCTGGCGTTCACCCTCGGAAGCTGGGGCGCGAACGGCCGGTCGTTTTCCGTCGATCTGGCCCAGGCCGAGACCCGCTGGCTGCGCTCCGCGTTCATGGGTGGCATCATCTTCAACCTCTCCAACATCCTGCTCGTGGCCGCCATCGACATCGCGGGGATGGCCGTCGCGTTCCCCGTGGGCGTTGGCCTCGCCCTGGTACTCGGCGTCCTCACCACCTACCTCTCGACGCACGTGGGGAACCCGCCGATGCTGGCGGCCGGGGTGGGGTTCGTGATCGTGGCGATCGTCCTTGACGCATTCGCCTACGGTCGACTGGCCCGCGGAAAAAGCGGGGCATCGGCCAAGGGGATCCTGCTGTCCGTCACGGCCGGGGTGCTGATGGGGCTGTTCTACAAATACGTCGCGCAGTCCATGGGCCGGGTCGAGTCCCAAGGCGGTGTGGTCGTCCTGGAAGCGGGCAAGCTGAGCCCCTACACCGCCGTCGTCGTCTTCAGCACCGGGGTCGTCGTCTCCAACTTCGTCTGGAACTCCCTCATCATGCTGTGGCCATTCACCGGCACGCGGGTTCCCTTCAGGGACTATTTCACCAAGGGGAGCGTCCGGCTGCATGCCGTCGGGATACTGGGTGGGATGATCTGGGGAACCGGCATGGCCTTCAGCATCATCGCCAGCACCCGGGCCGGAGCCGCACTATCCTATGGCCTTGGCCAGGGGGCGACGCTGGTCGGCGCGCTCTGGGGCGTGTTTGTGTGGAAGGAGTTCAAAGGCGCGCCGAAGGGCACGTCGAACCTCCTTGCCGCGATGTTTGTCTGCTACGTCGCCGGGCTCGCGCTGCTCATCCTCTCAAAGTCGTGATGGCAGCGCCCGAGCAAAAACGTCACAGGAAGCGGCCGGATTCGGTGGTCGTCGTCGGAAGCTCCAACACCGACATGATCCTGCGGGTCGACCATGTCCCCCGTCCCGGGGAGACGCTGCTCGGTGGCGAGTTCAGCACCGCGGCGGGTGGAAAGGGGGCCAACCAGGCGGTCGCCGCGGCCCGGGCGGGCGGGCGCGTGGCGTTCATCGCCCGGGTTGGGCGGGACTCGCTTGGGCATGAGGCCCTGGCCGGCTTCAGGAGGGAGGGGATCGACCTGTCCCACGTCATCCGCTCCGGCTCCCATCCCTCCGGCGTCGCGCTCATATTTGTCGGTGCGGACGGCGAGAACAGCATCGGGGTCGCGGGAGGGGCGAACCAACGGCTGTCACCGGCGGATATCGCGCTCGCGCGGGACACGATTTCGCGGGCGCGCGTCCTTCTTCTCCAGCTCGAGACGCCCCTGAAGACGGTCGAGGCGGCGGCGCGCATCGCACACCGGGCGGGCGTCGAGGTCATCCTCAATCCGGCCCCGGCCCGCCCGCTGCCGGACGCCCTGCTTCGCAACGTCTCGCTGCTCACGCCCAACGAGACCGAGGCATCCTTGCTGATCGGTGGCACGGTGAACGACGTTTCGTCCGCGACCCGCGCTGCCCGCATCCTGATGAAGCGAGGGGTGCGCACGGTCATCGTCACCCTGGGCGCAAAGGGTGCGCTCGTCGCGACCTCCGAGGGTGCGCGACTGATTCCCGGTTTCAAGGTCAGGGCGGTCGACACGACAGCGGCCGGGGATGTCTTCAACGGGGCACTCGCCGTGCGCCTTGCCGAGGGCTGTCCTCTCGCCGAGGCCGTTCGCTTCGCGCACGCGGCCGCGGCCATCTCGGTGACGCGCCATGGTGCCCAGCCGTCCGTTCCCAGCCGAAGGGAGATAAACGCAATGCTTCGCAAATGAGGATTTGCGCTCTGGCATTTCTGCTGCTCGCCCTGGACGCACCGTTCACGTCGGCATCCGCGCCGCCGGGCGCAGGCCCCCAAAGGACGCCCGTGATACTCGTGACCGACATCGGCACCGATATAGACGACAGCTGGGCCCTGGCCCTTGCCCTGCGCTCGCCGGAGCTGGATGTGAAGCTCGTGCTCACCGATCCGCCCGACACGTTGTATCGTGCCAAGGTCGCCGCGAAATTGCTCCAGGCGGCGGGTCGAAGCGACATTCCGGTCGGCATCGGCGACAACCACGGGCCGATGGCCGATGACAACAAGACCCTGGCGCCCTGGGTGGCGGGCTACGACCTTTCAAAATATCCCGGACAGGTCTACCAGGACGGCATCGCCGCCCTGATCGACGTCGTCGAGAAGTCCCCTCGGCCGGTCACGATTGTCGCCATCGGCCCGGTTCCGAGCCTCGCCATCGCGCTCAAGCGGGCGCCGGACATCGCCGCCAAGTGCCGCTTTGTCGGCATGTACGGGAGCTTTGACGCCGGGTACGACGGCGGCGCGCCCGCGGCGGAATTCAACGTCAAGGTGGATCCGGCGGGGCTGCGGGCGGTGCTATCGGCGCCCTGGCGCGACATCCTCCTGACGCCCCTCGACACCTGCGGCGTCGTGGGCCTGCGCGGCGACAGGTACCACGCCGTCTGGTCCGCCACCGGGGACCCCTTGCTCAGGGCCCTGATCACGAGCTACTGCATATTCGCGCCCAGGCAGAACTGGATGAACTGCGATTTCTTCACCACCCGCTCGACGACGCTTTTCGACTGCGTGGCCGTCTACCTCGCGTACTCCGAGGACCTCGTGGAAACGGAGACGATCCCGTTCGAGATCACCGACGACGGATTCACCCGCCGCTCAGCGACCNNCAGGGCCCGGGTGGCCATCCGCTGGAAGAACCGCGAGGGCTTCGAGGCAGAGCTGGCGGGCCGCCTTCTCGCGCCGTAGGCCAGCGGTCTACTCGGAACGAAGGGCCTCCATCGGCGGGACGCGGGCGGCCTTCACCGCGGGTGCCAGGCACGCCACCATGGCCACAAGCCCCAGCACCGCCGCGGTTCCCGCGAAGACCGCGGGATGGAACGCGCTGACGCCGAAGAGGAGCCCCTG
>PLKS01000140.1 GCA_003140665.1 Opitutaceae bacterium
CCGGTCGTCCTCATCACCCGCATCAACACCCGTTTCAACGCCGACGCGGCGTTCTACGCCCGGCTCGATACGGCCCATTTCACGGCCGAGCGGGAGGTGAGCGCCGGCGGGCGAACGCGCAGCGAGAGGGTCGAGGAGCCGATACCCGAGGGGGCGAAGGCCGGCTTGGGCGCCCTTTCGGGCCGGAGCTTCGGCTCAGCGAAGGAGTTCACCGCCGCCGCCGCCNNCCTGCAACTGGTCCTGCGTGTAGTCGGAGTTCACCGCCGCCGCCGCCGCGGCGATCGGCCCGGCTGTCGAGAGCCGCCTCGAGGGACCCCTGATCGAAAGCGCCCGCAGCGACCGGTACTACTGGTTCGCGGTCATCCTCATGGCCTGCGCCGCCGCCGGCCACCAGGCATGGTCGGCCAACCTATTTACGGTGGTGTCCGATGTTTTCCCGAAGGCGGCCACGGCGTCGGTGATCGGCTTCGGCGGAATGTTCGGGGCGGTCGCCGGTCTCGCGTCGGATTGGTGCCTCGGCCGGGTGCTCTCCACCAGCGGCCCCGACGGCTACCTCGTCGCGTTCCTGATCGCGGGATCGCTGTATCTCTTCTTTTTCGGGGTGCTGCAGGTGCTGATGCCCCGAATGACCCCTCTCGACGAGAACCTGAAACACAGAACCCAATCGAACCCGTGAACCCTGATTCGTTCCTCGGCAACCTGTTCGGACTCACCGGCCGCGTGGCCGTCATCGTGGGGGGCACCGGCGAGCTCTGCGGCGCGATCGCCGAGGGCCTCGCCGCGGCGGGCGCCGAGACCGTTCTCGTCGGGCGCGACGGGGGAAAGGCCGGTCTCCGCCTGGGGAAGATCGCCGCGGCGGGCGGCAGGGCGTGGTTCCACGCGGCAGAGGCCTCGAGCAAGAAGGAGATGGAAAGCCTCCTCGAGACGGTACTCGGGAGGTCGGGCCGCGTCGACATCGTCATCAACGGCGCCGGCGTTAACTCGCCGACCCCGTTCCTCGACATCCCGGAGGATGAGTTCGACCGGATCGTGCGGGTGAACTTCAAGTCCGTCTTCATCGGCTGCCAGGTCTTCGGCGGCCACCTCGTCGGGGCGGGCCAAGGGGGATCGATCATCAACATCGGCTCGATGTCGGGCCTGCTGCCGCTGTCGCGCGTGTTCACCTATTCCGCCGCGAAGGCCGCGGTGCACAACCTCTCGAGGAACCTGGCCCGCGAATGGGCGCCCCACCGCGTCCGCGTCAACACCCTGGTGCCCGGTTTCTTCCCCGCGGAGCAGAACCGCGGGATCCTCAAGGCCGACCGCGTGGCCAGCATCATGGGCCACACGCCGATGGGGCGGTTCGGCGAATCCGCCGAGCTGGTGGGCGCGACGCTCCTGCTTGCGGGGGAGCGCTCGGGATCGTTCATCACGGGATCGGAGATCGTCGTTGATGGCGGCTTCCATGCGATGAGCATCTGAGCGGCCGCAGGCGATGAAGCCCATCAACCGCTTTCTCATCGACCACGGGCTGCTGATCGCCGGCAACCCGTGCATCAGCCCGGATTTCTGCCTCGACTGGCCCGCGCTCAGGGCCGCCCTGGCCGAAGGGTCTCCGGCCCGGGTCACCTGCCATCCCAAGTCGCGGTTCGAGACGGCCGAGGGGGTTTGGATGCTCGTGGAGGACACGCTCGGCGGCGACTGCGCGTGGAGACTGCAGGCCACGGGGGGCGCGGACCCCGAAGGGGCGCTCGGGGAGGGGGCGCCCGGGGCCGCGGCATGGCATTTTCCGGCGACCTGGGAGAACCTCCTGCGCCTCAAGAACCTCGTGCAGGCGCACGATGCGGGCTCGACGATCTTCCCCACGGCCGCCGGCTCCCTGGGGCGCGGCACGATCGGGGTCGGCGCGCGCTTCACCACGCTGCACTGGCCGGCGGTCGAGTGGGCGATGAGCGCGCTCGACCTCGGACTCACCGCGAACCAGAACAGCGTCCCCCGCGAGCTTGTGTATGATGTCGACGCCATGCTCGAGGGACGGCTCGAGACGGTCCCGTTTCCCTTCATCGGGACGGACGTGCCGGAGGGCCACCAGGGCCAGAGCGTGGAGGGCATGAGCCACGGCTGCGTGCTGTCGAAGCTGAGGACTGGATTCCACAGGCGCCGGATCGCATGGAGCTTCAATGCCGACCACCAGCCGGTCGGAGGCTCTTTCGACGGCCGTGAGGACGCGCTGGTGAGCGGATGCCTCCTGGCGAGCTACATCACCTTCGACCTCTCGCCCGAGCTCTCGCTCAGGCGGCCCGCCCAGGCGTCGGAGATCGACGCGGCCCTGTCCGCCCGGGTGCGCGCCCGGGTGGCCGCAGCGGGTCTGAGCCCCGAGCCCGGGACCTTCGCAGCCCTCATGCGCACCGTGTGGCCCGCAATGAGCAAGATGATGCGGCGCGACCAGAAATACCGCGCGGCCCGGTCGCGGGCCTTCACGACCGAGGTGGGCCGGCGCTACCTGCGCGAGCTCTCGATCGACGAACTGCCCGGCCTGACCGACCCGGAGACGACCGCCGTCATGCTGGCGCTGTGCGAGGAACTCGGGATGCCGGTGGATTTCATCGCGCCGGCATTCGGCTTCCAGAAAAACATGCCCTTCGCCGACAACGCGGGGCTGCGCCCCCGGGTCGAGCGGCAGTGGTCGGTCGCCCGGCAGTTTGGCGCCGGGATCGGGTTCCACTCGGGCTCGGGCAAGTCGGCGGAGAACTACCGCGTCATGGGCGAGGTGACCGGGGGGCGCCTCGAGATCAAGACGAGCGGCCGCTACACCTACGAGATGGGGGTCGCCCTCTTTCAATCGCGGGATCCCTCTGACCAGGCGCTCTGGCGCGACTGGTACCGCTTCACGGCCGACCTGGCGATCGCGGGGGCGTTCAGCGAGCGCGCGGCGGAGAGGGCCGCGGCGCGTTTGTTCATCGCGGGCTCGCTCGACAAGTCCGGGAAAAGCTCCGAAGTGTTCGGCTCGCCCGGACTCTGCCGGGCCGCGGTGGACGCCCTGGCGCCCAGCCCGGAGCACATGATCTTCTTCGAATACAACTTCCTCTATGTCCTCGCGGCGGAGGGCCGCGCGGAAAAGGCGGCTCTCGGCGATCACTCGCCCTTGGGGTACGCGCAGCGCGGGCGCTTTTACGCGATAAGCGCGGAGNNGGAAAAGGCCGCCCTCGGGGACCATTCGCCGGCCGGATACGCCCAGCGCGCCCGGTTCTACGCCATCAGCCCCGGCGCGCGCCTGCTTTACGCGAAGGGCGTCGCGGGCTACATCATCTTCCTGGCCGAGCACGCGAGCCTCGTTCCCGCCGAGCGGTGCGCGGCGGCCCGGGGCCTGCTTGCGCGCGCCCTGTCCTATGGCGAGCTCCTGAACGACATTTCCCGGTGAAATCCTTCATTGACGATGACTTCCTGCTGCATTCGTCCGCGGCGCGAGACCTGTACCGAAATTTCGCGCGGGACGAGCCGATCTACGACTACCACTGCCACGTGTCTCCGGAGCATATCGCTGCGAATCACCAGTTCGCCGACCTCTCGGAGATCTGGCTGGGTGGCGACCACTACAAGTGGCGCGCGATGCGGGCGAACGGGGTCGACGAGCGCCTCTGCACCGGGGACGCGACGCCGCGCGAAAAGTTCGATGCCTGGGTGGCCACGGTCCCGCACACCATGTGCAACCCGCTCTACCACTGGTCGCACCTCGAGCTTCTGCGGTACTTTGGGATCGACTCCCTGATCGGCCCGGCAAGCGCCGACTCGATCTGGGCCCGGGCGAACGAACGGCTGCCGACCCTTCGCGTGCATGACATCCTGGCGGCGAACCGCGTCGCCGTCATCTGCACGACCGACGACCCGGCCGATTCCCTGGACGCCCATGAGAGGATCAGGCACGCCGGCCTGAGTACGCGCGTGTACCCGGCCTTTCGGCCGGACAGGGCACTCGGCGTCGCTAACCCGGCGGCCTTCAACCCGTGGGTGGAGCGGCTTGCCGGCGCGGCGCGCGCGCGGATCCTTTCATTCGACGACTTCATGGGAGCCCTCAGGACGAGGCATGACGACTTCCATGCGTTCGGCGGCCGACTGTCGGACCACGGGCTGGACGCCGCGCTGGCGGAGCCATGCTCCCATGCGGAGGCCGCGGCGATCTTCACGGCCGCGCGGTCGGGCCGCGGGGCGTCCCCGGACGAGGCGGCGAAATTCGGGTCCCACCTGATGCTGGAATTCGGGCGCTGGGACGCGCACCGCGGCTGGACGAAGCAGCTGCACCTGGGCGCCCTCCGGGGCGTCAACACCCGTCTGCTGAAGCGGCTCGGTCCGGACACCGGATTCGACTCGATAGGCGATTTTCCCCAGGTGCGACCCCTCGGGCGCTACCTCGACGCCCTCGAGGCGACGGGCGAGCTGCCCCGGATGGTGATCTACAACGCCAATCCGGCCGACAGCTACGCCTTCGCCGCGATGGCCGGGAACTTCCAGGGCGGCCCGGTCGCCGGGAAGGTCCAGTTCGGCAGCGGCTGGTGGTTCCTCGACCAGAAGGAGGCGATGGAGAGGCAGCTTGGCGCTCTTTCCAACGTCGGCCTATTGAGCCGCTTTGTCGGCATGCTGACGGATTCCAGGAGCTTCCTGAGCTATCCGCGGCACGAATACTTCAGGCGCGTCCTGTGCAATGTGCTCGGGGCGCAGGTCGAGCGGGGCGAGCTGCCTGCCGACACGGAGCTCGTGGGGGGCATGGTCAGGCGCATCTGCTTCGCCAACGCGCGCGACTATTTCGGGCTCGAGCTGGACCCGGCCTTTTCTCCGGTACGCGCGGAGCCCTAGCCCGACTTCCGCTACTGGAGGCGGGAAAGGATTAATTTGAGGGGTATGGGCGACGCAAGTAGTTGACCTGCGCAAATCGCGTTTTCCAAAAGGGCGTGTAGTCCCGACCTACCCCCTTCCGCAAGTGGGGCCGATGGGATAAACTGGGTGGCATGTTCCTGAAATGTCGTGAACGCAGGAAGGACGGTAAGACGCACCGCAGCTGGTCGATCGTGGAGAGCCGCCGGTATCGGGGCGGCAAGGTGGCGCACCGGCACGTGTTTTACCTTGGGGAGATTAACGACAGCGAGCGGGCGGCGTGGGAGCGGACGATAGAAGTCATTGACGAGCGCGACGGGGAGGCGCGGCAGATGGCGCTGTTCCCGGCGGACCGACGGCCACGGGCCGGCGGTGTGGACTGCCTGCAGGTGCGCTTGAGCGGGATGCGCCTGGAGCATCCGCGGCAATGGGGGGCGTGCTGGTTGGCGGACGAGCTGTGGAGGCGGTTGGGGCTGGACAGCTTCTTTGGAGAACGATTGCCGGTGAGCCGCGAGGGCACTGACTGGGGAAAGGTGGTGCGGATCCTGGCGGTTTACCGGTTGCTCAGCCCGGGAAGCGAGTGGCGGCTCCACCGGCATTGGTTTAACACGACGGCGTTGGGCGACCTGCTGGGCGTGGACGCCCGAGCGGTGCAGGACGACACGCTCTACCGGGCGCTCGATCTGCTCCTGGCAGAGAAGGAGGCGCTCTTTTCCCACCTCAACGAGCGTTGGCGCGATCTGTTCGGGGCGAAGTACGAAATACTCTTGTACGATCTGACCTCGACCTACTTTGAATGCAGCGAGCCCGCGGGGCAGGAGGATCCGCGAAGGTTCGGTTACAGCCGCGACAAGCGCGGCGACTGCGTGCAGGTGGTGGTGGCCCTGGTGGTGACCCCGGAGGGCCTTCCGCTGGCTTACGAGATGATGCCGGGCAACACGGTGGACAACCAAACCCTGCGGGAAATGCTGGAGACGATTACGCGCCGCTACGGGCAGGCCGATAGGATCTGGGTCATGGACCGGGGGATCCCCACCGAGGAGATCCTGACGGAGCTGCGCAGGGGAAAGGTGCCCGTGCGCTACTTGGTTGGAACGCCCAAAGGGCGGCTGACGCGACTGGAGTCCGCGTTGGCAGAGCTGCCGTGGCAGGACGTGAGGTCGGAGTTACGGGTGAAGCTATTGCCCGCAGACGGCGAACTATATGTCCTCGCCGAAAGCGGCGCCCGCAAGGACAAGGAGCGCGGGATGCGACGGCGCCATCTCAAGCGCTACTGGATGCGCCTGGGTGAACTGAAGGATCAGAAGCAGTCCCGGGACAAGTTGCTTAAGAAGCTCGGGGTCGCGCAGCACGCTGCCGGCCGAATCGTCGAGCACCTGGTGGAAGTCGACGTGAGCGAGAACGGCGTCCTCACTTACAGCCTCGACCGCGAAAAGCTGCGTGCCGTGCGCCAGCGCGAGGGCCGCTACCTCCTGCGAACCAACATGACCGCCGAGGATCCGGCGCTCATATGGCGCTGCTATATGCAGCTCTGTCACGTCGAGGAAGCCTTCCGTACCTTGAGGGGCGACCTGGGCCTGAGGCCCATCTTTCACCACAAGCCGGAGCGAATCGAGGCGCACCTCTTCGTCTCCTTCCTCGCGTACTGCCTGATGACGACCTTGCGCCAGATGCTGAAGGGCTCCGGCTCGGGACTCACGCCACGGGTCGTGATCGAAAAACTGGCGACCCTCCAAATGCTGGACGTCCGCCTGCCCACCACCGACGGCCGGGAACTGCTTCTCGTCCGCCATACCGAGCCGGACCGGGATGTCGCCATCCTGCTCGAGCACCTCAAACTCGTGCTGCCTCCACAACCACCACCGAAGATCACCTACCCAGCAGAAAAACAAGCCGTGTAGTCCCGACTTTTTAGAAACTTGATCGATAGATCAGGGACTTACGTTCTTGAAGTGCTCCAGTAGCGGAAGTCGGGCTAGGCGAAGGCCTTGTGGATCAGCTCCACGGCCCAGGGCGGGGGGCGCACCGGGCGGCCGTCGCGGTCGACGAACGCGTGAAGGGTGTTGCCGGTGGCAAGGAGGTCCTCGGCCCTGCGCACCTCGTACTCGATCCGGATCCTGAGCAGCGGCCGTTCGCGCACCGTCGAGGTGATCTCGAGCGTGTCGTCGTACACGGCAGGCCGGATGTACCTGGCCGCGACCTCGAGGACGGGAAGGCGGAAGCCCTCCTCCTCGAGCCTGCGGTAGGGAACTCCGATCTCCTTCAGGAGGGTCGTCCGGCCGACCTCGAACCAGGGAAGGTAGTTCGCGTGGTAGACGACGCCCATCATGTCGGTTTCCGCATACCGGACCGTCACCTGCGCGCGCGACTGGATCATCCCGGATCCTCCGCCTTGGCGAAGAGGGTGGAGGCGTTCTCCTTCCAGCAGTTGCGCGCGGCCCAGATGCGGCCCGCGCCGCCGAGCCGGCTGCGCAGCGGGGCGTCGTGGATGAGCTTCTCAAACGCGGCCGCCAGCTCCGCGGGCCGCTCGGGCGTGACCAGAAGGCCCGTCACTCCGTCGCGGACCGCCTCGGAGACGCCGCCGACCCTGTGGGCCACGATCGGGAGCCCGTGCGCCGCCGCCTCGAGGTAGACGAGGCCGAATCCCTCGACGCTGTCGCCGTGGTTGATGCTGGTCAGGGCGAATATGTCCGACCTCTCGTAGACCTCGATCAACTCCTCGTCGGGAATGTTTCCGAAGAAGCGGACCGTGAGCGCGGGGTCCAGGTTCGCCATGGCGCGGAGCCGGTCCTCATAGTTGCCCTTGTTCCTGCCGCCCACGACCCAGTACTCGATCCGGCTGCGGACTTCGGCCGGAAGCATCTGCAGGGCCTGGAGGGTGATCATCTGGCCCTTGCGCGGGTGCAGCCTGCCCACGGTGAGGACAACGATCTTGTCCTTCGGGTGCGCGGCTCGCGGGGGGACGACCGCAAAATCGGACCGCAGCGCCCCGGGTGTCAGGAAGATCTTGTTGGCGGCGTGCGGGAAGCGCTCGAGCAGGAGCTCCTGCGTGTAGGTCGTGAGTGTGCTCACGCGCGTCGCGTGGCGGATCAGCCGCCCCGCGAGCCACCGGCGCAGCGGGCTGCGCGCGAAGCTCAGGATCTCGGATCCGTGGAACGTCAGCACGAGCCGCTTCGGCCGGAATGCCTTGAAGAACTGCAGCAGCATCATCGTCAGCATCGGGCCCGGCTCCGGGAGATAGACCGTTGCGTTCCTCAGCTGGCGCCTGGACGCGACCAGTTCGCGGGCGAGCTGGAGCTGGCAGATCAGGTCGTGGGTGCCCTTGAGGGGAAGCCTCCTCATCCTGAACGGCCAATCCTTTTCGATATGGGAGGGAGCGGATTGCGCCCAAACCTCCACATCGTATCCCAGATTGGCGGAGGCCTTGGCGATTTCCTCGGCAAACGTGGCTATGCCGCCGCTCACCGGATAAAACTCATGCGTGATGAGAAAAAGGGGAGAGGCAGGCTTAGCGGGCGAAAGTTCGGTCATTGCCTGGTTGGTGGTTGCAGCGTAATCTCTGCGAAGTCGGGCATTCAAGCCCGGTTACGGGTGTTGTCAGGCAGGGTGGGTCCCCCCGCGCGGGGGCCGTGCAGCCCCGCGGCCGGGGATGCCAAGAAATGGGTTTACTTTATCGGCCACCGCAACATACAAATAACGACAGATGTCCGAAATAGCGCAATCACCCGGTAGTTCCAACAAGCCGTTTCCCCTTGGCGCCAAGCCATTTGCACCTGACGACGAGGCGGCCCTCAGGGAGGCGCTGAAGCGCTGCTCGCCCTCCACGTTCGAGGCGGCCGTCCAGTTCCGCAAGACCGGCAACGCCGACCACATGCCCGCGGTGGTGATCGGCGTGATCGAGCGCTTTGTGGAGCCCGACCTGCGCGCAAAGCTCAAGGACGCGGACGACGACCTGCGGCTGATCGAGGACCTGGGCATCGATTCACTCACGATGATGGAGATCGTCATCCTCGTCGAAGATGTGCTCCAGCTCACGATCAGCAACGACGAGTTGCGCAACCTGCGGACCGTCGGGGATGTTAAGACCTTCATCGACTGCAAGATCCGCGGCCTGCCGCTGCCCCGGCCGACGAAGTTCCTCCCCATCGAGCACATCGGGGCCGTCATGCCGGTCCAGCCTCCCTTCCTTTTTCTGAACGAGGCCTCCGTCAGCTCCACGGGCGCCAACGGCAAGTACAAGATCACCGGGCAGGAGTTCTTCCTCCAGGGTCATTTCAAGGATAATCCCGTCATGCCGGCCTCGATCATGCTCGAGGCCCTGGGCCAGCTCGCCGTCCTCTTTCTCCTGGAGGGAGCCCCGACGGAACCCGGCAAAGCGATCGGGGCGAACACGATCTATTTCACGGGATGCGAAGGCGTTCGCGCCCACAGGATGTGCAAGCCGGGCGACCTCCTCACGCTGTCGATCAAGCCGAAGCGGATGAAGATGCCGCTGGCGACCTTCGAGGGCGCGATACGGGTGGGCCAGGAGAAGGCCGTCATCGCCGAGGACATCACCCTGACCTTTGCCTACGTCGAATCCGTGGTTGCCCCAGCCGTGGTCAACGGCGCGGCCCAGCCGCTTTCCGAGAGCGAGAATGGCGCCAACCCGCCGCTTCGGGTGGCGATCAACGCCTGATTGACCGAGTTGTGACGTTTGTCACGATGGGCCGGGCAGCCCTGCCTTAGCGCATGCCCAGAGTCTTCATCACCGGCCTCGGTTTTGTCACCAGCATCGGCAACGACGCAGCCACCGTTGCCGGCAACCTTCGCGCGCTCCGGCATGGCTTTGAGATCTACCCGCCCTTCCAGAAGCCCGACATAGCCTGCAAGGTGGTGGGGACGATCAAGGGCTTCTTCACGGACTCCGTCGATCCCGAGGACTGGACGTGGCCCCCCGCCTACGAGATCAAGCGGGAGACCATCCGGTCGATGGCCCCCCACGGCCTCTTTGCGCACTGCGCGTTCCTCCAAGCGATCGCCGATGCGCGCCTCGACGAGGCGGACATCTCGAACAGGAGCACGGGGCTCTTCGCCGCGTCGGCCGGGTCGCCGATGCTGACGTACTACCACCATGACCGGTTGCTGAAGCTCGGGCCGTCGCGAAGCTCGCCCCTGGGCATCGTCGCCTCGATCGTCGGCACCCTCAATTTCAACCTGGTGGCGGCCTTCAGGATCCAGGGCGCCTCAACGGGGTTTTCGTCCGCGTGCGCCTCGTCGGCCCACGCGATGGCGTACGCCTTCGAGGAGATCTCGCTTGGACGCCAGGGCCGGATGTTCGTTGTCGGCGGCGAGGACGGCAACCGGGATGCGATCCTGCCGTTTGCGGGAATGAGGACGCTCTCGCTGCAGACCGACCCGGACATCGCCTCCCGGCCGTTCGACGCGGCCCGGGACGGGTTCGTGGGGACTGGGGGCGGCGTCGTCGTGGTGCTCGAGAGCGAGGCCGAGGTGGCCCGCCGCGGCGTCGCGCCCTACTGCGAGCTGGTCGGGTGGGGCCAGGCCTCCGACGGATACAACGTGGCGATCTCCCACCCCGACGGGACGGGCTCGCGCATGGCGATGGAGAACGCGCTTGCGTCGACCGGCATCGCTGCAGCGGACGTGGACTACGTCAACGCTCACGCCACGTCCACGCTCATAGGCGACGTGTCCGAGGCGCGGGCGCTAAAGTCGGTGTTCGGCGCGAACGGCGCGGGTCCCCCGATCAGCAGCACCAAGGCGCTGACGGGCCACGGCCTCTCCCTGGCGGGGGTCATGGAGGCGGGCTTCTGCGCGCTGGCCATGCGCGAGGCGTTCATCCCGGGCTCGGCCCACATCTCAAACCTGGACCCCGCCTGCGAGGGGCTGAACATCATCCGGTCGACGATCGCCGGCGCCCCCCGGACCGTGCTCAAGAACAGCAGCGGATTCGGCGGCGCGAATGTCGCGATCATCCTTCGGGGCACCTGAATGCGCCGCCTGAACGAACTCCACGACGCCGCGTTCGTCTCCGGCGCGAGCAAGGGTCTCGGGAGGGCGTTCGCGCGAATGCTCCTCGCGGAGGGCGTCCGCGTCTGGGGCACCTCGAGGGACCCGGGCCGCCTGGCCGAGCTGGCGTCGGCCCATCCCGGGGCGTTTTTTCCTGTGGCGCTCGATCTCGCCGACCGTGCGGGAGCCATCCGTGCGTTCGAGGGGGCCTCCGCGGCCGCCGGGAAGGGATTTGACCTCGTCATCAACAATGCGGGCTACGGGGTATTCGGCGGCTTCGCCGACCTTGAATCCTCCGTCTGGCGCTCGCAGATCGAGGACATGGTGGGGACAGTCCTCGAGCTGAGCCACGCGGCATTCCGCTCGATGCTCAGCCGCAGGCGGGGTTGCCTTGTCCATATCTCGTCGATCGCGGCGGAGCTCCCGCTCCCTTACATGAGCGGCTACAACGTCGCCAAGGCCGGCCTGTCGGCCCTCAGCGAAAGCTTGATGTTTGAGACGCGCGGCACAGGGATCAGGGTGATCGATTTTCGACCCGGCGACTACAAAACCGAATTCAACGAAGCCATGCCGACGGATTCATCCTCCGAGATCGCGCTCCGCGCCAGGGCGGCGCTCGAGGCGACCTTCGCCGGCTCGCCCCCTTCCGAGCGGGCGGCGATGGACCTGCGGCGCGCCCTCCTTGCGAAAAGGAGCGGAATCGTCCGCTCGGGCTCCCTCTTCCAGGCGCGCATCGCTCCGCTCCTGTCGCGCATCCTTCCGGATTCGGTGATGCGCTGGGGCACCGCCCGCTACTTTGGCCTCTGAGCGGACTCCGGGCCCACAACCATGTCCAAGATCCGAATCCTAGTCTTGACGTCGAGCACCGGGGGCGGCCACGACGCGCGCGCGGAGGCCTTCGCGGAGTGGTGCTTCCTTCTTTACCGGCACGAGGTCGACGTGCGGATCGAGCAGATGCTGGAAAAGTCGTCGGTCATCAACCGGGCGGGCGTCAATTTCTACAACAAGATCCAGACGAGCGCGCCATGGGTGCACAAGGCCTTCTACGCGTTCATCGAGCTGCAGAGCATTCTTAACAAGGATACGGTCTCACTCGGCAGGGGCTACTACACGGACGTGATCCGGGAATACCGGCCCCACCTCGTCCTGAGCGTGCACGACTGCCTCAACCGCGGCTATTTCCAGCTGGCGCGCAGGCTGCTTGGGCCCGACAACGTGATGTGCGCCACGTACTGCGGCGAATTCTCGGGGGGGTGGGGCTATTCCCGGAACTGGATCGAGCCGTCGGCCGACATGTATTTCTCGAGGACCGCGACGGCGCAGGACTATGCGATCAAGAAGGGGATTCCCCCCGAGAAGGCGCGCGTGCGCGGCTACCTCATGCACCCCCGCGCCCATTTCGAGGTCATCGCGCCGCANNAACGGCGCCAACAACCACTTCGACCTGCTCCCGACCCTCGTGAAGTGGGCGGACCACTGCCAGGTGATCGTCATCTGCGGCCGGAACAAGGAGGCCTTCAACGAGCTCGTCCACTGGCGGGCGAGCCACCCGGAATTCAACTGCTACATCGACGGCTACTCGGAGATCGTCCACATGCTCATGCAGGTGAGCGATGTCATCGTCACCCGGGGCGGCACGACGACGTGCGCCAAGGCGCTCCATTTCAAGTGCCCGATCATCTTCAACGCTTCGGGCGGGATCATGCCGCAGGAGGAGCTCACGTGGAAGTACCTGCGCAATGGCGCCGCCTCGGACAAGATCGAGAACGGCGAGGACTTTGAGAGGATCATCAGCGCCTGGTTCTCCGACCCGAACGCCTACATCCGGATGCGGGACAACTTCCTGAGGCTGCGCTACGAGGAGGACCCGACCATCCTCATCGACGAGCTCGTGGGGCTTGCCGCGAAGGTGTCCGACGACAAGCCCACCCGGCTACCCTTCAAGCACCACTCGATCGCCCCCTTCAGCGGGGTTTTGTGATCTGGGCGAATGCCGTGACGACCGGCCGGTCGAGGTCGTAGCACCAGTTCTCGCGCGAGAAGTCGGGCCTGTTGCGCGGCGAGGTCACCGGAAAGGGGGCGAACAGCCTCTCGAGCTCGGCCTCCGAGAAATACCTGACGCCCCCCGCGAACGGGGACGGCTCGGGCGCGCAGTCGGTCGTGACGAGGAGGCGGCCCCCCGGCGCCAGCACCCGATACATCTCGGCGAGCCCCCGCTCGACGTGGGTGACGTGCTCGATCACCGAAAGGGCGACGACGCAGTCAAAGGAGGCGTCGGGGCAGGCGAGGCGGGTCATGTTGAGGTTCCTGACGGGGACTCCCGCCCTTCGATAGACGCCCAGCCACGAGAAGAAGGGCGCCTCGTGCGCCTTGGCGGGGGNNGGGGGGGGGGGGGGGGGAGCCGGCGCTCGAGGCTCTTCACCATCCGCCGCCAGGTCAGGTCGGAGGCCGTCACCCGGTATCCCGCGGCCGCCAGGGCGAGCGGGAGATAGGTGTTGAACGATCCCATGTCCAGGACGCTCGACCCCATCGGCACCGAGCGGATGGAATCCAGGATTTTGGCCAGCTCCCAGTCCCGCATCCGTATCGGGTGGGGGTAATTCGCCCCGACAAACCTGCGGATGGTCTCGTCATAGCGGGTGAGAAGGTTGGAAACGTCGGATGTGAGCTCGTTCCGGCGGAAGAAATTCATCAAAGAGAAACTGACCGCATCATACGGCAACGGTCCGCGCGAGCGAAAAAGGCGGCGATCCAGGGCGCCCACGAAGAGTCTTTCCGCGAAGCGGTTTGCCGGTCTACAGTCGCGCGGATTTGAACTCCAACGCACCCGCAGTCACATACCTCTTCACGACCTTCCCGAAGACGACCGAGATGTTTCTCCAGCGGGAGATCGCGGCGCTCAGGGCCAGGGGGCTGCGCCTGAGCATCCACTCGATGTGGGGCGGGGGGGGCGTGTTCCGGGGAATCGCGGTCGAGCGCTTCAACAAATGGAGGCTGCTTGAGCTGGTGTGGCTGATCCCCTACGAGTCGTGGCGCCGGCCCGATGTCCTGCAGCAGCTCCTGCGCGGCCTGGCATCGCGCCGTCCCCCCTCGTGGATCAATTTCTGGGAGAACATGCTGGGCGCCGGTTTCGCGTGCGTCTACGCGAGATCCTTCCGCAGGAACCCGCCAGCGCTGATCCATGCGGCCTGGGGCGGCGCACCGGCGACCGCGGCGTGGCTCCTGTGGAGGCTGGACGGCCACCGGTTCTCGGCGGGCGCCCATGCCTATGACATCTTCGAGCACGGCGGGGACTGGTGGCTTCGCGAGAAGCTGGAGTCCGCCATCTTCGTCCACACCTCGACTGCGTTCGCCCGGGATGCGCTCATCGCGCGCGGCGTGCCCGCGGAGAAAATTGTGTGCATCCGGAGCGGCCTTGACAGGCTCCCGGCCCTAAAGCCGCTGCGGGCTTCCCGGGTGCCCCTGCACCTGCTGGCGATCGCCAGGCTTGTCGAGAAGAAGGGGCTCGACCGCCAGCTGCGGATCTACGCCGCACTCAAGGAGGCGGGAGTCGATTTCACCGCGCGGATCGTGGGGGACGGCGCGCTGCGATCCAGGCTCGAGAAGCTTGCCGGGCACCTGGGAGTTGCGGAAAACGTGGCGTTCATCGGGCAGGTTGCGTCCCACGAGGTTTGGGAGCACCTGGCATGGGCCGACGTCCTGCTCCACACGGGCGTGGTCGCCCCGAGCGGCGACCGCGACGGGCTCCCCAACGCCATAGCCGAGGCCATGGCCGCCGGGGTGCCGGTCGTGACCTCGCCGACCGCCGGGACGACGGAGGCGGTCAGCGACGGCGCCACCGGGATCGTCCTGCCCGCGGACCAGCCCGAGGCCTGGGTCGGTGCACTGCGCCGGCTTTCCTCCGACGACGCGTTTTGCGAATCGCTGAGGCGCCCGGCGCGCTCCTGGGTCGAGGCCCACTTCGACGTCCGCGTGAACACGGACCGCCTTTTCACGCGGCTTGAGGCCGCCTCGGCCCGATGATCCTTTTCGACACGACCGCTGCGGAATCATGGCGCCACGCCTCCGGGCTCGCCCGGGTGAGCCGGCGCCTGAGGACGGAGCTCGGAGGCGCGGCGAGGGACGCCCGGTGGCCCGGCATGCGGGCGGTTGCCGGCGCGGCCGACTGGGTGCTGACGCCCGAGCTCTTCTCGGAGACCGAGCGGCCCGGCTTCGCCGACTTCCTCAAGCGGCGCCCTTGCAGGTGCGCCGCGGTGTACCATGACGCCATCCCGATCAAGTTCCCGGGCATCACCTGGCCGAGGAGCGTCGAGCGGCATCCGGGCTACATGAAGCTTCTCGCGCGCTTTGACCGCGTGTGGGCCGTCTCGGCGGCGAGCAGGCGGGAGCTTCTCGGTTTCTGGAAGTGGCAGGAGATCGCGGAGCCGCCCCCGGTCGACGTGCTGCCCCTCGGCGCGGACTGGGAGGGCCACGCGCGCGCGTCGGCCCCTTCCGCCGGTGCGCGGGCTTCCGGGCCGCCGCGGCTCGTGTCGGTCGGGATCCTCGAGCCGAGGAAGAACCAGGAGATGCTCCTCGATGCATGCGAGGCGCTCCGGCGGGAAGGCCTCGAGATGGAGCTGCACCTGGTCGGTCGCGTGAATCCCCACTTCGGCGGCCCGATAGCGAGGAGGGTGGCCGCGATGCAGGAGCGTTGGCCCGGCCTCAAGCACCACACCCACATGGACGATGCGGCGCTTGCGGACCTGGTGGGGACGGCCCGGGCCACGGCCTTGGCGTCGATCGCCGAGGGATGCGGCCTTCCCCTCCTCGAATCCCTTTGGATGGGAATTCCCTGCGTCTGCAGCGACGTCGCCTCCCTTGCCGAGAATGCGGCCGGCGGAGGCTGCGCGGTCGTTCCCGGAAACGACCTCGAAGGCTGGAAGGCCGCCCTGCGCCGCGTGCTGACCGATGACGCCTTCCATGGCCGCCTGACGGCGGAGGCGTTGAGCCGCCCGCTTCCCACATGGGCGGCGGCCGCGCGCCTTCTCCGCGAGGCGCTTGTCTAGCCGAGGCAACGTGCGCCGCCTATCGGGATTTCGCCCGCGGCGTGGAGGCCTCGCGCGGAAAGCGGCGAAGGTCGGCCCTTACAGCTTCTTCGCGGCGTAGGCCATCGCGGCCGCGATCTTCTCAAGCTGCTCTTCGGTGTGCATCGCCGAGACGGCGGTCCGGATAAGGTCCTTGCCGGCGGGCACGGCGGGCGCCGTCGCCATCACGGTAAAGATACCCTTCTCGAGCAGGGCCTTCCAGAAAGGATACACCCGCTCCTTGGAGCCCAGGACGATGGGCACTGCGGGTGTTTCGCTGTCCCAGGTATCAAATCCCAGTCCCTTGAGCATCGCACGGTATTTCTTGGTGTTCGACCAGAGTTTCTCGAGGTGATCGGGCTCCGCCTGCATCACCTCCAGTGAGGCCTGGGCGCACACGGCCTGGCTAGGGCTGATCGCGGCGCTGAAGATCGTCTGCTTGGAATGGGTGCGAAGGAACTCGATCACGTCCCTGGAGGCGGCGACGAATCCTCCCGTGCTTGCGAGCGACTTGGAGAGGCTGCCGCAGATCACGTCGACGCTGTCGTTGAGGCCGAAGTGGTCGACCGTGCCGCGTCCCTGGCGGCCGAGGACCCCTAGCCCGTGGGCGTCGTCGAGGACCGTGAAGCACCCGTGCTCCTCCGCAATCTCGGTGAGCTCGGGCAGGCGGGCGATGTGGCCCTCCATCGAGTAGACCCCCTCGATGACCAGCATCTTGGGGGACTGCGGATTGGCCGTGGCGATCACCTCCCTCAGGTCCTCCGGGTTGTTGTGCGAGAACCGCTCCACCGTGGCGTTCGAAAGCCGTATGCCGTCCCAGAGGCAGGAATGCACGTTCTTGTCGGCCAGGATGATATCGCCCTTCTGGGCGAACGCGGCGACGCTGGCGAGGCAGGACAGGTAGCCCGCCGCATGGATGTGGCAGGCCTCACGGCCCAGGAAGGCGGCGATCTTCTGCTCCAGCTCCAGATGATACGTCCTGGAACCGTTCGACGGCCTCGCGCCGGTCGTGCTCGTGCCCCACTTAAGGAGCGCCGCCCGGCCCGCCTCGACGACCTTCGGGTGGAAGGAAAGCCCGAGGTAGTCGTTGCTCGAGAGCATGATCATCTCGCGGCCGTCCAGGCGGATGGTCGTGCCCTTCTGGGCATCCATGGCGTGGTAGAAGGGCGCGTACCGCAGCCGCATCTTGGTCGAGTAATCGTCCGTGCACCGCCCCAAGATGGGTTTCTTGTTTTTCAGGAATAGGGTGATGGCCATGCGGGGCCGACCCTAGGTCCGGGGCCGCACTTTGCAAATGCAAATGGGAGGGGCTTTTACCCCAGCCGGCCCGCTTGGAAGCGCGCGAGATCTCCGGTCAGCCGACCCGCTTGAGCGACCCCATCCAGCCGAGAAGCTCGGTGGAATATTCGGCCCAGGTCCTGAAGCGGCGGCTGCGGGCGGCGGCCTGAAGCGAGGCCAGCCGGTCCGGGGATTCCAGCAATGTCCGGATGGCGGCGGCGATTTCCGTGGGGGCCGCCGCTGCCAGGCCGAGGCAGCCGCCGCCGCGCGCGATCTCGCCGAGGGCGCCCGCCGTCCTGCATATGCAGGGCTTCCCGCGCGCGAGGCTTTCGGCGACGGGCAAGCCAAATCCCTCGGCGAGCGAGGGGTAGACGGTGAATGCGCACTCGCCGTAGGCCGCCTCCAGCGCCACGTCGCTCTCGGGGCCGTCGTAGCGCACCGGCCTGCCGGCGGAGCGAAGCCGATCGATCCGCTCGAGCGCGGGCCTTCCTGTCTCTGAGTTCGCGATTCCGACCAGCCGCAGCTGAAACCGGGCGCCCCCGGCCCAGAGCGACTCGCACGCCTCCAGCAGCGCGGCATGGTTCTTCCTACCCTCGATGCTTCCGACGCTGAGCACGACCGGCACCGGCGGGGACTCCGCATTGCCGCCGCCCGGCCGCGGAACGTCGAGCCCGAGGGGAATCGCCTCCACCGCAGGCATCCTCGGGACGCCGAGCCAGCGCCAGTAGCCGATCAATGATTCGCGCGACGCCGCGGAGACCGCCGCAACCCCGTCGAAGCCAAGCAGGTCGCGCAGGTAGCCGGGAAACCGCGTGACGGTCGATTGCGGCGTGAATTCCGGGAACTGCAGGGGGATCGCATCGTGAAACACCGCCACTCGCGGGCCCATCGAGGCGGCGAAGAGGGACGGCAGCGCCGATGCCACGGCCGGCGAGAAGATCTCGGGCACCAGCACGCCGCCCGGCCAACCGCCCCCGGCCGCGGCAAGCGCGGCGAGCGGCGACGGACTGTGGCGCATTCGCCGGAACCGGCCCCTCACGCGCGTTCCCAGGGGCCAGTGCGCGCCCCTTCCCGCGCCGGGACCGGACGCCTCGAGGTTGTCCGACTCCTCCCTTTCGAGCGGGCGCCAGACGCCCTCATACGGGTCGAAACAGACCCCGTCGGCGTTGGTGGCCAGCTCGCGGCGGAGCGCCAGGACCACGCGTTGCACTCCCGTCCGGGCCCGCGTGTGGCTCGTATGGGTGAGGTCGAGGAGCAGGGACACCGCGGTTCAGGGTTTTGCCGCGTCAAAGGCGCGCCGCCATATGGTCACGTCCTGAACCTTGCCGACCTGGGTCCAATGGCCCGGCATCCTTTTCTGGAGCACGTGCTGCTCGTCGATCTCGAACGGGAAAAGGACGGCGTAGAGCGGACGGCCCGACTTCCTGATGGCCGCCTCCACCTTGCCGACATTCCCGCTGTCGAGCGAGTCCCAGCGGATGAACGTGAACGGCGTGTAGTAGAACAGCGCGCCGCTTGCCTGCATTGTCAGGCATACCGCGTCCGAAGGCACGTTTTCTAGCATCCAGTCGGCGACGTACCCGTACCTGAGCTCGCTTCTCCCTATGCTGAGGGCGGGGAGATCGCGTATCGACCACCAGGAGAGGGCCGCGACAATCGCGAGCGCTGCGGCGAACGCCGACGCCGAACGACCCGGGTCGAAGCGCGGCTGCGCGCGCGAAAGGAGCGACCGAAGGACAAGGAGGCTGCCGACCACCAGCGCCGGCGCGGCCGGCAAAAGAAAGCGAAGGTACCACCAGGTCTCATGGGTGTACTTGTAGACCGAATAGAACGTGACGAACGCAAGGATCCATGTCCCCAGGAGCCATCGGGTGCACACCTTCTCCCGCCGGAGCCACGGCAGACCGCAAACGAGCGCCACCAACGGCGTGAAAAGGACCGGCATCCACCGCGCGTAGTGGCGAAGGGTCGCGGGCACGAAGCCGCCGCTGAACTCCGATGAGCTGTCGCCGTAGCCCGTCGAGAAATAGCTGCCATAGGCCGATGAGCTGTGGACGGCATAGAAGATGGCGCCGGGAAGTCCGCCCATGATGAGCAGGATCCAGCGCCGCGGCGAAAGGCCCAGCGCGATGGCGACAGGCAGGAACGCCAGCAGGTTGGACGGCCGCAGAAGCACATCGATTGCGATTGCCGCCCCCGCCGCCAGCGCCCACGGGGCGCGTTCCCGGCTTTTCAGCGCGGCGACGACCGCAACTGTCGTCCAAGCCAGCGAAGGCACGTCGCTCATGGCCTGGAGCGAGGACCAGAGATAGAGCGGGCTCATGGCGACGACGAACGCGCCGAGGACGGACCACTTCCTCCCGAGGCCTACCATCCTGCCAAGCGCGTAGGTCGCAACCAGGCCGCCGAGCGAATTCAGGATGATCGTGAGGTCCCCCGCATGCCTCCATCCCGCGATGGGCTTCAAGGCCAGGACGAAAAGGGCGAATCCGGTCGGGTAGGTGGGAACAAGGCCGTCGCCGTTCCACGCCGGCTTGAATCCGAGCGGGACATACAGGAAGTACGGCGCGTCGGCCTGGGGCAGGCCGGCGACGGTCCTGGGAGGGACATGGATGTGACCCGACGCCAGCAGCCTGGCGTGGTTCATGTAACCCGAGGAATCCGAACCCCCGGCGACGGCCCCCACATGCTCGACGAGGACAACGGCATAGAGGGCCAGGGCCAGCAGCATCGCCACGGTGGCCGCGCGCCGCCGGATTGGATCCGCGGGCGGTGTCTGGGCGTCTTGGAAATCCATACTTGCTTTGCGGGGGTCGGGGGAGTGGTTTGTCCTCTTTTCGTGGCTGGATTCAAATCATTTCTCCGCGTTCGGGCGAATGCCTTGCGGTGCCTCGCGTGCGGAATGCTCCTCGCGCTCTTTGCATGGTACATCACGCTCTTCTACCTGCCGGGCCAGGGGTTTTCGTACTTTATCCAGTTTGGCGAGAAGCTGCACGGCAAGTACCTGCCCGAGGTGAAGGCCGTGAACCACTACGAGATGCCGGATTCGGCGGGCTACGACTCCCAGTGGTACGCGCAGATCGCGATCCGTCCCCACCTGAAGGATCCCGCGCTGGCGAAGGCGGTCGACAGCCTGCCGTACCGGGCCCGGCGGATCCTGTTCCTCTGGACCGCCTGGCTCCTCGGGGGCGGAAGCCCCGCGCGCGTGATGAACGCCTATGCGCTCCAGAATGTTGTCTGCTGGTTCCTCCTCGCCGCCCTCCTGCTGCGGTGGTTTCCGCCCGTGACATGGGGAAACTGCGCCCGATGGGCGGCCGTTCTGCTCTCATTCGGACTGCTCTTCAGCGTCAAGGGGGCGCTTCTCGACGGCCCGAGTCTCCTCCTGGTCGCCGTGGGAATGGCGCTCGTGGAAACCGAGCATCCGTGGCTGGCCGCGGCGGTCCTGGGAGTCTCCGGGCTGGGAAAGGACACCAGCATCCTGTGCGGGGCCGGGATGAGGATACCCTATTCGCGGAACCCGGGGGCCTGGGCGTCATGGGCTGCGAGGGCTGCGCTCGTTCTGCTTCCGCTTGGCGTCTGGATACTCGTCCTCAGGCTGTGGCTCGGGCGCGGGGGTGACATCGGGGCCCGGAATTTCGGCGCCCCCTTCGCGGGCCTGACCGAGAAGCTCCAGCAGAGCATCTCGCTCCTGATTGCCGGGGGATACCCGTCGGTCATCGCAAAATTTGACCTGCTCGTCATTGCCGGCCTGCTCGCGCAGTTCTTCTTCTTCGCGTTTCGCCGCCGCTGGCACGACCCCTGGTGGCGGATAGGCGCGTGCTACGCGGTGCTCATGGTCTTCCTCGGGGACGCCGTCTGGGAGAACTACCCGTCCGCCGCGGCGCGGGTGCTCCTGCCGATGACGCTGGCCTTCAACATCCTGGTGCCGCGCCGCGGGGCCTGGCTCATGCTCCTTGTTGTCGGCAACCTGGGCATTTTCGCGTCGGCGGACATCTTCAAGCCCCCTGGCCGAGAAAGCTTCGCCATTGAGGGACCCAGGGAGCTCAGAATCAACCCGAAGGACGGCAACGCCGTCGGGGTGATTTACGGCTCCCACTATTGGTATCCTGTGGAGAGGTCGCGCTGGGA
>PLKS01000208.1 GCA_003140665.1 Opitutaceae bacterium
GGCCGGGCTCGGCGACCGGGTGACGGTGAAGCTCCAGGACTTCCGCGAGATCTCGGGCGTTTACGACAAGGTGGTCTCCATCGAGATGGTCGAGGCGCTCGGCCACCGTTACCTGCCGGAATTCTGCAGGGTCGCGGGCCGCGCGCTCAGGCGGGACGGCCTCCTAGCCATGCAGTTCATCACCTGCCCGGACGCGCGCTACCGCCAGTTCCGGCGCGGCGTCGACTTCATCCAGAAGCACATTTTCCCGGGATCCCTCGTGCTTTCGCTGAACCGCGTCAACGATCTCCTTTCCCGCGAGGGCGGCTTCATCGCCCACGGGGTCGAGGACATGGGAAGGGACTACGCGCTCACGCTTCGCCGGTGGGGCGGGGCGTTCGCGGCGCGGATCGGCGAGGTCCACGCGCTCGGCTTCGACGACCGGTTTGTGAGAAAATGGAGCTACTACCTCGCCTACTGCGAGGCAGCGTTCGCGCTCCGAAACATCTCGGTCGTCCAGACCGTGCACACCCGCCCGAACAATCTTTCCCTCTGAGCGGCGGCCGCGGATGATCACAGCCCTTCGAGCCCTTTTCCTGGTCGTGCTGGCCTCGATGATCTGGGTCACGACGTGGGCGGGACTCAGGTGCCCTCTGTTCGCCGTGCCGGCGCCGGTGGCCACCCATCCCTGGTTTGTGGCGACGATGTTCGACGCCTACTGGGGCTTCACCACTTTCTACGTCTGGGTGTGCTACAAGGAGGCGTCGTGGACGTCCAAGGTCGCCTGGTTCGTGGCGATCATGGCCTTGGGCAACATCGCCATGTCGTCCTACTGCCTCGCCGAGCTCTCCCAGGTGCCCAGGGACGGGAAGCTCCCGGACATCCTGACAGTTCGGCGGACGGGGCCCGGCTGGCTCGGGGCCGCGCTTGCGCTGGCGGGCGTCGCCGTGACGGTAGCCGCGGCCCTGGGATCCCACGGCACCCCGTGAGCGCCCCTCTCCTCTCCCTTGGGGCGCTGGCGGCGCTCTGCGCGGCTTTTGCCGTCGTCTACGCCGCCGCCCGGTGGATCGACAACTACGGGATCGTCGACATCGCCTGGTCGTACGCCTTTTCGGCACTCGCTGCCGCCTACGCCCTGTTCGGGTCAGGCTGGCCGGTGCGCCGGGCCCTCGTCGCGGCCATGGTGCTGGTCTGGAGCCTCCGCCTCGGAACCCACCTTCTCGTACGCATCGCCCGGAAGCACCCCGTGGAGGACGGCCGCTACGCCCAGCTGCGCAGGGATTGGGCTCGCGGTTTCGCGTTGCGGATGGGCGGCTTCTTCCAGCTCCAGGCCCTGTCGATCGTCCTGCTCGGAATCCCGTTCCTGGCGGCCTGCTCGAACCCGGATCCATCGCTTGGGACCCTCGAGTGGGCCGGCGCGGCCCTGTGGCTCCTGGCCGTCAGCGGCGAGGCCCTCGCCGACGCCCAGCTGTCGATGTTCAAGCGTGGCTCGGGGAACGCGGGCAAGGTCTGCGACGCGGGCCTTTGGCGGTACAGCAGGCATCCCAACTATTTTTTCGAGTGGCTGATCTGGGTCTCGTACTTCGTCTTCGGCTGCGCCTCGCCGTGGGGATGGCTGGGAATCCTGAGCCCCGCCTGCATCCTCTACCTGCTGCTGCGCGTAACAGGGATACGCATGACCGAGGAGCAGTCGATCCGTTCCAAGGGCGACGCCTACCGGCGCTACCAGCAGCGAACCAGCGCCTTTGTGCCGATGCCCCGCCACCGTCCCCGAGAATGCTCGACGCCCTCCTAGAGCGGAATCTCCTGCCCGACTGGCTTGTCCGGATCGGCATCCGCCGCCTCCTCGCGCGGCGCATCCGCGAGGAGTCGGCCGCGGGGGACCCGAGTTCCCGCCTCGAGGCGTATGCCGGCGACCTGGGGCGCCGTCCCATCGCCGAGGACACGGCGGCGGCGAACCAGGAGCACTATGAGGTCCCGACCCCCTTCTTCCAGCTTTGCCTGGGCCGCAGGCTCAAATACTCGGGATGCTACTATCCCACCGGGGCCGAGGGCCTCGACCAGGCCGAGGAGGCGATGCTCGCCCTCTATGTCGAGAGGGCCAGGATCGCCGACGGCCAGGACATCCTTGAGCTCGGGTGCGGCTGGGGATCGCTCTCCCTCTACCTGGCGGAGCGCTTTCCGGGATCCCGGGTCACCGGGGTCTCGAATTCGAGGAGCCAGAAGGAGCACATCGACACGCAGGCGAGGAAGCGCGGGCTCTCGAACGTGCGGATCATCACCGGCGACATGAACACGTTCGACGTCGCGGCCGGAGGCTTCGACCGCGTCGTGTCCATCGAGATGTTCGAGCACATGAAGAACTACCGGGCGCTCATGGCGGCGATCGCCCGCTGGCTGAGACCGGACGGACTCCTGTTCGTCCACATCTTCACCCACAGGCGGCTCGCCTACCACTTCGTCGCCCGGGACGAGACCGACTGGATGGCGCGCTATTTCTTCACGGGTGGCCAGATGCCGTCCCACGAGCTCCTCATGCGTTTCCAGGAACGCCTGACGCTGGTCTCGGACTGGATCGTCAGCGGAACCCATTACCAGAGGACGGCGGAGGCGTGGCTGCGCAACATGGACTGCCATCGCGACGAGATCCTGCCGCTCTTTCGCGACACCTACGGCGCCGTCAACGCGGGCAGATGGTGGTCCTATTGGCGCGTGTTCTTCATGAGCTGCGCCGAGCTCTGGGGCTACCGCGGCGGCGAGGAATGGATCGTGAGCCACTACCTGTTCGGCAAGCCCCGGGGGCCCGCTCAGCCCTCGGAATCGTAGACCTGCACCCGCAGCCACGCTTCGCGGTTGCCCTCCACAAATGCGAGGTGGATGGGGTCGACCTGGTAGGCGTCGTGCGCCGGGCCGTCCCTGAACAGGATCGTCAGGGCCACATCGAAGGTCCTGTCGGTCACGCCGCGCTCGGGCACGGTGGCCGGCGCCCCGACGTGGATCTCCTCGATCGACCGGATGGCCGCGAGCTTCCCGACCTCGGAGCGGAAGTGGGCGCGCTGGCCGGGCGCAAGCTCAGGCTTCAGCCAGAAATACACGGAATGGACGAGCATGGCGCCCTTCGTATCAGACCAGGTTCATCGGGTCCACATCAAGCATCTGGGTGACGCCCTCCGGCCATTCAAACGCGTCCCTCAGGCGGGAAAGGTCGCCGATCACCCGGGTCACGCTGTCGACGAAAAACCAGAGCTGCCAGCANNCATCTGGGTGATGCCGTCCGGCCATTCGAAGCCGTCCCTCAGCCTAGAAAGGTCGCCTATGACCCTCGTCACGCTGGCGACAAAATACCAGAGCTGCCAGCGGTACTCGTCGCGGATCTTCTCGATGGGCGCCGGTGCCGGGCCGCGCAGCTCCACCCGGCCGCCGAGGGCGTCGCGGACGCGCTTCGCCCACTGCTCCGAGAAGAACTTGAGCTTGTCCGGATTCGCGCCGCGGAAGAGGTGCCGGATCAGGTGGCGGTGGGGCGGGTATCCGAACTCGCGGCGCACCGCGAGCTCGGCG
>PLKS01000202.1 GCA_003140665.1 Opitutaceae bacterium
ATCACAACCGCGGCGACGGAACATTCGAAGAAGTCTCGCAGAAAGCCGGCGTGCACGACTCGAGCGCCTACTATGGTCTCGGCGTGGTCTGGGGCGATTACGACAACGACGGCTGGCCCGACCTCTACGTCGCGAACGACTTCGCGGCGCCCGACGTCCTCTACCACAACAACCGCGACGGCACGTTCACCAACGTGATCGACCATGTCGTCCCCCACACGCCGTACTCCTCGATGGGCTCGGACCTGGGGGACGTCCGGAACGACGGGCGCATAGGCCTGTTTGTCGCCGACATGGCCGCCCGCACCCACGAGCAGGACCAGCGCGGCATGGCCGACTCGCGCGGCCGCACCACCGAGGATGACAAGAACCCCGGCGCCGCCCCCCAGTACGAGCGCAACGCGCTCTACCTGAATACCGGCACCGGCTACTGCCTCGAGGCCGCCTACCTCGCCGGCCTCGCCGCGACCGGCTGGACCTGGTCGCCGCGCTTCGAGGATCTGGACAACGACGGCCGGCTGGACCTGTTCATCACCAATGGCATGCACCGCGAGGCGACCAACGTGGACCTGCTGTCGCGGCAGGCCGGCGCCGAGAACCCGGCCGAGCGGATCCGGGTCATGCGCGACAGCCCTGTCTTTGCCGAGAGCCACCTCGCCTTCCGCAACATGGGGGACCTGACCTTCGAGGACGTCAGCGCGGCCTGGGGCCTCGACCAGAGGGGCGTGGGCTTCGGGTGCGCCCTCGGCGACCTGAGCGGGGACGGCAACCTCGACATCGTCTATGCCAACTACCAGGGAGGGGTCACCCTCCTGCGCAACGACAATGACACGGGCCACCGGACGGACGTCCACCTGCGGGGGACCGTTTCGAACCGGTTCGGGGTGGGAGCGGTCGTGAGGATCGAAAGCGCGCTGGGCACCCAGGTGCGCCCGCTGGTCCTGGCCCGCGGGTACCTGTCCAGCAGCGAGCCGATGGTGCATTTCGGGCTCGGCGACGACACCGTCATACGCCGGATGACCGTGACATGGCCGAGCGGGCGCGTGCAGGCCTTTGAGAACCTTCCCGTCGACCGGCGCTTCACCGTCACCGAGCCGTCGACCCCCGCGCCGCCGCCGGAGGCGAAGCAGCCCCCCCCGCGCCAGTTCGAGGAGGTCTCGCAGGCTGCCGGCCTCTCCGTGCGATCGCGCGAGGACGCGGTCGACGAATCCGACGTTCAACGCCTCGCCCCGATGCGCCTCAACCGCCGGGGTCCGGGCCTGGCCGTGGGCGACATCGAGGGAATCGGCCGGGACTCCGTGGTCATCGGCGGCACGACGCGGGATCCCCTCCGAATCCTGACCTCCACGGCACCGGGGCAGTTCTCGGCCGCGGGCGCCGCGTTCGCCGCAAGCCCCGTCGACGACGGGCCGGTGCTGCTCCTCGACGCAGCGGGCCTGGGACGCGAGGACCTGCTGGTCACCCACGGAGGCAACGCCCTCCCGGCCGGGTCCCCGGAATACCAGCCGCGCCTGTTCCTGAACGACGGGCGCGGCGGCTTCAGCCCCGCCCCGGAGGGGTCCCTTCCGCCGCTGCCGATCAACGTGGGCGCCGCCGCCGCCGCCGACTTCGACCACAGCGGGCGCCTCGGCCTGTTCCTGGGGGCACGCGTCCTCTCCGGCCAGTACCCCGAGGCGCCGCGCAGCGCGCTCCTGGCCAACCGCGGCGGCAGGTTCGAGGATGTCACCGACACGCTCGCGCCGGCCCTGCGCCACGTCGGCATGGTGACCGCCGCGCTCTGGAGCGACGTCGACGGCGACGGATGGCCCGATCTTCTCCTCACGCTTGAGTGGGGCAACGTGAGGTATTTCCACAACAACAAGGGCACGGGCTTCGAGGACTGGACCCAGAAGGCGGGCTTTGCCGCGGCCGGCACGGGATGGTGGACGTCGATCGCGTCGGCGGACTTCAACGGCGACGGCCGCCCCGACTACGTGGTGGGCAATGTGGGCCTGAACACGCAGTACCGCGCGAGCCCGGATCAGCCGGCGCTCCTGTATTACGGCGATTTCCGGGGCGACGGCGAGGAGCCCCAGATCGTCGAGGCCTATTACGAGGGCGGCCGCGTGTTCCCCTGGCGCAGCCGCAGGGACCTTGGTGCGGCCATACCCTCCGTGCTCAGGCGCTTCCCCAGGAACAACGCCTATGCGCGCGCCACGCTCGGCGAAATCCTCGGCGACAGCCGGATCGCCGCGGCCGGGCGCCTCGCCGCGACCGAGCTTCGGAGCGGCGTGTTCCTCAGCCAGCCCGACGGGACCTACCGGTTCGAGCCGCTCCCCCGCATCGCGCAGATCGCCCCGCTGCAGGGCCTCGTCGCCGGCTACCTCGATGGAGACAGCCATGCCGGCATCTATGCCGTCCAGAACTCCTTCGCACCGATCCCGTCGGTGGGGCGTTTTGACGGCGGCCTGAGCCAGCTCCTGAGGGGCGACGGCCGCGGGCATTTCTCCCCGGCGCCGCCGGCCGAGAGCGGTCTTGTCGTGCCCGGAGATGCGAAGTCCCTCGCCGTGCTCGATCTCGGCCACGACGGATGGCCGGACTTCATTGTCACCCGGAACAACGGCACGACCCTTGCCTTCCGCAACGGGGGCACCCCGGGAAGGCGTTCCCTTTGCGTTCGGCTCAGCGGACCCGCTGGAAATCCCACCGCCGTCGGCGCCCATGTGACCCTCGTGCTGGCTGACGGATCAAGCGAGACCAGCGAGGTCTACGCCGGCTCCGGCTATTACAGCCAGTCCGCGCCGTGCTGCTTCTTCGGCTACATGGAATCCAACCCGCCGAGGAATGTCAGGGTTCGCTGGCCTTCGGGCCCCGTGACGGAACAGGGCGTTCCGGGCGGGTCCACCACCCTCTCGCTATCCCAGCCGGCCTCCTGAGTGGAACGCCACGAAGGCCGCCGCATCTTGGCACGCTGCCAGCCGACCCTGGACCAGGCAGCGCCGCATCCCCTGCGCCGAATCGCCGGGCCCGGTGATGTCAGCCTTTCCTGGCAGCCGCGGGACGCCGCATGGGGGACATAAAAAGTCCGGCGGCTTTCGCCGCCGGACTTGAGTCATTTGTCATTCCCCAAAGCGGCTGCCCGCCCAGGAAACAACGGCCTTAGAAGTCGAACGAGTTCTCCAGGCGCCAGCCCATGCCCTCTTCGATGCGGGCCAGGGCGAGGCTGCCATCCGGCTCATAGCCGGCTGCGACCAGGTGGTCCTTCTCGCCGACGTTCTGCATGTTGAGCTGGATGCGCCAGTTGACGTTGCGGTACACCTTCCTCGAATAGCCAATCCAGGCGTCGAGGTGGGTATCGTCGGTACCGTAGAACGGCTCGTTGACGTTGAGTCCGCCCTGCGTGACGGCTGCGACGGCCGCGTAGTTCGGGTCGCTGGAGTTCACGTTCACGAACGTCGGGTCGTACTTGTAGCCGAGGATGCGCTTGTCCTCCACGCGGAGCGCGCCACCCACGAACCATCCCTTGACCGGGCCGCGGTCGAAGTTGTAGGTCGAGATGAGGTTGAGCCTCCAGGGCGCGACCTCTGGGGCCTCGTGGCCCTGGTCGTTGAGCTGCACCGTCCACGGGGCGACGATGCTCGAGTTCCAGTCAGCGCCGAGCGTTCCGCAGGAGTTACACCACATGCGGACCTGGCCGCCGGGCCCGTTCATGAACCCGGTGACCTGGCTGATGAATGTCTGCATGGCCGGGTCGATGTTCGTGTGCGTCGCGTTGACGTGCGAGTAGTTCAGCGTGATGTTCCAGTTCCTGGTGGGCTGGGCCGACAACTCGATCTCCACGCCCTTCGACAGGTTATCGACCGTCGTCACGTGGTCGCCGAAGTTGGAGCCGCCGCCCTCGTCGGGGCCGCTCGCGTCGTTGACGCCGTCGATGAACCCGGTGCGGAGCAGGCCGGTGCCCTTCGCCAGCGTCGGATTGATCGGCGGGGTGAGATTGTAGCTGTTGAAGAAGTTCGCCGAGAATGGGTTGTTCACCCAGGCTTGGACGATGGCCGCCGAGGCGGCGTTGATCGCGAGGTACTGCGGGCTGCCGATGGCGAAACCGCTTCCCGCGCCGTAATCCCAGTAGTTGGTGCCGGGCGTGATGCTCGATGCGCCGTTCCCGAGGTTGCCGCGAAGGCCGTCCTGCAGCGCCGTGGCCCATCCATAGCCCCAGATGACACCGTCGGCGATGAAGTAGGCGTTGCTGCCGAGGCCGGCGATGGAGTTGCCGTCGGTTTCACCGAGGCTGGCGTTCTTCACGATCGTCTTGAACCAGTCGACCTTGAGGGTGACCTTGTCGGAGAGGCCGGTGACGACGAAGCCGTATTCCGTTGTCGTTCCCGTGGCGTTCGGGACCGGATTGCCATTCAAGTCGAGCCGCTCGGCGTCAGGCTTGAAGTTCTCCGAGCGGTCGAAGAGGAGGCTGAACGTCATGTCGCCGGGCAGCTTGCCCATGAGAGCCTTCGGGAAGTGATAGACACCACCCCAGGTCTTGCTGGTTCCCTCGATGTCCGTCCGCGAAGACAGGTTGTCCGGATAGCTAAGGCTCACAAAGTCCGTGTACTGGTTCTCGGGCGAGGTCGTGTTGTAGCTCGTGACCTTGTCCTTGCGCCAGCCGAGCGAGGGGACGAGATCGCCGCCGAGCAGGTAGCCCTGCCAGGTGATGCCCTCGGACTCGTCGGTGGTGCGCACCCTGCTCGCGGCTGACACCAGACCGGGCAGATCCTGGGGATCGCTCGCGTACATGTACTGGATCTGCTCATTCTGCCAGCCGACGTAGTTCGCCGGGTTCTGGGCCTGGGTCGAGTTCGTCGTCGTCGCGCCGGTCTCGTAGCTTGTGTACGTGAAGGGGGCCGACGGATTAACGCTGGGAGCATTCCAGGTGGAGTTGAAGTTGAGCGTCTGCTCGTACTTGGCGGGAGCGATGACGTAATTCAGGTTCTGGAGGTTCGCACCGGCCGCGGATGAAGCGCTCGTCAGGTTCGGCCCGATGTAGGCGAGCCACTCGAAGCTGCGGTTGGAGCCGATGCCCGCCTGCGCGGTGTTGTCGGTGGGCAGGTTGTTGTCGACCGTGAAGTCCGGGGTCGTGGCGAACTCGGCGAACTGATAGGTCGCCTGGACCACGGTCGCCTTCTCATACAGGCCCGTGAAATCGCTCTTCCCGAGGAGCCAGGTCATGAACGAACTGCTGAAGAAGTCCGACGAGCGAAGCTCGACGGTGGGGGTCAACCGGTAGGTGTAGCGGTCCGTCGTGGTCTGGTAGTTGTTGTCCTCACCGCCCGACGTCGCATTGGCCACGTAGGGGCGCCCCGCGTTCGGATTCGGCGCGCCGTTGGCGTAGGTCGCGTTGACGTCGACGGCGATCGCGTAGTTCTCACCCTCGAGGAAGGGTTCCTCTCCCTCGACGTAATGCTGCTGGTCGTAGGAGAACTCGAAGCCGATACGGTCGTCGAAGAAGGTCTGGTCAACCGCTATGTTGAAGGCGTTCCAGTTCTTCCATTCATGCTTGTTGGGGCCGTCCAGGAGCTTCTTGTAGAAGTTGAATATCGAGGGATCGGTGATCACCTTGTCGGTGTAGTACGCACCGCCGGGTATCGAATTGAAGGGCTCGCTGTAGCCGTCCAGCGAGTCGTTGAGGCCGATGCCGGTCGTGTACAGGCTGGTCGGGGGAACCGCGTCGGGCCTGAAGGTGGTGAGGCCTCCGATGCCATTGCCATTGTTGGCCAGGCCCGTGTTGGCCTGCCCGGTGATGACCATGAACGCGTTGCCGCCAGGGGCGACCGCGCCCGGGGTCGAATTGATGCTGGTGGGCGTGGCCTCAAAGTAGTTGACGACGTCGGGCCAGTAGACACGGCCCTCAGCCCAGCCGCCGAGCTGGAAGTAGTTGTCGGACGAGGGTCCGCCCGAGGCGCCGGGAACCGGGCCGCCGGCGGTCTGGTTCGTGAGGCTGAACTGGTTCTCGATGTACTTGTTGTAGCCGGGATTCGTTATCCCGCCGATCGTGATCGAGGATGTGAACCAAGGGGTGATTTCGTCGGCCGGGGGCAGGTCGCGGGGCGTGTCCGCCGTGTACTGGCCGGTCTCGAACTTGCCGCGGATGCTCGTATGGCTGTCCTTGCCGAACAGCTTGGGATCGAAGCGGAACGCGCCGAAGTAACGGGTGGTGTTCTCGAACGCGTCCTGCTGCTCGTACTTCTCGTCATCCTGGAGCGCGCCAAGGCGGATCGCGAGGATGCCGGGGATGATCTCCTGGTTCAGCATGACCGAGTCGCGCAGCGAGCCGTACTCGTCGGTGCGGTTCGTCAGGTTGTACGAATTGTTGAACGAGGCGTCGTTCGTGCTGACGTTGATAATACCGGCAGGGCTGCCCGTGCCGAAGAGGATGGAATTCGGCCCGCGCTGTAGGTCGACGCGGCCCACGTCAAACGAGTCCCACGGGATATCCGTCAGGAAGTAATCCCGGGTGTTGTCGGCCTCGTCCAGGCCGCGGACGCGGGTGGTCGAGGAAACCGTGTTTTCCTGCACGACCGCGGAGCCTGCGGCGCCGCTGAAGTTACCGCGGAGACCCGCGACTTCCGTGCTGGGGGTGTAGACCAGGAGGTCGTCGGCATTCTTGGCGCCGGTGTCCTGGAGGAATTGTGCGGTGACAACGGAGATCGCCGAGGCGACGTCCTTGAGGTCGGTGCGGACGCGTGTGCCGGCCAGCGTGCTGTTGGCCTTGTAGCTTCCCTTGTCCTCAGACGCGTCGACAACGAACGGGGACAGCACCTGCGGCTGTTCCTGGTCCGGCGTTGCGGCCGGCGTCGTGGTGGTGGTGGTGGTGGTGGTGGTGGTGGTGGTGGTGTCCGTTGCGGGAGCAGTTGCCGCGGGAGCGGGAGCGGTCTGGGCGACCGCGATTCGGGGCACTACGGCAAAACCAAGCGCTGATGTGACCGTGAGGGCACGAAGCAACGCCAGAGTACGATTAGCAGGCATGTTTTGGTGTATTAGGACTTAGGGTTTGGGGCAGGGCCGGAAAAGTTCGCGGTGGGGAACCGTCCGTATCAGGGGGCAAATCGTCAGCTAATGGGGGTAAATCCAAGGAAAGCTGACGTGTAGACGGGGGGGTTATACCCCATCCGCCAGCCGATGGGAATGAGATCTGTTATACTGAAACTGAGAAACCTTATCATTTTCGAACCTTTTTTGAACGTTGTCACTCGATGCGGCTGCGGAGGTCGGGGGGCAAAAGCTCGAGCGACAGCGCCCTCAGGGCGGGATCGGAAATCTCCAGGTTGAGCGCCTTTCGAAGCACCTGGAGGCGATAAAGCAAAATGGTGCTGAGCGAGCGCAGCTTTTCCTCGTCGAGCTCGGCGATGCATTGCCTGAGCCGCGGGCGCGCGAGGTCGACGTGGTGCGCCTGCACGAGCACGACGGCGAGGGCGACCCTTTGGTCCCACGGCAGATCGCGATCCGCGCCGCCGGAAATGCGGCGCATGAGCAGGTCGAGGGTCGCCGCCAGCTCGTCGGCTTGATCGAGCGCCGTCGCCACCTGCACGCGCGCGAGCAGGGCGCCGAGATCGGCCGGGAAGCGCCGCAGCAGGCGCGCCGCCTTGGCGGCGAGGTCGAGCTGCCCCATGTCGACGAAGTACTCGGCAAGGCGGCTTGCCGCGGTCGCGTCGTCCTGCTCGTCGACAACCTCGAGGATCACGACGGACTGCCCCTCGAAGCCGGCTATGGTGGGAAGCAGGTAGGGCACGGGCCTGAGCCACGGCGGCAGGTTCCACTGGTGAAGCCGCGCGAGGAAGGTACCCGCAACCTGTCCCTCGCCGATATTGGCGAAGACGTCCATGAAGGGATCCCAGCTCGGGATGATGATGTGGGTCGCGCCGTGCAGGCCGATCAACTCCTGGGCCTCCTCCGGGGTCGTGGCGCTCGCGATGCGGACGGCGGCCTGGAACCCGTCGAAATCATCCCACCCGAATGTCGCCAGCCCGCGGATGCCGCCGTAATAATAGAGGGTGGTGGTCTCATTCGGCGGGGCGAGGGCCACGGCGCCCTGGGAACCCACGTGCTTCGCAAGCCAGTAGGCCAGGTCCCGCTCAACGAGCCCGATGACCTCGCCCTCGCTGAGACCGTCCCTGGTCTGACCCTCCGCCGAGGGCCACAGCTGAACGGCGCCCGGCAGGAGGAGGAGCGCGGCGAAGGCGGCCGCAAGGCCGGCGACCAGCCGGGGCCTCGGCGCCCCGCGCAGGGCGGCTGCGGCGGCGACCAGAAGCGCGAGCAGCGCGGCGTCGACGCCGTTCCACCAGCTGATCTGCCGAATCGCGAACCCCCCTGCGACCACGACGGGGCCGAGCGCCAGCGCAATCGCGATCCGCGGGGCCGTGCCGGCGATCTTCGGCAGAAAAAGGAAGACGACCGAGGGAACCACGATCAGCAGGGGAAGCACCGCGGCCGACAGCGCGTGGTTGAAGCCGTTTTCCATCAGCCAGGCCCAGAAGTTCGGGGCCGCGGCGCCTGCCGGCAGCAGCGAAAGGCGCATCGATGCCAGGTCGACCGAAAGAAAGCCCAGGCTGCGCCCGATCCGCATCGCCGCGGGCAAGGACGCGAGGGCGGCCCCGGCAAGCACCCATGCGGCCGCGCCGCGGAGGCTCCGCCGGGGCCTCTCCCCCTCGATCCACGCCGTCGTACGCGCCAGAAGCTCGCCTGCTCCGAGCCAGGCAACGCCGAATATGGGATGGATGACGCGCAGTTCCCATCCGCCCGTGTGCGATGGGAAAAACTCGACCAGGTAAGCGGCCAGGCAGGTCGCCGCGCCCGCAGTCGACCAGGCGCGCCACGGGAGCGACGGGCGTTCCGCCGAAGGGGCCGCCTTCGCCGCGGCCCGGGAAATCCATGCCGCCAGCAGGGCGCCGACGCCGACGCCAAAGAGGATCGGCAGCTCCCGCGAGACGCTTATCCACATTCCGAGGCCCCCCGCGACGCCGCCGGCGACAAACCACCGACGGCTGTTCCGGGCCGCGCCCGCAAGCAGCGGCAGGACGCTCCAAAGGGCGCACGCCTGCGCGAGGCCGTGGTCGTCGGGCACGCCCGGCAGGAACTCCGCGGCGAGCGGGAAGAGCGTCGCAAGGGCCGTCGACGCGAATGCGGCCGCCATCACGCCAAAACGCCGGGCGACAAAGACGGTGGTCGCCGCGCCGAGGATCAGAAGGAGGAGCGGATCGGCGAAAAGCGCCGCCCACTCGAGGGAGGGCCCGAGGGGGATGCCCGTGACGCCATGGTAGCACCCGGCCAGCAGGCCGAGCCACCAGCGGTAGGGCGACGAGGCATACACCTCGTGGCCGGCCTTGGCGTCCTCGTAGTCGACGTACCGGACGCGCCATTCCCGGCGGGCGAACATCTGGCGGGTCTGGTCAAGCCATTCAAAGCTCTCGTTGTGGTGCCCCGGGACTACCAGTCGCGGCTGCCAGTCGGGGCGCCGCTCCGGGGCGACGCCCGACGGTGCGGGCGCCGGGTTGCCGGCGACGTCGGAGACGAAGTCGATCCGGCGCACCCGGATGGCCGTCGTCACGACGGTGAACGCGAGCGCGAGCAGCGGGAAAACCAGCCACGCCCTCCGGTTGATCCGCGCAGGGTGGCTCACTGGGGTCGTCGCATTGGCCGCAGGTTTCGGGATAGGTCGCGCGATGCAATAGGACAAAGAAGATTCCGGCAAGAAAAGTTCGGATTCGCGGGCCGCCAAAACGTTCCTTGACTACACCTTGGCAGCTTCGTCCCATGGACTCTTTTCCATGTTGGAAGTCGAACGTCGCAGGATCGGGGGAAGGATCGCGTCGGCGGAACATGCGGTCCGCGGCGCCATCCTTGCCCTGGGCATTCTCGCATCCGTGGCGGCCGGCGCGGCCGACCCGGCGGGGGGCATCACCGGGAAGCCGCTCGCGCCCCACCCGTTCGCGCGGGGAAAGACCATGTTCACGCAGCTCTCGCCCGACCAGACCGGCGTCCGGGCGGAGAACCCGTACGACGACCCGAGGATGTGGGGGGAGCTTTACCAGGAGTTCGAGGGCGGCTCGATCGGGACCGGCGTGGCCATCGGCGACTACGATGGCGACGGCCGCCCGGACATCTTCGTGGTCACAAAGACCCATGGCTGCCGGCTGTTCCGAAACCTGGGCGGCTACAAGTTCGAGGACGTGACGCAGAAGGCGGGCGTCGGCGCCGAGCAGGGCGTGTGGAACCTGGGGGCGACGTTCGTCGACATCAACAACAACGGGCTGCTCGACATCTATGTCTGCCGCTTCAACGCCCCCAACCTGCTCTACATAAACCAGGGCGACGGAACCTTCAGGGAGATGGGCCACGCCTACGGCCTCGACGTCAGGGATTCGAGCGTCATGGCGGCCTTCTGCGACTACGACCGCGACGGCTGGCTCGACGTCTACATCACGACCAACATGCTGGACAATGTCGCGCATCCCAATGGGCAGCGCGGCTATCTCTTCCACAACAACCGCAACGGCACGTTCACGAACGTGACGGAGGCTGCCGGCATCGCGGGCGAGACGCAGAGCCATTCCGCGACCTGGTGGGACTATGACAACGACGGCTGGCCCGACCTCTACGTCACGAACGACTACGGGGCGTCGGACAAGCTCTACCACAACAACCGGGACGGCACGTTCACCGACACGCTGGACCAAGTCCTGCCGCACACCTCGTTCTACTCGATGGGCTCGGACCTCGGCGACGTGAACAACGACGGCCTGATCGACCTGCTCGTCGCCGACATGGCCACGACCACCCACGCGAAGGACCAGAATTCAATCGCCGAATCGCGCGAGAGGGACGGCGAGTCCGACAGCTCGGCCGGGGCCCAGAAGCTCCACAGAAGCGCCCTCTTCCTCAACACCGGCACGGGCCGGTGCCTCGAGGCGGCCTACCTCGCGGGCATCGCCAACACGAACTGGACGTGGTCGGTGCGCCTCGAGGACCTGGACAACGACGGCCGCCTGGACCTCTTCGTGACGAACGGATTCAACCGGGACCCGAACCCCGACGTCAACTCGAGCGCGATCCACGTCGAGACGCCCGCCGAGAGGATCAAGGTCCTGTACAACAGCCCGGTGCTCGTCGAGACCCACCTCGCGTTCCGCAACCTGGGCGACCTGAGGTTCGAGGAGGTGGGCGCCGCATGGGGGCTCGACCAGAAGGGCGTGGCCTTCGGGGCCGCCTTCGGCGACCTCAGCGGCGACGGCAACCTCGACCTCGTGTACACCAACTACGAGGGCGGCGTCACGCTCATGCGCAACGACAACGACACGGGGCATGTCGTGAACATCGACCTTCGGGGGACCGTGTCCAACCGCTACGGCGTGGGCGCGACCGTGAGGATCGAGAGCGCGCTCGGGGTGCAGGTCCGCCAGCTCGTCCTGGCGCGCGGGTACATGTCCAGCAGCGAGCCCATGCTTCACTTCGGCCTCGGCGCCGACACGACCATCAGGCGAATGGTCGTCAGCTGGCCGAGCGGGCACGTGCAGACCTTCGAGAACCTTGGAGTGGACCGGCGCTACACGGTCACCGAGCCCTCGCAGGCCATATCCATCCCGCCCCCGCCCGCGCCGCGACCCGGCCAGTTCGAGGAGGTGAGCCGGTCGGACGGCTTCGGGCTCCAGTCGCGCGAGGAGGCGGTGGACGAGACCTACCTGCAGAAGGTGATCCCGGTTCGCCTCAACCGCCGGGGTCCCGCTCTCGCGGTCGGGGACCTGGCGGGCACGGGGCGGGAGGATGCCGTCGTCGGCGGGACCATCGCCGATCCGCTTCGGATCCTGCGGGCCTCGGCGGCGGGCCAGTTCCTGGCGGTGGACGCCCCCTCGCCGGGACCGCGGGCCGGCGCCGACGACGGGCCGGTCCTCCTCTTCGACGCCAGCGGCGGCGGGAGGCAGGACATGCTCGTCACCAAGGGCGGAAACACCCTTCCGGCGGGCGCCGAGGAGTATCAACCGAGGCTGTTCCTGAACGACGGCCATGGCGCGCTCAGCCCGGCTCCGGACGACGCCCTGCCGCCCCTTCCCATCAACGCGGGCGCGGCGGCGGCGGCCGATTTCGACCACAGCGGCCGCCTGGGCCTCTTCATCGGCGGGAGGCTCCTGCCCGGGAAGTACCCGCTCGCCCCGCGAAGCGCGCTCCTGGCCAACCGCGGCGGCAGGTTTGAGGATGTGACGGACGCGCTGGCGCCGGGACTGCGGGAGGTCGGCATGGTGACCTCGGCCCTCTGGAGCGACGTCGACGGCGACGGCTGGCCCGACCTGCTGCTGACCCTCGAATGGGGCCACGTGAAATACTTCCACAACAACCAGGGCAAGGGGTTCGAGGACTGGACCGAGAGGGCGGGCTTCGCCTCGGCGGGGACCGGCTGGTGGACCTCGATAGCCGCGGCGGACTTCAACGGCGACGGGCGTCCCGACTTCGTCGTCGGCAACGTCGGGCTCAACACGCAGTACCATGCCGACGCGGCGCACCCCGCGCTGCTTTACTACGGGGATTTCAAGGGCGCCGGCTCGGCCCAGCTCATCGAGGCGTACTACGAGGGCGACCAGATCTATCCCTGGAGGAGCCGCAAGGGCCTTGCGTCCGCGGTCCCGTCGATCATGAGGCGCTTTTCCAAGAACGCCTACTATGCCCGCGCCACGCTCGGGGAGATCGTCGGACAGGAGAAGCTCGACAAGGCCGCGCGCTTTGCCGCGACGGAGCTCCGCAGCGGCGTCTTCCTGAGCCAGCCCGACGGCACCTACAGGTTCGAGCCCCTTCCGCGCATCGCGCAGATCTCCGTCCTGCAGGGGATAGTGGCCGGCGATTTTTGCGGCAGCGGCCACGCCGACATCTTCGCGGTGCAGAACTCGTATGCGCCGATCCGCGCGGACGGGCGCGTCGACGGCGGCCTGGGCCAGCTTCTTCGCGGCGACGGACACGGCCATTTTCAGGCGGTGACCCCCGCCGAGAGCGGCCTGGTAGTACCCGGCGACGCCAAGGCGCTCTCGGTGGCGGACATCGACCGCGACGGATGGCCGGATTTCCTCGTGACCCGGAACAACAATTCCACGCTCGCCTTCCGCAATGGCGGCGTGCCCGGCCGCAGGTCCCTGCGCGTCCTGCTCAGCGGGGCCCCCGGGAACCCGACGGCGGTGGGCGCGCGGATCACCGTGGAGCTGACCGACGGCTCGACGGAGACGAGCGAGGTCTGCGCGGGCTCGGGATACTACAGCCAGTCGACGCCGGCCTGCTTCTTCGGCTACCCGGAAGGGACGCCGCCCCGGAGGATCCGCGTCCGCTGGCCGTCGGGGGAGACGACGGAGCACGATTTCCCCGCGAATTCCTCGACGCTGGTTCTCCCCGGCCCCCGTCCGTGAGCGGCAGCCGCGCCCATCCCGGCGGCCCGCGCGCTTCGCGAGGCAAAACGTACCTTGACTACGCGAATCAAGGTTTCTCCCATCAGCACCCTACCATGTCATCCGCTGAAAGCCGAAAGCGCCGCGGTGCCTGGT
>PLKS01000048.1 GCA_003140665.1 Opitutaceae bacterium
TTCCCGGGGGGTTCGTCGCCACCCTCGCGCTCACCGGTGAGGCAACCGGCCGCGTCCTCACCCGCGCCGGCTCGCGCGCCGGCGACTGGATCTACGTGACGGGCGCCCTCGGACGAAGCCTGCCCACCGGCCACCACCACCGCTTCGAACCCAGGCTCGCCGAGGGAGCCTGGCTCGCCCGCCGCAGGGAAGTCAGGGCGATGATGGACGTGAGCGACGGGCTTGCAAAAGACCTTGGGGCGCTCGCTCCCCGGGGCGCCGCCCCGGCGATCCGCGCGGCGATGCTTCCAAGGCGATCGGGGGCCACCGTTCGCGAGGCCCTGTGCGATGGCGAGGACTACGAGCTTGTCTTCAGCGTGGCGCCCGGCGCGCGGAGCGCCGGGCTCGAGAGGGCGTGGCGCCGCGCCTTTCCGCGCACCCCACTCACCCGCATAGGCAGTTTTGCCCGCAACGGCGCCATTCCGCCGGGCGCGCTCCCGCTCGGGAAATTCCGTGGCTACGAACATCTGCGATAGGCTGCGGCTCGGCGTCACGACCCCGACGGCCGAGGAGACCCGGTTGCTCGCTGCCGAATGGGCCGCCGCGCTTCCCGCCGACGCGACCGTCGCGCTGCACGGCGACCTTGGCGCGGGCAAGACCACCTGGGTGCAGGGAATGGCCCGCGGCTTTGGCATTGCCGGGCCCGTCACGAGCCCGACCTTCACGATCTACACCCTTCACCGGGGCGGCTCACGGATGCTCGCGCACATGGACGCCTACAGGCTCGGTTCCCCCGGCGAAGCGGACGACCTCCTGCTCGAGGAGTTCCTCGTCAGCCCCTGGTGCCTCGCGGTCGAGTGGCCGGACAGGGTGCCGGCCTGGATACCGCGCGGCGCATGGCACCTCGACCTCGAGATCGAGGACGACGGCCGGCACTCGATCCGGCTGCGCTGATCCGGCGGTCAGGCGACCGACGGCTCGGTCGGCGGGGGAACCTCGGATTCCGCGCCCGCAACGGCCGCAGGGGCGGCCGCCTCGGGAACCGTGGCATCGGAGGCCGCAGGCTCCCGCGGCGCGGGCTCCGAAGCCGCCGGCTCGGGAGCCTGCGGCGCCTCGGGGAAATTCTCGGGATCGACCTCCTCGGCCTCGACCTCCTTCTTGCGCGCCTCGACCATCGCAGCCGGCGCGTACAGGCCGCCGTCGATGAATTCCGTGACGTAGCCCTCGCGCACGAGCCAGATGAGGTCGCCCTGCATCCGCAGCATCCTCTCGCGCTGCTCCTGCGTGACGGAGGCGCCCTCGGCGGGCGCGGCGATCCCAAGCATCTTCAGCGCCAGGTCGCCCGCCTTCACCAGCGGCTGGGCCTCGATGAACGAGATGAGGTTGCCGATGCTCTCCGAGAACACCTGGCCCGGAACGCGGAACTTGCGCTTGACCGCGCAGACGTACGAGACGCCCTTCGATCCCTTCTTGAAGATCGTGAAGTGCTCCCGGCGAAGCCTGCCCCTGAGCTGGTTGGCGGTGTCGAGCGGGAAGCGCAGCTGCCGCTCGTAGGCGCCCTCGATGGCCGCGAGGATCTCGGTCCTGGGCATTGTCTCGAGCGCCTTCCCGTGAAAACGCGCGTTGCTTGCCGCCTTGACGACGGTGTCGCGCGCCTGGGTGAGCAGGTGTTGCCTGGCCTCCTCGAAGCCGTCGAAGGCAAGCGCAGCCTGCCCTTCGGCCACGGGCCCCTTCCACGTGTAGCGGATGACCTTCTTCATCTTCTCCAGCCACCGGCTCACGACCTCGGGGTCCCGCACCGTCTCTATCCGGGCCCGAAACGCCTCGAAGGGCATCCGCGGCAGCTTTGCCGCGTGGTGCTGCTGCACCAGCTGGTTGTAGCGGTGGTAATTCGGCGGCCCGAGAAGCTCCCCCGTTATTCCGCACTTGTTTATCACGAGGAAATTGCCCTTTGGCGGCTCGACCTCGACCTCAGCCTGGTCGAAGTAATTGCCGACAAAAAGCTCCAGCGCATGGGCAACCGCGGCGTCCTCGGACTCGAACGGGATCCCGTCGGGAACGGAGATGTAGAGCGGCTGCGGCGGCGCGTCGGGTGCGGCCGCCGAGCGCGGCTTGCGGGACACCACGACGACGAATCGATCGGGCTTGCCCAAGACCGTCCGGGCGATCTCAAAGAGCTCAATCGTGCGTGCCGACGTTCGGATCGTCTTGACGAGCGCGTTGAAACTCGCGTCCTCGGGGAAGAAGGCGGCGTCAAAGTAGGGGCTTTCATACGGCCCTCGCTCATAGCGGTCCATCCCCGTGCCGCCGCGGCGCGGGGCGCCCGCGTACTCGCCCGCGTCCCTGCGGGGCGGCCGGTCGCCCTGGGCGTCGCGGGGCGGCCCCGGAGGGCCCTCTCCAGCGGGCTTGCGAAACGCCCGCCGGTCCCTGCGGTCGGGGGCGCTGCCCGGGGCGCCCGCTCGGCCATCGCGATGCGGCCTGTCGGCGTTCTCCCTCCCGTCAAAGGCGGCGTCCTTGTCCTTGGTCCATTGGGTGCCGAAGCTGAAGCCCTGCAATTGGCTCAGGTCGATCTTGTTGAAATCCGCCGTCGGATTCTCCTTGGAAGCGTCGTCGTCCATGTAGTCAGAGGTGCACGGTGCGCGTCCGTTGTCAGACGCCCCGGAGTTTCCACTGGGGCGGGGGGGCGACGCNNTGCCGTGGCTGGTGGCGGTGGCTTTCTTCATGCAGTCGTTGGACACGACGATCCTGAACACGGCGGTCCCCACGATCGCCGATGCGCTTCAAATCGCGCCGCTTAGCATGAAGGCTGCGCTCACGAGCTACACGATCAGCCTGGCCGTCTTCATCCCGATCAGCGGATGGATCGCGGACAAGTACGGCACCCGGTGGGTCTTCTTCACGGCGATCGGGATATTCTCGATCGGCTCGCTCCTCTGCGGCGTTTCCGTCAACATGCCCATGCTCGTCGGGGCCCGGATCCTCCAGGGATGCGGGGGAGCGCTCATGATGCCCGTCGGCCGCATCGCGATGGTGCGCACCTTCCCCAAGTCCGAGCTTGTGCGCGCCATGAGCTTCGTGGCGGTGCCCGGCCTCATCGGCCCCCTCCTGGGACCGCTGGCCGGCGGACTCATCGTCGACTACCTGCATTGGCGGATGATCTTCTTCGTGAATCTCCCGATCGGGCTCCTTGGGATGTACCTCGTCTTCAGGCACATGCCCGACTACCGGTCCGAGCGAAGCGACCCGATAGATTTTGTCGGGCTGTCGCTCTTCGGCTCGGGAATCGCGCTTCTTTCGTATGTCCTGGAGATCTTTGGCGAACACAACCTCAACCTGAAGAGCGTCGTTTTCCTCCTCGGACTTTCCGTCCTCCTCCTGCTCGCATATGGCCGCCACGCCCTTGGCGCCGAGTTCCCCCTCCTCAAGCTGAAGCTGTTCCGCGTGCGGACGTTCCGGGTCGCCGTCGTGGGAAGCTTCGCCACGCGCCTCGGCGTCGGGGGCATGCCCTTTCTCCTGCCCCTGCTCTACCAGATCGGTCTCGGGTACACGCCGGTCCAATCCGGCCTTCTGATCGCGCCTCAGCCCCTCGCGGCCATGAGCCTCAAAATGCTCATGCCGAGGATCCTGACGTGGTTCGGATACCGGCGGGTCCTGCTCAGCAACACGGTCGCCATCGGCGTCATCACGATCCTCTTCATGACCGTGGGACAAGGCAGCCCTGCGTGGCAGATTGTCGTCCTCGGGTTCACCCTCGGGTTTGTCTCGTCGATGCAGTACACCTGCATGAACACGCTCGTTTTCGCGGATCTTTCGGACGCCGACGCGAGCCCCGGTAGCAGCATTTCCAGCACGGCCCAGCAGATGTCGATGAGCTTCGGAGTCGCCGTTTCGTCGCTGCTGGCCGCGGTGTACCTGGGCGGCGATCGCCGTCCCGGCGCCGCAAGCATGATCTCGGGGATCCACTGGACCATGCTCACGCTCGGGTTGATGACGATCGCCTCCTCGTTCATCTTCAGGCAGCTGGGGCCCAACGACGGCGCGGCGATCAGCCAACACCAAGCCTAGTGGAGCGCGCACCCTCCCCTCCGCCCTTCTTCGCCTCCGCCGATGCGCGCAGGATGGCGTGGCTCTGCGCGACGCTGCTCGTGCTCGTGTGCGTGGCGCTCAACCGGCGGGTTCTCGGGTTCGGCTTCCTTTACCTGCGCGACGACGACGTCAACGNNCACCTACGAGTTCGCGGGCCTCGACCCGGCGCCATACCACGCCGTGGCTCTCGGGCTGTTCGTCCTCAACGCGGGGCTCGTGTTCGCGCTCGTCCTGCACGCGCTGCGCCTATTCACCCCCGGCGGGCTCGCGCGCGGGCTCACCGCCTGGGACGCCGGCGCCGCCGCGCTTGCGGCCGCCTGGTGGGCGCTGCACCCGTTCCGGGTCGAAACAACGGCCTGGATCTCGGGCAACCTGTACGG
>PLKS01000104.1 GCA_003140665.1 Opitutaceae bacterium
AGCCGGAATGATGCAGTTGAAAGGAGCCACCGATTGGTAAGTGATTGGGATTGATGAAAAAGAACCAATCGGAGGACAACGGTCCGCATCACCAATCGGTGGCGGACGCATTTGAGTTCAAAAGTGCAGGAAAATCAATCGCGGTGGAGTTCACCGATCAGAAGCTGAGTGCCCATGCTGGGAGCGCTGTTTTTTGGGCGTGGCTGCATGGGGCGCGCTGGAAATCGAAGTTGGTCGAACATCTGCCGCATCGCGCCCCGACGTCAAACAACCACCTGACTGCGGTGGATAAGGCCCTGGCGTTCACGCATGGGCTTCTGTGCGAAGCGCGAAAGCTTACGCATGTCGCATATTTTCGTCGCGATCCGATGGTGCCGGAGTTGCTCGGTATCGACAGGGTCGCAAGCCAGTCGAGTTTGTCGCGATTCTTTGCGGGCTTTACTTCGGCAGGAAGCAATTTGCGCTGTTTCCGACCGCTGTGGCGGTGGTGTCTGGAACGACTTCCGTCGCGAAGCGAAGGCTATACACTCGATCTGGACCCGACGCGGCTGCTTCACGTGGACGGCCATCAGGAAGGCGTGCAAACCGGTTACACGCGTCTGGGGTTTAAGCCGTGCCTGCACCCGCTCCTTGCGGTCTTGGCCGAAGCGAAGCTGGTGGTCCAACTGTGGTTGCGCGCCGGCAGCACGCATTGCGGCAACAACGTCGTGGCGTTCTTCCTGGACCTGTGGGAGCAGCGTCCACGCCATGTGCGGCTGCGGGCCGTCCGAGCGGATAGCGGGTTTTGTGTGCCGGAGTTGCTCCAGCTCTGGGAGCAACTGCATCTGCCGTATATCGTCGTTGCGAGGCTGACGACGTCGATCCAGAGCCTGATCCGCAATGACATGGTTTGGACTGCAACCGAACTGGCAGGCACCGACGTGACCGAAATAGAGTATCAGTCGAGAGGTTGGGATAATCCCCGTCGGATAATCCTTATCCGCCACCGACAGGCCGACCGGCCAGAGGCCGGTGGCAAGAAACTCTTTGATATGCCCGGCTACCTATACCAAGCGCTGGTGACAAGTTTGCCGACCACAGTGCCCCCGCTCGCAGTATGGCGCGACTACAACGGTCGGGCCGATTGCGAAAACGTGATCAAGGAACTCCAGCAGGGCTTCGCGCTTCCCACGCTGTGCCTGCGCTCGTTCTGGGCAACCGAGGCGGCCTTGTCCTTGGCGACGCTCACCTACAATCTCACAGTCCTGTTCCAACGGGCGCTCGGCTGGCAGACCAAAGTGACTATCCACTCCCTTCGATTCTGGCTGTTTATCACCCCAGGAATCATCGCGCATCCCGCCGGAAAAACCACGATCAAGCTCGCCGTTCCCCAGCGGGAGCGCGACTGGTGGTCCCGTCTATGGGAGAAAATCCTAAGCCCGTTCCCCAACTGCAATGCAGTCGAGAATCGACCCGCTTTTGCTGGCTAACAATGCTTCCGACTGCATGGTTCCGGCTAAGATAATGCCAAGAAAAAGGGCCCTCATCTGTCACGAGCGCTTCCTGCCGCGGTTTGGCGCCGACCGGGTGTTGATCATCGTGGGGAGGGCATTGGCCGCCGATGGATGGGGCGTCGATTTCATGGGGCAGCACTTCCAGGTGAATCTGGCGGCCGAAACTGGCGGCACCACGATCGGCATTCCACCGGCCGAAGTGTACGCGAAATTTGACGAGCAAACGTCGGCTTGGCTCAAGGAGTGGAACACGAAGGCGAAAGCTGGCCTTGACTGCTACGATTTGGTCGTTGTCGGGGGATGGCCGTTTTTCTCCTCCATTCCCCTTTTCCGGGCAGCTTGTGATGCAGTGGTGTTTATTGACTGCGGGGTGGTTCCAAATGACGGGTTTCCCAGGGAGACGGTCGACGTACTCGACCGATTGAGGGAGCTGAGGCGGAGAAACCTGCCCTATTGCACGCATATCGCCGCAAACAGCGCATTCACCCTGGAGACGCAGAGCAGGGCGGACGCGGGGAAAGGACCGCTTCTGCGCGCGGTTTTGAACGGGATTGATCATCTTCCGGAGGCCGGGGGCGCAGCCGCGGCGCCGGATCCGATCTCAATGAGGGTGTTGTCCGAGGCTACTGCGGCGGGCAAGAAGCTCATGCTGCTTCTCGGGCGCTACGAGCAGCACGGCTACAAGAACTCGCCGGCGGCCCTGAGGCTGCTGCAGCAGGTGCTGACCCTCGAGCCCCAGGCGACGCTGCTGGTCTTGGAGAGGGCGGCTGATCTTGGGATCGACCGGTCCCTGAAGAGTCATGTCATCTGCCTGGGCCATCCTGATGATGCGACGCTCGCATGGATAATGTCGCAGGCGCACCTGGGGGTCTCAATGTCCCTATGGGAGGGCTTCAATCTGCCCATTGCGGAGATGTACCGGCAACGCCGGCCCGCGCTGTGCTTTGACCTGGCGGCTCACCCCGAGGTTGTGTTGCGCCCCTGGTTCCTGTGCGATGACTTGGAGGGGATGGCTGGAAAGGCGGCCATAGCGCTTTGTGGCCATAGCAACATGGCGCGGATCTCCGCCGAGGATGCCAGGATTTATTCCGCGAGGTTCACCTGGGCAAGGTTCATGCAGGAGCTGAAGCAATTCACCGGATTTCAATAGTCGATAAATGAAGTTTCTAGTCATCAGCAATCTCTTCCCCCCGTGCTACCTCGGCGGCTATGAAATAGGGGCGTCCTGGGTGTGCCAGGGACTGAAGGACCAGGGGCACCAGGTCGCCGTGATGACCTGCAGGCAGCTCATCCATGCGAAGGGGAACCACTGCACGAAGTCCGTTCACGCCGACTGGGAGAAATCCGGTGGTCTGTTCATCGACGCCGGGACATGCTTTTACGGCTTGGACGTGCTGGGGGGCCTGCTGCTCGACGGCTACGGCCCTGAGTTTGACGATGCAAGAGCGGCCTTGAAAGCGCACTTTGAGGGATACGCGAGCCGCCGCAGCGAGCGCAAGCGCATGATGCTGGAATTCGACCCCGACGTCATTCTGCTGTTCAATCCGGCGTGCATATTGGATCCGGTCCTTTCGGAAATCGCCCGGATTCCCCGTCTTGCCGCACGGCCCCTCGTCGCCTACATAAGCGACGACTGGCTGATCAAGTGGACCCGGAGCAACCCGCTGATCTATCTGCACGATTTCCTGCGGGAGCATCAGAAGGGTTCACGAAGCGCGCTTGCTCCAAAGAAGCGCCGATTGCTCGCGCAAGGCCGGAAGTGGGAGGCGGAGGGCCTCTTCAATTTCCTGGAAGAACCCCAGATCAGCCGCATGATCTTCTGCAGCGACTCGTTGCGGAAGCGCTACGCACTTGCGAGGCCCCAGCTGCCCGGCGGGACCGTCCTTCCCTGGGGTGTGCCCGCCGCCTCGGACTACCCGGCGGTTCCGCAGGAGGCCTTTTTCGGCAGCGAACCCCTCACCGTGGCCTACGCTGGCCAGATCGAGAGCCACAAGGGGCTTTATGACCTCATCAAGGCGCTGCTGTGCACCAAGCGGCCGAACCGGTTGCTGGTGTGCGGCGACTCCAACACGGAATACGCGGGCCTGTGCAAGGGATTCCTACAGCATTCCGAGCTGGATGGGAGGGTCGAGTTCCTGGGACGCCTGGCGCCCGAAAAGGTTTGGTCCACATTGACCCGACGCGCGCAGGTTTTCATCCTGCCATCCCATTCGGTCCAGGGCCATTTCCAGGAGCCGTTTAGCATCGGATTGATCGAGGCCATGGCATGCGGCATGGCAGTGATTGCGTCCGATAGCGGCGGATCGCCCGAAGCGATTGTCGACGGCCAATCGGGACTCCTTTACCATGCCGGCGCGGTGGAGCTGCTGGCGGAAAAGATCGACCGCCTGGAATCGGAGCGTGCCATGGCATCCAGACTTGGGGATTCGGCGAAGATTCGCGTCCGCGACCAGCTCTCGATGGAGCCCATGATCCGGGAGATAGTGCGGATTGCCGTGGCCCCCAGCGTCGCGCGGCCCAGGATCGAAGACGCGCCGTTGCCTCCCCATCGGGGGAGGATGTTCTATCTGCTGCACAACGCGACCCGCGACCCGGCAAATTCAGGCTGCGTACGCGTCGCCCGCCGATTGGGCCGCGAACTGCAGGCCAGCATAAGGCCCTGGTTTGTGCGCTGGGACCCAAAGGCCAGCGGTATGGTGTTCCTGGACGAGGGCGAGGCCGAGTATCTCAGCCGGTTCAACGGACCCCACCAGGGTGATTCCGCCGAGCCGGGCCGGTTGGAAGGAACGAAGGTTCCGCTGCATCAGACCCGGGAGTGTGCGGATCTCCTAGCCGGCTCATGGCTGATACTCCCGGAAATACTGGACGCCGGCGTCCTTGACTCGGTCGTCCAGTATGCGCGTGCGAACCAAATGCGGGTTGCTGCCATCTTCTACGACGCGATTCCCATCTTGAGGCCCGACCTGTGCAATGAGGAGATCGGGGCCAACCACGCCGCCTACATGACAGGCCTGGCGAAATGCGATCTCATCTTGCCCATCAGCCGGTTTTCCGGGGAGTGCCTGAAGAGTCACTGGCAGGGCAAGGTAGCCAACGGCGCGGCAATAGAGGCCGTGCTCCTGCCCGGGGAGTTCACGGGCTCGTGCGAGTCGTCCTCCAAGCGGCCCATGGAAGTGAATGTCCTGTGTGTCTCGACTCTGGAGCCCAGGAAGAACCACCGCAATCTTCTGGCGGCCATGGAAATCGTCTCGCGGCAGCTGCCGGACTTGAAATGGAAGCTGCACCTGGTGGGCAACGCCTATGCGGGCGCGGTTCATATATCCGAGGCGGTCGAGGCCGCCATCCGACGAGACCCGCGCATTGTTTGGCACCGGATTGTCGACGACAGGACGCTGAGCCAGCTTTATGACTCTGCGGCGTTCACGGTATACCCGTCGATTATCGAGGGCTTTGGGCTGCCGATCGTCGAGAGCCTCTGGCACGGGCGGCCGTGCATATGCTCAAATGCGGGCGTGATGGCCGAACTGGCGGCGGACGGAGGCTGCATCACGGTCGATGTCGAGGATCCCGGGAAATTGGCCGGGGCGATTGCCGGGCTGGCCACCGATCGGGATCTGGCGGATCGATTGTCTATGGAGGCTCAGGGGCGCGTGCTCAAGACATGGCGACAATATGGGGATGAATTCCGGGGTCGATTGGAGCAGCAGGCGCATGAGGACATGGAGACATTTTCACCGCCCGAGATCGACGAGATGCTTTATCCGAATTGCCTGCACAAGGCCGGTTGGCAGATGACCCATGCGGAGCGCATGGCGCTCACGGGATTATTGCACCGGATAAGGCCAAAATGCAGCATCGAGATCGGAACCTACAAGGGGGGGAGCCTCTCCCTCATCCGGCAGTTCTCGCCGGTGGTGTTTTCGGTCGATATCGATCCCGAGGTCGCGACAGCCTTTTCCTACATGAACAACGTCAGCTTCCTCACGGGGCCCTCGGCGAAAGTGCTCCCGGCACTATTGCAGGAGTTGGAGGACGAGGACATCTCGGTGGATTTCGTGCTGGTCGACGGCGATCATTCCCGCGCGGGGATCGCCGCGGACCTGCGGGCATTGTTGGCGCATCGCCCCTTGGGGACGCTGTTTGTCGTGATGCATGACAGTTTCAATCCGGAATGTCGGGGCGGCATGCTTGACGTGGCATGGGGCGAATGCCCCCACGTCCACCGGGTCGAGCTGGACTTCGTCCCGGGAGAGGTCGTCAACCAGCCAGGCGGACCGTTCGACGGGCAGATGTGGGGGGGGCTGGCGCTCGTGGTCCTGGATCGCGCGGCGCGCGGCGAGCCCCTAGTGGTCAGGCAGGCGGCAAAGCGAAACTTCGAGTATTGCCAGCTTCAGGCGAAGCCGCGCTGAGGCTTCCGGCTTATGGCGACATTTGCCTCCAGGCCCTTTGTTTTCATCCATATATGGAAAGCCGCGGGAACGTCGGTGAACCGCTTCCTCGGGGGTTTCCTGGAAAAATACCGGGTCGTTGATTCCCTGGCCCGGGCGCGGGCTTCGTCCTGGTTGGATAGTTTTCCCAACATCGGGGGGCATTTCCTCTGGGAACACGTGGAGGACGTCGCGGGACGCCGCGCCACGACCGCGGTGGTGTTGCGTGATCCGATCGAGCGCACGCTTTCCCATTTCATGTTCAACCGGCAGCACGCGGAGGCCTTTCCGCTGCAGCTGGGAGGCCAGGGTTCGCTGCACGAGGCGCTCCAGCGGGTCATCGACCGGGGATCTCGCGAACAGGTGTGCCTTCTCTCCAACCTGCAGACCTCAATCCTGGCGGGCTATGCGCGCGGCTCCCCGGATCCGTTGGAAAGGTTGGCGGCCGCCAGGGAGAACCTGGGGCGCATCGATATTGTGGGCGCAACCGAAAGGCTGGGGGAGTTCCGGTCCGCCCTGGCCTCCGGCCTGGAAAGGCCCGATCTGCCGGCAATGCCGCATGACAATCAAACGAAAATCAGGCTGCGGAAGGAGGATCTGCCATCCGCGACACTGGGGCTTCTCCTGGAAGCGAATCGGCTGGATGCCGAGCTCTATCGTTTCGCCACGGCGAGAATTCAGGAGAGGACGGTCGCCTCCCCTGTATCAAACGGGGAAGCGCCGAGGGCCGCATCTTCGGAGTCCTATGGGAATCGGGCCTGCGTCATCGAGTCGATCCATGCCGAGGTGAAGGCGGGCAAGGTGCAGGTGCGGAGTCATCTGCATGCCGTTGATGCAGGTGAATACAACGCGGGCTTTCTTGTGGTCGACGAGGCGGGCATCACGATCTGCGGCACCAACACGGCCGCGCTTGGTCACGGTCTGCAGCTGCGCGCTGGCGAACGACGGGTGCTGGAATTCGAGATCGAGCTCAAGCTGGCGAGGGGACGATATACTGTTTATTCCGAGGTGGTGGATGAATTCAGCGTGTGTCACAGGCCATTGGCGGGAGCCGCCCTGAACGTGGAGCACGAGGCCGATGCAGGCGCCGGCCTGTGCCGGCCGACGGTCAAGCTCCGGCAGTCCGGCACCTGATCGTCGGAGAAAACGACGTTTTGGGAGCGCGTGAATGGGCCATTCGCGCCTTTATTCGGCCAAAAGAGGGAAAGATTTACATCTTTATAAAAGGACCTGTGACAAATCACGCCCGGAGGCAGCCGGAGGGATTCGAACGTTTGACTACATGTGCACGTGCCGTCAGGATTTCCCGCAATGCGTACCATGCGTCCAGCATCACTATTAGCAGCGGGATTCTCGCTTTTATACATCTCCAATGCCAGCGCGAGCACGTCGTTCCCGCGCAGCATCGCGCCGGTTGAGGCTTCCTCGACCGCCAAAATTGTAAGCAGTACTACGTACGGGCGCATCGTCCGGACGACGCTGACCGCCGAGGAAATGGCCGCCACAATCGAATTCGAGTTTGCGCTCAAATTGCCGAACCGGGACGAGCTCGAGGCCCGCGTGAGCCGAGGGGAGACCTTTTCGCGCGAGGCGCTTGAACCCTATCTCCCGACGGCAGCGGATTACGCCCGGGTGAGGGCGTGGCTGGTCGCGCAGGGTTTTGAAATCACCCTGGATCCCTCCTTCCGGCACGCCATTTTTGCCCGCGGCTCGTATGCGCAGGTCTCCGCGGCGCTCGGGGTCAACCTCGCCAGGGTGGCGACCACCGACGGGGAGTTTACGTCGGCCGTCACGGCTCCCTCGCTGCCGGACGACATCGGGGCGGCCGTGGACGGCATCAGGGGCCTTCAGCCGCTGATTCGCCACCCACACTTTAC
>PLKS01000107.1 GCA_003140665.1 Opitutaceae bacterium
GAACGCGATGACGAGCGCCAGGGCCGCGCCCGCCGCGACCCCCGCTCCAAGTCCGAGCCACGCCGAGCCCGTCGCGGCCGCGACCGCCGCCGACGCGAACGCTGCGGCGAGCATCTTGCCCTCGAGGCCGAGGTCGATCATGCCCGAGCGCTCCGAGAAGAGGCCCGCCAGCGCGGCCAGCACAAGGGGCGTCGCCACCCGGATCGTCGCGGCCAGAAGCAGTATGATCTCCCGGAATGCTTCCATCTATGTTCGCCCGGAGCCTCCAGCCCTGCAGAGCAGCGCCGCCAGGGGCACGCGGAAGATATTCTCGAGCGCGCCGCAGAAGAGGATCACGAGGCCCTGGATCAGGACCACCATGTCGCGGTTCACGTGGGGCATGTCGAACGCGAGCTGCGATCCGCCCTGGTAGAGGGCGCCGAAGAGGAGCGACGCGGCCAGTATCCCGGCGGGATGGTTGCGACCCATCAACGCGACCGCGATCCCGACAAATCCCGCGCCGCCGGGAAAATCGAGGAGGATGCGGTGCTCGGAGCCCATGAGCTCATTCACCCCGAGGCAGCCGGCAAGGCCGCCGGATATCAGCATCGAAACGAGGATGGTCCGCTGCGGGGAGATTCCGGCGTATAGGGCGGCCTGCGGGTTCTGGCCGAACACCCTGAGCGCGTATCCCCAGCGTGTGCGCCAGATGAACACCCAGACCAGGAGGCAGGCGGCGAGCGCAAGGAGCGACGCTAGGTTGAACGGCGAAGGCGCAAAGGGGATCCCGATCATGCCCAGCGCCTGGTGAACCGAGGGCATGACCGCGCCCGGCCCGAACTCGCGCGACTCGGGCGACTGCTGGCCTGGCTTGATGAGGACGTTCACGAGCAAGTACGTCATGAGCGCCGACGCTATGAAATTGAACATGATCGTGGTGATGACGATGTGGCTTCCCCGGCGCGCCTGGAGCCACGCGGGCACGAATGCCCAGGCGGCGCCGAAGGCGCACGCCGCCGCGATCCCCAGCGGGACGACGATCCACGGGGACCAAGAACCGAAGGCAAGCCCGACAAGCCCGACCCCGAGGCCGCCGATGTAGGCCTGCCCCTCGCCGCCGATGTTGAACACGCCCGCGTGCACCGCGACCGCCACGGCGAGGCCCGTGAATACGAAGTCCGTCGCGTAGAAGAGCGTGTACCCGACGGAGTCCTGCGCCCCGAAGGCCCCGGCGGCCATGAGCTTGAGCGCCGCCCATGGGCTTTCGCCGATGAGGCGGATGACCAGCCCCGATATGAGAAGCGCCGCGCAAAGGTTGAGGAGCGGCAGGAGGCCGTAGTCGGCCCAGCGCGGAAGGCGCCCGGGCGCGCTCATTTCCTCGGGTCCCCCCGCACGCCGGCCATCATGAGGCCGAGCGTCCTCTCATTCGCCTCCTCGCCCGAAACCTCGCCGACGAACTCCCCGCCGGCCATCACCAGGATCCTGTCCGACAATCCCATGATCTCGTCGAGCTCGACGGAGACGACAAGGACCGCCTTGCCGGCATCCCTCAGCTCGACGATCCGCCGGTGGATGAACTCGATCGCTCCGATGTCCACGCCGCGGGTGGGCTGCCCGACGATGAGGACGGACGGTTTGCTGTCGATCTCCCGCGCCATGACGACCTTCTGCTGGTTGCCGCCCGAGAAGGCCGTGATCCGCAGGCGGGGCGCGGGCGGCCGGATATCGTAGGCGGCCATTTTCCGCTCGCAGCCGGACCGGATCGCTCCGCGCCTGAGGATGCCTCCCCCGCTGAATTCCGGGCGGCCCTCGTATCCCAGGATTGAGTTGTCCTCGGCGGAAAAGCTCCCGACAACCCCCATCCGCAGCCGGTCCTCCGGCACATGCGCGATCCCCAGGCCGCGCCTGTCGCGCGGCCCGACATTCTCACCCGCAATGTCGCGGCCCCCGAGGAGGATCGCGCCACCCGAGGGGCGGCGGATTCCGGAAAGGGCCTCAAGGAGCTCCGACTGCCCGTTTCCCGAGACCCCGGCGATCCCCACGATCTCGCCCGCCCTGAGGGAGAACGTCGCCCCCTTCACCCGGGGCACCCCGAAACGGTCGCGCACCTCGAGGTTCCTCACCTCCAGCAGCGCCGGGCCCGGCCGCGCCGGCTTTTTCTCCACCCTGAGCAGGACCGCGCGGCCGACTATCTGCTCGGCCAGCGCCCGCGGCGTCGTGTCCCGGGTTGCGGTCTCGTGCACAACGGCGCCCTGCCGCATGACCGTCACGCGGTCCGTGATGGCCATGATCTCCCGGAGCTTGTGCGTCACGAGGATGACGGTCTTCCCCTGGTCGCGCAGGAGCGCCAGCATGCGGAAGAGCTGGTCGGCCTCCGGCGGGGTGAGCACCGACGTGGGCTCGTCCAGGATGAGGATGTCCGCCCGGTGGTGGAGGGCCTTCAGGATCTCCACCCTCTGCTGCATCCCGACCGGCAGGTGGCCCGTCTCCGCGTCGAGCGGCACGTCCAGCCCGTAATCCCTCCCCAGCCTCTCCAGCCCGGCGCGGGCCTCGCCCAGACCCTTCCCGAGCAGCCTCCCCCCCTCGGCCCCCAGGACGACGTTCTCGAGGACGGTGAACCTCTCCACGAGCATGAAGTGCTGGTGCACCATGCCGATCCCCGCCTCGATCGAGTCGCGCGGCCGGCCGATGACCACCCGCCTTCCGTTCACGCGGATCTCCCCGCTGTCCGCCGTGTGAAACCCGTAGACGATGTTCATCAGGGTGGATTTCCCCGCCCCGTTTTCCCCGATCAGGCCGTGGATCGAGCCGCGGGCAACCGACAGGGAAACGGCCCGGTTCGCATGCACGGCGCCGAACCGCTTGTCGATCGCCCGCAGCTCGAGCGCGGGTCCGGGCGAGCCACCGGGAGCCTCGGGCGCTGGACTCTCCGGTTCCACGGTCTTACGGCGACTTGTATTCGGGGACGACGATCCTGCCCGCGATGATGTCGGCCTTCGCCTGGTTCAGGCGCCTCTCCATCTCCGGGGTCATCAATTTCCGGTTGAATTCGTCGAGCGAGTAGTCGACGCCGTTCTCCGCCAGGCCGAGCACCCTTGAGCCGGACTTCCATGTCCCCGCCTTCGCGTCGGTGAAGACGGTCTCGACGGCCACGTCGACGCGCTTCACCGCCGAGGTGAGCACGCTCCCGGGATGCAGGTAGTCCTGGTTGCTGTCGCACCCGATGCTCAGGAGGCCGTCGTCGGCGGCCGCCTGCATGACGCCGATGCCGGTCGCGCCGGCGGCGTGGAACACCACGTCGGCGCCGCGCCCGAACTGGCTCTTCGCCAGCTCGGCGCCCAGGGAGGGGTTGGTCCATGCGGCGGGGGTGGTGCCGGTCATGTTCTCGATGACCTCGGCCTTGGGGTCCACGTAGGCCACCCCCGCGCGGTACCCGAGCGCAAACTTGCGTATGAGCGGTATGTCCATCCCGCCGACAAACCCGACCTTGCCGGTCTTCGACGCCATCGCGGCGGCCATGCCGCAGAGGTACGAGGACTCCTGCTCCCTGAAGTTTATGGACTCGACGTTTGGCAGCTCGACCACGGCATCGATGACCGCGAACTTCACGTCGGGAAACTCCTTTGCGACGGTCTCGACCGCCGATGCCTGGGTGAAGCCCACGGCGACGATGACGCTGGCTCCCCGGCGGGAAAACTGCCGCAGGACCTGCTCGCGCTGCGAGGCGTTCTGGATCTCGAACTCGCGGACGGCGATTCCCGTCGCCTTCGTGAAACGCTGGACACCGTCGCTCGCGGACTGGTTGAAGGAGCGGTCGAACTTACCCCCGAAATCATAGAGGATCGCCGGTGAAAAATCCGCGGCGGAGGCCGCCCCGGTGATCGTGGCGGCGAGCGCGAGGGCGAGAGGTGCGCGCGTCGGCTTCATTGGATCGGGACCGGGGTCAGGCTCCAGATGTCCTTAGCGTATTCCCGGATGGTGCGATCGCTGGAGAATTTCCCGACCCGGGCCGCGTTGAGGATCGCCTTGCGGGCCCAGCCGTCCCGGTCGCGGTAGGCGGCGTCCACCCTCTTCTGGCAGTCGCTGTAGGCACGGAAGTCGGCAAGCACCATGAAGGGGTCGCCCCCCTGGAGCAGCGTGCCGTGCACCGCTCCAAACGCGCCGTTCTCCCCTGGCGTCCAGTAGTCGCTTCCCAGCCAGTCCAGCACGGCCCGGATCTCGTCGTCGTCCCTGTGGTAGTCCCAGGGATTGTAGCCGCGGGCCCGCAGCGCCTCGACCTCCTCCTCCGTCATTCCGAATATGAAGATGTTCTCGTCGCCGACTTCCTCGCGGATCTCGACGTTGGCGCCGTCCAGGGTCCCTATGGTCAGCGCGCCGTTGAGGGCGAGCTTCATGTTGCCGGTGCCCGACGCCTCCTTGCCCGCCGTGGAGATCTGCTCGGACACGTCGGCTGCCGGGATGATCTTCTCGGCGAGGGACACCCTGTAGTTCGGCAGGAACGCGACCTTGATCTTGTCCCCGATCCGCGCGTCGGAATTGATGCGCGAGCCGATGACGTTGATCGCCCGGATGAGGTTCTTCGCGACATCGTAGCCCGGCGCGGCCTTCGCCGCGAAAATGAAGACCCGGGGGGCCATCTCCAGCGACGGGTCGTGCAGGAGCCGCCGGTAGAGCGCCATGATGTGGAGCAGGTTCAGGTGCTGGCGCTTGTATTCGTGGAGGCGCTTTATCTGCGCGTCGAAGATGGCGTCGGGCGACACGGTGATGCCGCACTCGGCCTGTATGACGTGCACCAGGTCCACCTTGTTCGCGTGCTTCACCTCCATGAATTCCTTGCGGAAGCCGCTGTCGTCGGCAAATTTTTCCAGCCCGCGCAGCCGGTCGAGGTCGCGCGCCCAGCCCTCGTCCCCGAGCGTGCGCGTGACGAGGGCCGCAAGGCGGCGGTTGCACTGCAGCAGCCAGCGCCGCGGGGTGATCCCGTTCGTCTTGTTCTGGAATTTTCCGGGATAGAGGGCGTCGAACTCGGGAAAGAGGTGCTTGCGCAGGAGCTCCGTGTGCAACGCGGCGACGCCGTTGACGGCGTGGGAGCCCACCGCCGCGATGTGGGCCATGCGCACCCGCTTCTCGCCATTCTCCTCGATCAGCGAGCAGGCCCGCTTCTTCTGGTTGTCGTCCGGCCACTTCGCCTCGCACAGCGCCATGACGTGCACGTTGATGTCGAAGATGATCTGGAGGTGGCGCGGAAGCACGCGCTCAAAGAGCGGCACGCCCCATTTCTCGAGCGCCTCGGGGAGCAGCGTGTGGTTCGTGTAGGCCAGCGTGCGGACCGTGAGGTCCCAGGCCATCTCCCAAGCCATGTCCTGCTCGTCGAGAAAGATCCGCATGAACTCCACCACGGCGATCGCCGGATGGGTGTCGTTGAGCTGGATGGCGACTTTGTCGGGGAAGGAATCCCACGTTTCGTTTTTCTTGCGGAAACGGCGGATGAGGTCCTGCATGGAGCAGGAGACGAAGAAGAACTG
>PLKS01000029.1 GCA_003140665.1 Opitutaceae bacterium
GATCTGGTAGTTCTCGCCGTCGTTGCGGCCGGTGGTGGACTCATCGTAGCACTGGAACCAGTGCGCGCCCACGATGGCCGGGTTGCGCAGCGCGCTGGTCACGTAGTAGCGGTACGCCTCGGCGCGCTGGTTCTGGTTGATCACGCTTCGCAGGCCGGTGTGGAACTTGCCTCGATCAAGGGCGCCCATGTGGAATTCGCCCACGATTGCGGGCCGGTCGATCCCCTCGGGAAGTGCCACGTCGTCCAGCGTGAACTTGTAGAAGTTGAAGCTGACGACATCGCAGTACCTGGCCGCCATGCGGACGATCTCCCTGCGGTATTCCGGCACGTCGGGCCAGTCATGGTAGTCGAGGCGGCTGCCAAGATAGAGCGTGCCGGGCATGACCTCCCGGCCCGCGGCGCTCACCTGCCTGTAGTAGCGCTCGAACCAAGCGGGATCGAGGCTCGTGTGAATCTCATTGTCCACGAAGTATCCGATGCACCACGGGTCGTCCTTCGCCGTCGACGCGGCCGCCGCCAGCCTGCGGCGCATTCCCTCGGCCCAGGCGAGGCTGTCCGGATCGATGGGGGCATGGCGTTCCCCGCTGGGGACAAACAGGGTGTAGGGAACCCTCCGCTTCTGGATGATCTCGGGATCCGACCAGGTGCCGAGCGAGTTGATGCCCCAGCTTCTCAGGCGCTCGAAGATGCGGGCGCCTGCTGCCTCGCGCCAGCTTGCCCCGTATTTGGCCTTGAGGTTGCGCCCGAGGAAATCGCCCAGCGGGGCGGGATCCTCGAAGAAGCGCTCGCGGCCCTCAATGCGCGTGAGGCTCCCGTCGAAGCCGACGTGGTCGATTCCATTCGACCAGAAAAGGCGGCCCTCGGGGTCCACGAACCACCATTTCCCTTGGTATTTCTCCACGCGGAAGCGGCCGGTTGCATTGAGCCGCGGGCNNCATATTGGTCGAGGTCCGCCGGCCCGGGGTGCGCGGCCAGGTCTCGGTCCTCGCGCTGGATGTTTGCGACGAAATCCGCGTCCGAATGGAGCTTCCCGGGCCAGTCCTTGTGGCTGTACTGGCCGTAGCGGTCGATGAAGGGGAAGAAGCCCGCGTCGTCGGGAACCTTCGACGAGCCGAACGGGCGGATGTTTCCAACCTGAATCCGGATCTCCTGGCGCGGCATCACGACAAACACCCGGACGGTCTTTGCGACGATCGGCTCCACGATGCCGGCCCAGAGCGACATCTTCCCGCCGGGAATGCCGTGCATGCCGGGGAACTCCTCGGCGTCCTTTGCGGACAGCTTCATCCGGCGGGCAAACACGTAGAGCGTGCCGGTTTTCCCGGGCGGCACCGTGACGTAGCCGCGCACCCAGCTGTCCTGGTTGAGGTCGGCAAAGACGCGAACCGGCTGGCTCCCGCGGTTCCGGACGTCGAGCGCCAGTCCCAGGCGGTCGTTGATGTCCGTGTCCGGGAACGAGAAAACTGCCGCCGGCCTGCCCCCCTGCACGGGGAACGAGACGTCGAAACGATTGCCCTCGGGGACAGGAACGGTCGTCGCGCCGTCGCCCGCGACCTGGACCGCCCCGAAGGAGGGGCCCTCGGGCCGGACGTCGATCCCCGGGGCGCCAGCCTGATCCGAGCCGTCTCGCTCGCCACTGAGGCATCCGGCGAGCAGGAGAACCGAGGCAAGCGAGAGCAGCGAAGGGGCAATCTGTTTCATCTTGTTGGGGTTGCTCCTGCCGGAATCCAGGCTTCAAGAATCGGCGGTGGCGTCCGACGGAGCAAGCCCGCACGCTTGGCAACGCGTTCATTGCGCGGCTCCGGCGGCCAGGAGGGTCGGGATTGGCTTGTCGAACCCGCGTGAATCGCCGTGAAAGTAACGCGCAGCAGGCACACCATGGCACCACCGATCACCATTCAGGCCAGGCTCGGCGCGCTCGGGGTGCATCTGTCCGACGTCGAGGAGAGGTTCATCCGCGGCGGCGGACCGGGCGGGCAGAAGATCAACAAGACGTCGTCCACCGTGTGGCTGCGGCACCGGCCGTCGGGGACGGAGGTGCGCTGCCAGGCTGAGCGCTCCCAGTCCGCAAACAGGGAGCTGGCGTGGCGGGAGCTGTGCGAGAAGCTCGAGTCCCGCGCGCGGGCCTCCGTCGACGCCGCGCAACAGGAGCGCGAGAAGGGGCGCAGGCAGACGCGGCAGAAAAGCCGCGGACAGAAGGTTCGGATGATCCACTCGAAGAAGCACCGGGCGAAACACAAGGCGCAGCGGGGGAGGGTGAGCGACGAGGGGTAGCGGGTCCTCCGGGGCCGGCGCCCGCGTTCGCTGCGGCCGGGGGAAAAGGCGGCTTGACCGCAGGGGTCCAACTGGGGAGAACCGACTGCCGCTCGGCGGCTCCCATGGCAGGCTTCACCGTAAATCCTACCCGGTTAGATCCCTACAAGAACTTCAAATTCCGCCTCAAGTGGGATGGAAAGTATGTGGTCGGGATCTCGAAGGTCAGCCCCCTGCGGCGCACGACCGAGGTCCTGCGCTACCGGGAAGGGGGCGATCCGAGCACGAGCCACAAGTCGCCGGGCCGGACCGAGTTCGAGGCGATCACGCTCGAGCGGGGAGTCACCTATGACATGGCGTTCGAGCAGTGGGCCGCAAAGGTGTGGAGCCTCGGCTCGGCGCTTGGCTCGGAGGTGGCCCTGGCGGATTTTCGCAAGGACATCATCCTGGAGGTCTATAACGAGGCGGGTCAGCTCATTTTTTCCTACACGATCTACCGCTGCTGGGTTTCGGAGTACCAGGCGCTCCCCGACCTCGACTCGAACCGCCCCGCCATCGCCATCCAGCTGATCGTGCTCCAGAACGAGGGATGGGAGCGCGACGTGGCCGTCGTGGAGCCCCAGGAACCGACCACCGACGGCCCGAACGCCTGACGGGTGGCCGGGCCGCAATCCCCCCATCCATGTCGGGTTTTCCAGGCTCGCCCAACATTCTGAAGGGAGCCTTCGTCCGTTATGATACGGAAGCGATAGGCTTCGAGACGGTGACGGTGGGCCCCAAGGTCATCGTCTTCCCGTACAATCCGGAGACGCTGAGCCGAACGATCCTGGCCAGCCCCGCGGGCTCCCCCGGGGGCGAGCCGAACGCGGCGACGGGCGCACCCCAGGAGACGATCGTGTTCACGCTCACCCTCGACGCCACCGACGCGCTGGAACAGGGCAGCGCGCAGGCGGTTGCCACCGGCGTTTACCCGGTGCTTTCCGCGATCGAGCTTCTCATGTACGAGGCCGTGCCCGGATCCATTCCGGTCATCCTCTTTGTGTGGGGCCCGAACCGGATTCTGCCGGTGCGCATCGCCGCGCTCAACATCCTCGAGAGCCTCTTTGAGCCGAACCTGTCGCCCATTCAGGTGACCGTTCAGGTCACCCTGACCGTGACGCCGCCAAACGACGTCGAAAGCCTTGGGTACCTGCTCCAGCACATCGAAACGCTGAACGTGCTTGCGGCGACGGGCTATTCGCCATCGCCGGCCGGAACGGGCGTCAAGCTGCCTGCGCCCGGCTCGCCGCCGCCCTCCTCCGGGACCCTCGGTTCCGTGCCCCAAATATAGCCGGTCTCCCCGCGCCCAGGCGGGGGGCGTCCGTCACTCCGTCTCATTGAACTCGCAGAGCGAGTAGACTCTGACGCCGATGCGCTCGAGACGCTTCGACCCGTTGAGCTCGACGAGGTTCACGATGGCGCCCACGTCGGTGACGGAACAGCCGATGTTCCCGAACAACTGCACCGCCGCGCAGAGCGTCCCGCCGGTGGCTATGAGGTCGTCCATGAGCAGCACGTTCGCGCCCTTGGGCGCGGCGTCCGTGTGGATCTCCAGGATGCTGTGCCCGTACTCCAGCTGGTACGCGGCGTGGATGGTGGCGCCGGGCAGCTTCCCCTTCTTCCGGACCATGACCAGCGGCTTCCTGAGCGCGTAGGCCAGTACGCTGGCGGGGATGAATCCGCGCGCGTCCAGTCCCGCGATGAAATCGACGGGCGTGTCCCTATAGAAGCTGATGAACATGTTCATCGCGGCGTTGAATCCCTCGGGATCCCGCAGCAGCGAGCTGACATCGCGAAACCGGACCGGAGGGTTGGGCCAGTCGGGTATGGTGCGGATGAGCGACTTGATGTTCATGGATCGTCGGGCGTGGACCAGGCGGGCAGCGCGTGGGAAGGGCGGCGGCCGGCGGCGTGCCGCCTCCCGGCGCTACGCCACGGGTGCGGCCTCGGGCGGGGGCCTGTCCACGGGAAACTCGTCCTGCAGGTGGATCTTCTCGCGGTACCTCATCGCGAAGAAGGTGAAGACGACGGCGGACGCCGCCGACAGGACCGCAAAAAACAGATAGTAGGCGGAGCCGCTCAGCTTCAGGGTCCCGTCGCGATTCTGGATGAACACATGCACGAGCGCCGTGAACGCATTTCCCGCGGTGATCGACCAGAGGTACAGCGCCATGACGATCGACTTCATGGTTTTCGGCGCCTGCGTATACGAGAACTCCAGCGACGTGATGGATACCATGATTTCCCCCGCCGTCAGCAGCGCGTAGGCGGGGAGCTGCCAGCCGATGTTCGGCCTGAGGCCGGCCTTGATCTGGCTCTCGATCCAGGCGCTGATGAGGAACGAGCTCCCGGTCACGACGAGGCCGAGGCCGATCTTCCGGAGGGGCGTCAGCGGGAAGACCCTGCTGATCGCCGGGTAGATCAGGTACTGGAAGAGCGGTATGAACGCGAGAATCATGATCGCATTCACGGCCTGGATTTGCGACGGCAGCCACGTGATCCCGGCGAAATGGAGGTCCATCTTGTCGGCCTGGAGCACCCACTCGCCACCGCTCTGGTCCCAGAGCGACCAGAACACGGCCACAAACGCATAGATGACGGCCAGCCGGCCCAGCGTCGCAAAGCCCTCGCGGTTGAACGTGTCCCGCAGGAACGTCCGTCCGCCCGGCGGTATGTGGACGAACTTTTTCCGCCCCATCCAGAAGATGACGGTCGCGATCGCCATCAGGACGCCGGGGACGGCGAAGGCCACCCTCGAACCGTAGTTCTGGAGCAGCCAGGGAATCAGCAGGATCGAGACGAACGAGCCGGCGTTTATCGAGAAATAGAACCAGCCGAAGGCGCGCGAAATGAGGTGCTGGTTCGATGCCCCGAACTGGTCCCCGACGTTGGCCGAGACGCAGGGCTTGATTCCGCCCGAGCCGATCGCGATCAGGCTCAGGCCCAGGGTCAGGCCGAGCCGCGTGTCGTCCATGGAGAGGGCGAAGTGCCCGAAGCAGTATACGATCGAGAGCCAGAAGATCGTGCGGTACTTGCCCCAGATCGCATCGGCAAGGATGGCCCCGAAGATCGGGAAGAAGTAATTCGAGGCCACGAAGATGTGGTACCACTTGTTGGCGTCATTCTCGCTCATGGGTGCCAGCGCGCCGCCCCGGTCGCGAAGGTACTGCGTCATGAACACCACCAGGATGGCGCGCATGCCATAGAAGCTGAAGCGCTCGGCGGCCTCGTTGCCAACGATGTAGGGTATGCCGGCCGGCATTCCCTGGGTCCTTACGGGAGCTGTTCGGTTAGGCGACTGGGCCACGGAGAGGGTCGAAGGGACGAGGGACGGACGGGAATTGCATCCGAAAATCAGTTGAGCCGGTTCAGCGTGAAAATCCAGAACTATCTGGCCCGACCGGGCTGTCCGCACCCGGGAATCCTAGGCTCCCCCGTCCGCGCGGCGCGCGGGGCAACCCATCGGAAACTATCTCATTCTCTTTTCCGGGAATTGATGCGAGGGTAGCGCGCCTGATGACCCGGTGAGCGCCTGGGCGCTTTCCCGCGCGTGCGCGCGACGACGAAACTTTCATTGGGTCCTTCTCATCCTCCTTTGCCAGCCTGAAACCCCAACCCCACCGACCATGAGACTTCGCATCCGCTCCCTGCTCGCAGGGGCGACGGGCTTCCTTGCCCTGGCCGTCAGCCTACGCGCCGACCCGCCCCCAGCGGCGACGCCGGCAGCGACGACGGCCGCCACCTCACCCGCGCCGGCCCCCGCCGTGGCGGAAGCGCCCCCCCAGCCTGAGAGTCCCTATGCGGTCCCTGCGACCGACGACGGCCTGCCGGGAGGCGGGCCCATCCGCCGCACGGAATGGTTCAGGCATGTCTGGATCGAGCGGCGCACGCCATGGGCGTCGCAGGTGCAGCAGGACCAGGGCGCGCTCGTTTTCCTGGGCGACTCGATCACGCAGGTCTGGGGCGACGTGGGCAGCAGCTTCCCCGGGATCAAGACCGCCAACCGGGGCATCAGCGGGGACACCTCCCGGGGCGTCCTCATCCGGCTCAAGGAGGATGTGCTTTCGCTGAACCCGAGCGGCGTCGTGCTGCTGATCGGCACCAACGACCTCGAGGAAAGGGCGGAGCCGGAGACCATCGCGGGCAACGTCAAGCTCATCATCACCGCGCTCCGGCAGCTCAATCCGACGATGCCGGTCGTCCTGTGCGAGGTGCTTCCCAGCTCGGTCACGAAGAATAGGCCCGTCGACAAGATCAAGAAACTCAATGGGCTGTACATGGAGGCGGCTGCGGACGAGCCGCAGGTGACCGTCCTCGACACGTGGTCGCTCTTCGCCAACCCGCACGGCGATGCGAAGGAGGACGAGATGCCCGACCTGCTGCACCCGGATATTGTCGGGTACGCAAAGTGGGCGGCCGCGCTGCGGCCCGTCTTCGAGACCGTGGGCCTTGCGCCCGCTTGGCCGGACGACTTCTCCACCGAGGTCGGTTTTGTGAGCCTGTTTGACGGCCATGACCTGACGGGCTGGGAGTATGCAGGCGGCCCTGTCTTCAAGGCGAAGGCCGCAACCGATGACGGCCGCTACGTCGTCCGCAACGGGCGGCTCGTCGTGACCGTTTCGCACAAGGGCCAGGAAAACAGGATCCTGTGGACGACGACCAAGTTTCCACGGAACTTCACCCTCAAGCTCGAATTCCGGGCTAGCCCAAACGCCGACAGCGGGATCTTCGTGCGCGAGCCGCAGCTGCAGTGCCGCGACTTCATCATCGCCGGGCCCTTTGCGATCCTGAAGCACTACCGCCCGCTCGACTGGAACGAGATCGTCGTGACTGTCCGGAGCGGCCTGGCACATTGCACGTGCAATGGTGAAGTGCTCGTGGACGCGATGCCGATTCCCGCCACGGGCCCGATAGGCCTGGAAAGCGACCACGGCCAGATTGAGTACCGTCGCATCAGGATTCAGGAGGCGCGATGAACGGGGCGCGCCGCCGGACCCTTTCGCGCGCGGGGGCGATTCGGCTCGTTGCCGCGGTGGTTTTCACCGGGCTCCTTGGCGCTGCCTCCAGGGCCGCCGACTACCCCCAGCCGGCGGAGGCGGACTATGTGATCCGGGATTTCAAGTTTGCCTCCGGCGAGAGCCTGCCTGAATTGCGCATCCACTACCGCTTTCTGGGACGGCCCGAGCGCGGCGCGGACGGAACCGTTCGGAACGCCGTCCTCATCCTCCATGGGACGGGGGGCTCCGGCGCGAGCCTCATCAATCCGATGTTTGCCGGCGAGCTTTTCGGGGCGGGCCAGCCGCTCGACGCCGCCCGCATGTTCATCGTCCTGCCCGACGGGATAGGGCACGGGCGCTCGAGCAAGCCAAGCGACGGCCTCCACGCCCGGTTCCCCGCCTACGGGTATGCCGACATGGTCGAGGCGCAACATCGCCTCCTGACCGAGGGCCTCGGCGTAAACCATCTGCGCCTGGTCCTCGGCACCTCGATGGGCGGGATGCACGCCTGGGTCTGGGGCGAGCGCTACCCGGACTTCATGGATGCGCTGATGCCGCTTGCCAGCCTGCCGACGCAGATTTCCGGCCGAAACCGGGTGTGGCGGCGAATGGTCATGGACGCGATCCGCGGCGATCCGGACTGGAAGGGCGGGGAATACAGGGAGCAGCCGCCGAGCCTGCGCACCGCCGAGGAGATCCTGTTCTTCATGAGCAGCAACCCGGTGCTCCGCCAGCGCGATATGCCGACCCTTGCGAAGTCCGACGTCGTCCTGGACGAATATGTGCGCAGGTCTGCCAGCACGAACGACGCGAACGACCTTCTCTACGCCGTCTCGGCCTCGCGCGACTATGATCCCGGGCCGGGGCTGGAAAAGATCCGCGCCCGGCTTCTCGCGGTCAATTCCGCCGACGACCTGATCAACCCGCCGGAGCTCGGCATCCTCGAGCGCGAGATCGGCAGGGTGCCGCGCGGCCGCGCGGTCGTGATATCCGCCAGCGCGGCCACCCGCGGCCACGGCACCCACACCTACGCCGCCCTCTGGAAATCCTACCTCGTGGAGCTCTTGCGATGACCCCGAGGGCCGTCGCCTAGCGCTCGAGGAGCAGCAGACGGGATGATTTGTTCTCCAGCGCGGATTCCACGGAGAGGAGCGCGGGATAGTCCTCCGGCGCGACCATCGAGGGCCTGCCCGAGAGCTCCTGCGCCACCGACCAGTCTCCGCCCGCNNACCCGCCTGCTTGGCCGAGACATGGACGTCGCCGGCTCCCGACGGCGCGACGAGGTCCATGTTCCCGGGGGCGATCACCACACGCCTGAACCCCGGCGGAAGCTCGATCTCCGTGCGGAAGGTCTCGAGGCGGGGGGCCCTAATCAGCAGGGGCAGCGTGTGCCGGTCCGTGTACGCCGGGTAGAGGTGGAGCGAATACGGCAGGTCAAAATACAGGTATTTTCCATCGACCACGGCGTAGTGGTCGATCTCCACCGTGAATTGCTCGACCCCGGGATATCCGTCGAACTTCGTCGTCAGGTCCCCGACCGGGCGGGCGCCCTGCGCCACCTGGCTGACAGCCTCCTGAAAATAGCGCCTCCTTTCCTCGGGTGGCAGCTCCGAGAAGAACTTGTTCTTTTCGCCGAACGCCGTGCCGTAGTACTCCAGCCTGATGCCGATCCTGACGCTGCCCGTGTCGTCGAACGCCATCCGGTAGTCCGCCGCCGTCCGGTTCTCGGCGCCCGGCACCGCCGCGATCGTCCCCATGCTCTGGTCCGCCAGGGTGATCCCCAGGTCGCCGTCATGTGGCGTCGCCCCGGGCCGCGAGTACTGGTCGGAGTCGTTGCAGTAGTAGGTCTTGCCGTCCAGCTGGACCTTCACCAGCACAGCCTGGAACTCGTAAGGAAGCGGGAATGTGCTCGCAACCTGGCTCAGCGCGCTGATGGCCGGCTCCGGCGAGCCGAGCACAAACTCGGGCTTGAGGCCGGCGGCCGACAGCATCGCGTGCAGGAGAATGGCATGGTCGGCGCCGTGCCCGTATCCGTCCGCGAGGGTGGTGTCGGCATCCGAGAGCTCGCTCAGCGGAAGTCCGGTGAACGACGGCCCGGCGGACCGTATCGAGCTGGCCACGAAGTTGCGTATCGCCGTCAGGCCGTCGAGCTTGGTCTTCGACGCCGCGGTCAGTTTCCGGGCGAGCTCCGTCGCCCTAGACGAGTGCCCCGAGCGGTCGAGCAGGACCTTCTGGAGCTCCGCCAGGTAGGCCGCGGGATCGCCCACGTAGTACGCCACGCCCGCCTTGTAGAACCATCCGGGCGGCAGCTCGTATTCCGCCGGCATGGGCTTCACGTTTTCCGCCTTCCAGGACAGCACCTGCTCGCCGTTGGCGATCCTGCTGTCAGAGGTCACGATGCCCGCCGGCCCGCGGTCGAGCGAATGCAGGGCGAGGCCGGCCGGGGCCGTGACCAGGAATTCCTTCCGCACCACGTCGTCGTCCTCCTGGAAGGGCTGGAATCCGGAAAGGTAGGCCTTGTCGTGGTAGGCGATCTCGTACTCGACCTCTATCGTCGAGCCGATGTCCACGCCCGGGAGGTTCGCGACCAGGATCCGGCCCCCGGTGTAGCGCTTGGCCCCCGCGTTCCAGCCGGCATCCATGACGTTGATCTCGTCCTTGGCGATCTCCTGGCGCTGCCCGGACTTCGAGGTCACGACCGCCCGGACAAGGCGCGCGTCGGAGACGGCCGGGTTGTAGTCTATCTTTATCTCCGACTCCTTCTTCTTGCCGCTGTAGTTGAGGATCTCCTTCACGACCCTGACCTTGAGAACCGCGCTGTGCGCGTCCTTGACCTGCAGCTCCTCCCTTTCCTCGAGCACGCGGGAATCCGACTCCACGGGCGCCATGGCCCCGGTGTCGGCGCTTGCGGCCGCCAGGGCCCCCGGGCGATAGACCGTGGCGAGGACGGGCGCCTTCCGGTCGTCGTTCTGCAGCGCCTCGAGCGTCTGCTTGAGCCGCAGGTACTGCACGGGCGAGAACTCCACCGTTTTCAGCCGAAGGTCGCGGGAACAGGCCAGGACACCGTCCTTGAACGCATACACCCGGCTATAGCTCACGCAATCGTCGTCCTGGGGCGCGCAGGTCGGCATCGACACCGTGCCGGTGAAGCCCGGGTCCAGGCGGAGGGAGACGTCCTCGTGGATCCCGCACGCGACCGACGTCTCCATGGGGAACCGGCGCTTGTCCAGGCCCGTGCCCCCGAGGATGAAATTGACGACGCCCAGGTCCTTCCCGATCCAGGGCACGTCAACGACGGCCTTCCCCTCGCCGAACGCCGTCGTGCTGCCGACGTAGAACTCGATCACGGCGCGCACGGGCGCCGACGTGTCGAGGATGTTCTCGGGGGTGATCGCGAGGCTCTTGAGGGTGGCCCCGGGCATGGCGCGCTTGATGGTGGCCTCGAAGAAGCGCCGGCGGTCGTCCGGCTTCATCTCCGCGAAGGCCTGCCGGTAGGCGTTGTCGTTTACGCCGTCGAATGACATCTCCGAGCNNCCTCGAGCGCGCCCGCCGCGTTGAGGGTCCCCGTCGTGGCTATCCGCATCATGCTTCTCTCCGGCGGGTCTATCGGGCTCAGGCGAAGGTCGTCCCCCTCGGCACGGCAGACGAGGTAGCTCTGGTTGCCCTCGTACGTGGGCATCAGGTCCCGCGTGTTCTCGTCGGTGGGATCCATGAGGACGTACTCGCCCTTGCGCAGCTCCACACCGACGATGGCGTGGTTGAAAAATGGATTGGGCACCTGCGGGTCCTTCTTCAGGTCCACGCTGACGAGCACCGGGTAGGCATTCTGCCCCGCGGACCTCAGGAGCGAGACCAGCAGCGCAGCCTTGTCGCGGCAGACGCCGTATTTCTTGTCGTACGTGACGCAGACATCGTGGGGTTCGAAGCCCGGGCGATCCTTTTCCGGGGTGAGCCCCATGTAGCGGATCTTCTTCGAGACGTAGTAGAAGACCGCCCGGATCTTGTCCATGTCCGTGGCCGCGCCGGCGGTGAGCTCCGCCACCTTCGCCTTCATCTCGGGCGTGATCGCGTCCAGGTGCGGCTTGCTCAGGTTCCAGTACCACCGCGACACCGCACCCCAGTCCGGGGTCGTGCTAATCGAGAGGTGCTGGAGGACCTCCTGGTAGGGCGGCATGGCGGGCTCGTCAAACATGCGCGGCACCCGGTTGACCTCCCAGTCGTAGACGATGCTGCCGCCCCCCGTCTTGGTCGAAGTCGTGACGGTCCCTGGGATCTCGTCGCGCAGCGCGACCTGCCTGAGCGGCTTGTCCGCGGGCATCCGCACCTCGAGGGAGAGGTGCCGGATATAGCCGTTTCCCTCGAACATGAAGTCCTCCGCGAATTCCCCGGGAAGGAACGGCCGGGTGACCGTCGAGCGCACCACCGCGTGGACAATGTCGCCGATCTCGAGCTTGGGGATGTTGACCCGCAACACCTTTGAGTTCGGGTCGTAGATGTTCATTTCCATCTGGCTGTCGTCGATGCTCTCCTTCGAGTTAGCGGCCACGTCCACGGGTAGGACCTCGCCGCTCGGCCTGATGACCTCGAGCCGAGGCACCTCCACGGTGGAGTAGGGGATCATGAAACCCAGGGTCAGCGTGTTGTTGTCCCTCTTCCCCTTTTCGGTCAGCACCTTGGTGAAGGTCTCGTCCTGCACCTCCGCGGTCCCGTCCTCGTGGACGACGCGCATCGACTTTTGGTCCACGAGGGCCTCGTCGCAATTGGGAAGCCTCGCCAGGTTGATGTCCGCCGCGGCCGCCTCCGCCTGCCTCAGGTCGAGTGTGCCCCAGTCACTTCCCGAATAGCGGCCGGCGTCCTCGGCCCCCGCTAGGGGGGCGAAGGCCAGCGCGGCCGCCAGGAGGGCGGAGGCAATGGGAAAATGGCGGTAATTCATCGTGGGACCTGGGAGGGAGACAGCGTTGTGGCCCGCCGGGATCCGATTAGTTTCCATGGGCATAAACATCCACAGTTCCCCATGCGGGGCCGGTTGGCAAGCCGTCGAGGCTCCCAACCCCGCCGGGCCGCGTCACCCGGCCGTCGACCGCGCCAACGCTAGTTCGAGACGCCGGGGCGGGGCTCCGCCAGCGTTGAGCGGAGGCGCATGAAATAATCCCTGGTGCTTTCATCCATCGCGAGGACGAGGCCCCTGTCGATCAACCCGGCGGCCTGGGCGCTGTAGCCCTCCTGGGCGCAGACCGCCGCCGAACGATACGTCAGGCCCGTGTTTCGGGGAAACAGCGCGGCACCCTCGACGATGCCCTCGATGTCGCGGTCGGAGGGTCTTGCGTCGCAGTGAATCCAGGTCTCGACGATCAGCCGATATACGTCGGATTCGGGCGGATAGCGCAGCGAATTCTGGAGGGGCTCGAGGATGGAGGCGGCCTGCTGGGCGCTGAATCTGCCCTGGGAGCCCAAGGGAATGGCGATCGCGTCCCGGTAGCGCAACTCGGCGAGCAGGTAGTAGGCCCTTGGCCGCACGGCCTCGGCCCTCACCGCGGCCTCCAGAAACTCGCGCGCCTTCCCATCGTTTCCCATGTCGTGCTCGTACAGCCCGTAAACGGCCAGCAGCAGCGGATCAGGGATATGGCTCGCCGCCACCACAAACGGCTTCATGACNNGACCACGGCCGAGCCATAGCCGGAGTTCGGGGACGAACTTGCGGAGCGGCCGCCCTCGCGGCCGGGATCGACGTCGGGAGGGAGGCCGTTGTCGTCCCGGTAGGCGCGAAGCAGCATCCGGCCGGCGGAATCGAGGAACTCCGCGCTCAGGTCCGGATCCTGGCTGCGAAGGGAATTCCCCTGCATCCTTAGCCAGTCCCCGAGAATGCGCCCGATCTGGTCCGCCGTTGCCGACTGCAGGTTCGGCTCGGGAAAATCCTGCGGCATGTCCAGATCGACCGATGTGGGCTGCGCAAGGACGGTCCTTAGAAAAGCCCCCAGCTTCTCCTCCATTGCCGCATAGCCGAAGCCGAAGCACTCGGTGAACACGCGCTCGGTGACCGGCTCCCGGCGCGCGCGCCGCACCAGCTCAAGGAATGCGGCGGACGTCGCCGGGTCCTTGTGGCCGGGGCCCATCAGGCCCCACCGGACGAAGAGTCCCGCCTCGGACTCCCAGAGGGCACGGCTCCCGTCGGGCGGGGTGGATTCGGCGAACAGCGCGCCGAGCGAGGGGACGGCGATCTTCGCCTTCTTGTCCTTCCTTAGCTTTTTCAGAAGCCGCTGGGTTTCATCGAGCGAAACCCAGAGCGTGCCCGGGCCCTCCGCCCCCCGGATCCATGGCGTCGAGAACCCGGCCGTCCCTCCCTGGTCACTCCCGACGAACAGGGCGAAACTCTCCCTGAATATGCCGGTGCGCGGGCCGAGAAGTCCGGAGATCAGCCATTTTGGAAGCGGGGGCGCGGCCCGGTACACGCGCTCAAGGCTCATCGAGCCGTAGGCCGGCTTATCGGTGTCCACGCCATAGAGGTTCGAATTGATCGCAAAGGCATCGCTGTCAAAGGACGTCACAGGGTCGGTCGAGAGGTCGACCCGGTCGGACAGCTGGCCCCATGTCAGCGCGTCGTCGGGCGAGTGGAATACGATCGGCTGCGAGTGGATCTGGCCGGTTGGTACGGCATTCAGGTCCGTGTCGTCCATGATCACGGTACAGGGCACCGGGGACTGGGGGTGCCAGTCCTTCGGCATGACGACGTTCTGAAGCCATAGACCGCGCCGGAGGGCATCGAGCTCCCAATCGGTCTCCTCCTCGGAAGCCCGCGTGAGGATCTCGAATCCGGACACGGAGGCGTAGCGCCAGGGATTTTTCTCGATGCGCGTGGCCGACACAATGAAGCGCTGCATCATGACCACCCGGTTATGGGCGGACGCCGCGGCGTCGGCCCCCTGGTCCGCGCGGGCGGCCGGCGGGATTGCCGCCGCGGCTCCGAAGCCCAGTGCGAAGACGAACGCCGCCTTCGTCGCGCGCAGGGCATCCATCGCCGCCCGGAGGCTCACCGGCCGGCCCCGAAGGAGCCCTTCGGCGTCCCGCGAAGCACAGCTGAGGACAACAGCGCCGGACATCGGCGCCAACGTGCCATGCCCGGCTGGCGCCAGCCAGCACAAACCGGAAAGGAAGGGATGAGCAGGGAGGAGGGCCGAAAGTGGCGCGGGGCCGCGCCTCAGTGGGGCGTCTCGCCCTCCTTGGGCTTCTCCTCGGCGGGCTCGGGTTTGGCTTCCTTCTTCGGATTCTTCTTCTCGGGAGGCTTCCCGTTCGCGGGCACGATCTCATGGCCCGTCTTTCCTTCCTCCTCGGCATGGACCGCGGGCGCGGGTGTCTCGGGAGTCCTCGCCGCGGCGACCCTGGGTTCGGGCGCTGGGAAGGGAGCCGGCCTCGCCAGCGCGACGGGCTGGGGCCTAGCCTCGACGGCAGGCCGCACTGCCGACGGCTGCCCCTGCGGCGCCCTTGCCTGGGAAAGCGTTCCCGACGGCCTGGCGATGATGGCGGTGTTGATGGGCTTTCCCTTGAACGCCGCCGGATTCCTGGCGACGGCCGAGACGGCCGCCGGTCCCCTGGTGTGAATGTCGCGGAAGGCCGACTGCGGCGGGCGCGCGGGCGCCCCGGCAATGGGGCGCGGGTTGATGATCTGCGCATGGGTTTGCCATCCGCCGGGCGCCTGCGGCCTCGCCCGGTTCGCGGGGAAGCTCCAGGGTCGCGCGTTCACGGAGGCGACAAATTCGCCCCCCGGGCCCGGCCCGCGGGGATGCCACCACCCGCCGTCGCCATGCCAGTAGTTCGCGTCGACGATCACGACTCCGCCGCCACTCCAGTTGCACCCGAAGGTGAGCCAATTTCCGGCCCCATAGGCGGGTCCGTACGTGAAGTAGGGGCCGTTGTAGCCATAGTAGGGTTGGTCGACGAATACGACCTCCGGATCGTAGCGGGGCACGTAGATCGCCTCGGGCTGAGCCGGCTCGATCTCAACATAGCTGTCCTCGACGACCACCTGCTGCTCCGGGGTGTCGGTCAGGGTCCCTGCGGCGCGCGCGAGCTCGCGCAGGCGCTGGATCGATTTCATCACCTCAGCGGGCTGGGAGACGAACGCAGCCCCGACGGTCTGGGTCCACGGCCCATTCTGGGCCATCCACGTCACGACCTCGGGATAGTGCGCGAGCGACCGGACGCTTTGGTCCCACGGCTGCGTGTCGACCTGGCCGGGATCCCCGCCTCCCTTCAGATACGCCCCGGCGGCGGCGACGTCCGGCGGGAACGCGGCGGCCGGAAGGATGAGCGAAATCAGGGGGTCGGGATAGAGGGCGATGGGCGCCATGAGCTGATCAAGGGGATTTGCGGCGGGCTGGGGTGCCGGAGCCTCGGGATAGTAGGTTGGCACGGGCGGCGGCCCCTGGACGTAGATTGGGGGGGGCTCCTGCACGTACGTGACGGGCGCGCAGGCGCCCAGCAGCAGGGCCGCGCCTGCGGCGAATGGGGCGAGCACTCTTGCCGCGCCGGAGGGCCGAGAGAAGGGCATGTCCCATGATGCCATGACCTTGCCCAAACGGGCAAGGGGGTCATGACCTACCATGCCCGAGGGCATGGGTTCGGGGGCTTCCAGCCGAGGTGTGCCCGCCGGAAAGGGCGCTCTTCAGAACCAGTAGTTGTAGATGACGCTCAGGACGGGCCGGCCCATGGAGGATGGATCGGGCGTGCGCGCCATGCCATCCCCGCGAATCGAGCCGGAGAAGCCCATCGTGTAGGCGTAACCCACCGTCAATTTCCCCACATGCACGAAGGCAACCGGAACGGTGAGCCCCGCCAGCCAGTAGCTGTTCCGGCTCTCGGCCTGGGGCAGCCCGGACGCGGCCGTGTTGACCGAGCGATGGACATTCTCGGTTCCGAGCGTCGCCGCGAAATCAAGCTCGGTGTGGAGTGGAGACAGCTCCACCACGTATCTCGCGTTGAATTCGTACGTCTCCGAATCGAGGACGAGGTCATAGCATATCCTGGGCAAAAGCGTGAGCGCCCCGGCGGAGTAGTTGAGCCCCAGGTTGGGCTCAAGCGTCGCCCGGCAGGAGCCCCCCCTCGTGTCGGCGCGGGGATAGTAATAGGCTTGGATTCCCGGCAGGAGCGAGGTGCTCCCGTTCAGGGTGATCTCGTAGGAGGCATAGGGGTCGATCTCGTCCGTCCCATTGCCGGAAGGGGTGTCCGCCACCGGAAGGCTAGCCCACACGCCCGCGAACAGGTTACCGACGTCGGCTTCCACGGATGTCTGGAACGAGGGTCCCCCGATGTGGATCCCCCGGAACATGTACTGCGAGACAAACGACGGCGTCACGGACACGGAGACGCCTGGGGCCGTCTCCGCGGCGGGATCGGCTGCGGACCCCGTCGCCGCGCCCAGGACCCCGAGGAGAAGCGAGACCAGGAGCCGCGCCCCCCTGTCCTGGCCGCGGCGAGATGTCCCAGCCTGTGTGTTTCGCATGATCGCTTGGGGCCGTGGATTTTGGGTGGGGGAGCCGCCTAGGTGGGCGAAGGCTGCTGGCATTCCGCAGCCCGCGGATGCCGTCAGGCCCCGTCCCGCCTGGTCGCCTTCTCCAGCCACCCTAGGTAGCCGGCGTGCGCCTTGTCGATGCGCACGGAGATTATCTCGGGCACCTCGTAGTCGTGGTTCCTGAGGATCGTTTCCCTGATCGCTTCGAAGTCCCGTGACCTCGCCTTTATCAGCATGAGATTTTCGCGGTCCCTCGAGATGCCTCCCTTCCAGGAATAGAAGCTCCTGATCGGGAATACCTGGACGCATGCGGCCAGCTTCGACGCCAGGAGCGCGTTGACTATCTTGGATCCCGCTTTCTCCCTGGAATAGGTCGTGACGACGATGCAGTACTTCGTGCTCACGGTCCTTGCGGGCCGCGAATCACCGCGCGGCCTGGCGTCCCCGGGCGGCCGCGCATCGGTCCACCCGGGGCAGGTGGAATCAGCCCTTCCGTTTTGTCCTGCGTTTGGATGGTGTGATTGGGTAGGATTTCGGCCCTAAACACGAGAAAGCTATCAAAACCGGGGAAAAACAGCCCATGTCAGGGAAAGACGCGGCCCTTCAGTCGCGCCTTCGCCTGATAGGGACCGGCATCCTGGTCGCGGGCATGCTTGCCGCCACCCTTGTCGATCTGACGGCGAAGCCGGATGACGGGAGCGCGACGGCCGACTACAAGCGCGACGAGTACCAGATGGAGTACATCGGGGGAAAGTCCAACCTGCTGGCCACCGAGATCAGGGAGTGGATCGGCAGCCTGTGGCATGGGCGGAGACTTTCCGAGACGCTGGCCGTTCTCTCGATTGGGGGCTCCGCTGCCTGCTTCTTCCTTGCCCAGCGCCTGAACTTTTCGCCTGCGGCGGGCAACCGCGAAGACGGCACGGACGCCTGAGGGGGCGGCGCCGTCTCCGCGCCTGTCCCCGGGGCGGCCCGTCCGCCGAAGCCCGGCTTTGAACTGGCAAGAAACCCACCGCGTCCCCAGCGTCTGGGCCCAGCCACGCTTCATGCCCGAAAGCCCCCCACCCGTGAGCCCCCAAGGGGCGGTCTTCCTGAGCTACGCCTCGCAGGACGCGGAGGCGGCCAAGCGCATCTGCGAGGCGCTTCGCGCCGCGGGCATCGAGGTGTGGTTTGACCAGAGCGAGCTTCGGGGCGGCGATGCCTGGGACGCGATGATCCGCGGGCAGATCAAGGAGTGCGCGCTCTTCATGCCGTTGATCTCGGCCAACACGAACGCGCGGCTGGAGGGATATTTCAGGCGGGAATGGAAAAAGGCCGTGGAGCGCACCCACGACATGGATGACGGCCTGCCGTTCCTGGTGCCGGTCGTCATTGACGCGATCTCGGACGCCGAGGCCCGCGTGCCTGAGAAATTTCGCGAGATGCAGTGGACGCGACTCACAGGCGGGGCCGCGCCGCCGGCTTTTGTCGAGCGGGTGAAGAAGCTCCTGGGCGGATCGGAGGTGACGGCCAAGCGAACGCTGCCGGGCATCGTCGGCTCGATCGCCAGGGCCTCGCCGGGCGGCGTGGCCGCGGGGGCGCAGGGAAAGGCCCACCGCCCCTGGTTCCTCCCGGTCATCCTTGGGCTTTTCCTCATCCTGCTCATAAGCATCGTCGTAAGGCCGCGCCGCTCCCCCAAGGAGGTGGCCGACCTTCTCGCCATCGCCCAGAAGTTCACGGTGCCCGATTCCGAGACCCCCTCCCTGGACCAGCAGCTCGTGGCAAAAGCCTGGGAGCAGATGAACAAGGTGGAGATGGGACCGGAGCAACTCGAGCTCGCGGACGGGTATTGCAGGCGCGCCACCGAGCTCGACCCGGCGGATGCGGACGCCTGGGCCGCCTTGTCGCAGGTCAATTCGTGGTATGTCGCCACCGATTTCGACCGCAACGCGGCGCGCCGGGAGGCAGCCCGTTCAAGCGCGGCGCGCGCGATCGGGCTGGCGCCGAAATCCTATGAGGCGCGCCTTGCACAGGCCTGCTATCTGGTTCGCGGCGACCCGCCGGACAGCCATGCGGTTCCCGCGTTTGGGCCCGAGGCGGATCGACTGCTCCGCCAATTGCTGCTGGAAAAACCGGACGAGCCTCGGGCGCTGCTAGCCTTCGGGACCCTGCAGCGGAACCTCGGCCATGTGGCCGACGCCCGCGACGCGTTCTCCCGGCTCGCCGGGAACCCCGCGTTTGCCGCGCTGGCATGGAGCAGGCTCGTGGCGGTGGAAGTCATGCTGGGCTCGTGGTCGGCGGCCGAAGCGGCGGCTCAACGCTCGGTCGCCATTCAGCCGTATTGGGAGAACCTGGTCTCGAAGGCCATCACCGCCGTCTATTACCGCGGGGACCTGGCCTCTGCAAAAGCCGCCATGGACGACATGCCGGCATCCGTGATCCAGACCGATTACGGCGTCAGCATGGCATCGTGGGTCTTCTATCTGCGGCGGGAGCCCGACAACATGCTGAGATTCCTGCAGGGGGTCCCGCGCGACTGGATTCACTCCGCCATATATGATGGCCCGACCGCATACCTGATCGGCGAAGCCCAGAAAATGGCGGGCAGGAATGACGCCGCGCGCATCGAATGGCAGGCCGCCCTGCAATTGGTTGAGCATCGGCTGACCGAAGAGCCCACATCGGCGCCGCTTCTGGGCTGCAAAGGGGAATTGCTTACATGCCTAGGGAATTTTCCCGACGCCGAGAAGAACCTGCAGCTGGAGGCGGATGTGAGTGGGACCCAGGACTGGGACAATCTCCTTGCCCTCAGGATCGCCCAGGGGCGGATGGATGCCGCCATGGACATCATGGAGAAGGAGATTTCGCGATCGCAGTTCGCAACCCCCGCCGACCTGCGACTCGAGCCCGACTATGACCCGTTGAGGGACAATCCCCGTTTCAAGGCCCTGCTTGCCCGGCTCGATGCCGACCCGGGCAAATCGCCTACTGCGCCGCGACCTGTAGGCGGCGACGTTCCCGCGGGAGCCCAACGCTGAGGGATGGGGATGCCCGCGGCAGCCTCAGTGAAGCTGCCGCACCCGCACGTCGTGATAGCGGATGACGGCGTCGGCGCTGTCGCTGAACGCCCCAAGGCCGACCAGGTAGGAATTGTTCGGCACCCGGATGGACCTCGTCGGCGCGGCCTGGTGGAAGATCTCGTCCCCGTTCACGGAAACGGTCGCCCTCCCGTTCTGGAAGATGAGATCGAACGAGTTTGTGACGTCATTCAGCACGACGTGCTGGTCGAGCCTCTCCGTTGACCAGCCGAGGCCGAAGCATACGACGTCGCCCTCCTCGTCATGCCGCTTCAGGCGGAATCCGTACCAGTTGTAACGGCCGAAATCAGGGACGCCCATGACGATGCCCGCCTGGAAATTCCTGTCGGACGAACGGACGTTCTCAAAGCTGCCGCGCACCTCGAAGCTGCTGCCCATCGGCACATTCGAGAAGAGCATGTGGCCCTTCGGGCCGTACTGCACCTCCAGCGCGCCGTCAGCGAGCCGGTGCGCCTTGCCGAAGCTGTACGTCCAGTCGGGGTCCTGGTCGCCCGACGGCATCAGTTCGACCCATTCGCCCTTCCGCAGGCGCTGCTCGATGCCGAGCGTGGCCACCCGGCGCCGGATGAATTCGCCCGAGCGGGCGTCGGCGGCCGCGGACCCCAGGTCGGAGTACTGCTTCAAGGCGGCTGACACGTCGCCGGAGGCGCGGGCTGCTTCCGCGGCGGAGACCTGCGCGCCAAGCGACCCGGTGCGGGCGGCGACCTCGAGAGGCATGGACGAGAGGTCGACGCCCCAGCTGCTCAGGTGTCCGGGCGCCGGCTTCCAGTCCAGCGCCTCCAGCTGCTGGCGGGCGACGTCGTATTTTCCGGCGAAAAACGAAACCACCGCATACGAGGTGCGCCAGCCATTGCGGTCATGGGCCTCCACCGGCTCGGCGATGTAGCCCTGGTACATCCTCTGGAACTGGGGCCAGATGTCCGCGCGGCCATAGATGTGCCGCCCCGCGGGCAGTTCGGAATCGGACTCGACGTCCGAAACGGAGTCAAAGAACGTCCGCGGGACATCGGTGTCGAAGCGCCCCGTGTTGATGGCGGCCATCCCAAGCGCGAGGACGGCGGCCTCGCTGCCGTACCAGCGGGGGCGCAGGCCCCAGCGCAGGCTGGACCAGGCCCCGGGGTAATCCATCTGCACGGCCACGGTCCGGTCAAACCATGTCCGCATCTCGTCTATGTTGGAATCGCCCAGGCACACGGTGATCATCAGGCAGGGCGCGATGGGGAAGGCGGGCTGCAGTTTCCAGGCCTGGATCAGGATCCTGCGCGCGTCCGCCAGGTCCTTGCCGAAGGCCAGCCAGCCGTCGCTTGTCACGGTGTTGGAATAGCCGCTGCCGCGCTCCTTCCACGCCTCGGTGATGTAACGATCGCCGTCCAGGACGAGCGCGAGCCACTGATAGGACGGGCCGGCATTGTGGACGATTTCACACACCGGCGCGTCATTCGCGGCGAAAAACCCGGAGGCCCAGCCGTGCACGAATATCTCCGCGATCTCCTGCTGGTCGGCGGGGGTCAGGCTGCCGTCGGAGAAACACTGCGGCAGGAGCGCCAATGCCGAGGTGTTCAGCTCCTCCGACTGGTCCGCCCTGTTCTGCAGCTGGCCCAGGAGCTTCACCGTGGCGTAGAGCCTGGGATAGGCCAGATGGGTGCTGCCGGGATACGCCGCCAGCGCGGCCTCGAAACGGTGGACCCGGTCGTAGTTGTTCAGGCTCTTGTCGGCAGCCAGGGTCAACACCAGCGGGTCGGTGCAGGCGGGGTTTCGGGCGAGGCGCTCGCACTCCTCTTCCAGCGCAACCTGCTTGGGTGCGCCGGGACCGCCATGGCCGTTGGCGATGAAGGCGCGGATGAATTGCTCCGCCTCGGCGTCGACCGCCGGATCGTGGTGTCCGCGTTTCTGATAGCCGTCCAGCCACTGGCGCAGCCGGAACTCGCGGCCGCGCTTGCCGATATCGCGTTCGATCGGCGAGTTGGCGTTCCACGACACGGGCTTGTTCGCGACCGCCATTCCGGGCTCCAACGCCGCAAGCGTCGGCTTCGCCGGCGTGGGCGGCGCGGGGCGCCGGAAATACACCAGGGCGCCGACGGCAAGGATTGCCGCGGCTGCGACTAACAGGCCGATGGCGAACTTGCCGACGCCGGCGATGGAGGCCGGCGCCATCATTGGCGGCGGCGCGGATGAATCGCCCTGCTGCAGCACAAGGTCCAAGGGCTGCCAGTCGGCCATCCCCTCGGCCTGGACATGCTCGCTCCCGGTCAGCTCGCCGGCTGCACGGCGACGTCGGAGGTCCTCAAATGAAAAGACCCCTAAATCGTCCCCCAGGCGGCGCACGCGGTAATTCATAAGGGCATTCCAACCCCTTCGTAACGAAGTATGAATCCGCCCGCAAGGGCGTTGGTAGACCTGAGCCGCAGCCCCTTATCGAGCCCGGCAGCAGATCCTGGCAGCACGAATGGGGGCCTATCCGCCGGGTTCGGCGCGAGGATCCCGGGTGCCTTATTTCGGAGAGCCTAGCAGATATACACAACGCCAATAGTCTTTGCGCATCGTCATCCCGCCAAGA
>PLKS01000141.1 GCA_003140665.1 Opitutaceae bacterium
CGGGCGCCCGACGAGATGAAAGTGGCCCGCCGGCCGGCCCTTAGCGCGACATGAGCACGTCCCGGAATATCGCCACCGAGCGGGAGAGTTCCCCGGCGGAGGCGTTGAGGGGCGGCAGGAGGCGGATGACGTTGACGCCCGCCTGGGCCGTCAGGAGGCCGCGCTCGCGAAGCTCCGCGGCGTAGGGCTCCGAATCCGAGGCCATCTGCGCCCCGACGAGGAACCCGAGCCCGCGGATCTCGAGGATGTGCCTCGGNNGCGAGCGCGGCGGCGCAGGCGAGCGGCGTGCCGCCGAAGGTCGACCCGTGCGAGCCCGGCTGGAAGAGCTCGGCCGAGCGCTCGCCCACCCACATCGCGCCTATCGGGAACCCGCCGCCCAGCCCCTTGGCCATCGCGATGGCGTCCGGGCGGATGCCGGCGTGCTCGTAGGCGAAGAAGCGGCCGGTCCTGCCGGCGCCGCACTGCACCTCGTCGATCATGAGGAGGAGGTTGTTCTCGTCGCAGAGCCTGCGCAGGCCGGCCAGGAACTCGGCGGTGCAGGGATTGATCCCCCCGTCCCCCTGGATCGTCTCGACGAGGATCGCGGAGGTGTCGGCGTCCACCAGCGCGGCAAAGCTGCCGAGGTCGTTCAGGTCCCCGAACACGAAGCCGGGCACGAGCGGGCGGAATCCCTTCTGGACCCTCTCCCGGGTCGTCGCGCTCATGCCCCCGAACATCCGGCCGTGGAACGCCTGCCTCGCGCAGACGACCCGGATGCACTTGCCCTCGACGCCCGACTTGCGGACGCCGTGCAGGCGCGAGAGCTTGAGAAGCGCCTCGTCCGCCTCCGCCCCGCTGTTGCAGAAGAAGACGCGCCCCGGGCCCGCGTATCCCACCAGCCGGCGGGCGAGCTCCCCCTGGTTGGGATTGCGGAAAAGGTTGCTCGTGTGGTTGAGCTCGCCCGCCTGGCGCCGGACGGCCGCCACCCAGTGCGGGTGGCAGTGGCCCAGCGAGCTCACCGCGATCCCGGTGGAGAAGTCGAGGTAGGCCCTCCCCTGGTCGTCCCAGACCGTCGAGCCGATCCCGCGCACGAGCGTCAGGGGGGCGCGCGCGTAGTTCTTCAGCACATGCGCGTCGTACAACTCCGCCGCGCCCGCCCGGATCATCGAGGGGGCCTCAGCCATGGACGATCTCGGTTCCGATGCCCTCGTCCGTGAAGATTTCCAGAAGGAGGCTGTGGGCGAGCCTCCCGTCGATGAAGTGCACCCGCTGGACGCCCTCCTGGAGCGCGCGCACGGCGCTCGTGACCTTCGGGCGCATGCCCTTGTCGATGACCCCCTTCTTCTTGAGCTCCTCGACCTGGCTGATCTTCAGGGTGGAGATGAGCGAGTTCGGGTCGGGCGGCGAGGCAAGGAGCCCCGGCACGTCGCTCATGTAGAAGAGCCTGCGCGCCCGGAGCGCGCTCGCGACGCGGCCCGCGACCAGGTCTGCGTTCACGTTGTAGGGCTTCCCGTCGTAGCCCTCGGCCACCGGCGAGATCACGGGAACGAACCCGTCCGCGATCTCCTTCTTGATCAGCTTCACCTTGACCTCGGTCACCTCCCCCACGAACCCCAGGTCGAGCGCGTTCCCGTCCTCGTCCGTGGCAAGCTTCTGGCAGGCGAGCACGCTGTCGCCGGGCAGCCCTTTCGGCCGCGCCTTGGCCCCCGCGAGCGCCTCGCACACGTCCCGGTTGACGACCTCGTCGAGCGTCTTCTTGACGATCGCGATCGTCGCCTCGTCCGTGACGCGAAGCCCCTTCACGAAGGTCGGCTTGAGCCCCGACTCCTCCATCGCCCTCGTGATCGCCTTGCCGCCGCCATGGACCACGACGACATTGATCCCCACGCCGGCGAGGAACGCGATGTCGTAGGCCACCCGTGACCGGATCTCCGGGTCGGGGTCGTCCATGAAGCTCCCGCCGTACTTGACCACGATCGTGGAGCCCCGGAAGTCCTGGATGTAGGGCAGGGCCTCGAGAAGGACCCTCGCCTTCGCGGTGACCGCTTCAACGTTCATTTCTATGCGCTAGGGGCCCGCGCGAACGGGGGCGTGCGGGGGATGTCGGTGTCGTGGTCACGTGTGTTGTGATGGCGGGAACACGATCCTTACAACACCGTGTCCGGGCATTCCACAACATTTTGAGGCGCGGCTCAAAAATATCGGCTTCACTCCGGGGCGTCGCGCCCACAGTTCTCCCTTCATGCCCAGCACACAGCTGACCTTCGCGGACCGCGCATCCCACCGCGCGTGGCTCGCGTCGCAGTCGGCGCTTCCCGCGGGGTTCCGCGTCGGCGCGGCGCGATTCGAGTTCACGCCGGCCGAGGTCAGCAAGCCCGCGAGGATGACGCTCACGCTGATCGCCCTCGAGCGGCCCTCGGCGGACTTTGCGGCGGTCTTCACGCGGAACGCCTTCCCCGGGGCCCCGGTGATCATCGGCCGGGGCAGGCTCGGCGCGCCGTCGCTCGGGGCGATCCTCGTGAACAACAAGGTCTCGAACGTGTGCGCGCCGGGCGGCGTCGCCGCGTCGGAGCGGATCTGCGCGGAGACCGCCCGGCTGCTCGGGTTCGCGCCCTCGGAGATCCTCCCGAGCTCGACGGGCGTCATCGGCTGGGGCCTGCCCGTCGACGCGATCATCGGGGCGCTTCCGTCCGCCGTGGGCGCGCTCGCCGGCGGNNCCGCGGCGCTCAAGGGAGGCTCGATCATGCCGGCCGCGGAGGGAATCGTGACGACCGACCTCTACCCGAAGGTCCGCAGGGCCGCCGTCGGAGGCGGGTCGATCGTCGGGATCGCGAAGGGCGCCGGCATGATCGAGCCCAACATGGCCACCATGCTCGTGTTCCTGCTCACCGACCTCTCCGTGCCCAGGGACGCGCTTCGCCGGATGCTCCCGGCGGCGGTCGGCCCGACCTTCAACTCCATCAGCATCGACAGCGACACGAGCACGTCGGACACGGTGGCCCTCGTCTCGTCGGGAAGGGTGCCGTGCCCGGACCCCGGCGCGTTCGAGCGCGCGCTCCTGGCCGTGTGCGGGGACCTTGCGGAGGACGTCGTCCGCAACGGCGAGGGCGTGCGGCACGTCATCCGCGTTTCGGTCGTGAACGCGCCCGACGCCGCCTGCGCCCGCGCGCTCGGCAAGACCGTGGTCAACGCCCCCCTGTTCAAGTGCGCGGTCGCGGGCAACGACCCCAACGTGGGCCGGCTGGTCCAGGCCGTCGGGAAGCACGCGGGCTCGCAGGCGCGGGCCATCGACGTTTCCGCGATGCGGATGACGCTCGGGGGCGTGGAGATCTTCTCGGGCGGCGCGTTCAGCCTCGACCCGGCGAAGGAGGCCGCGCTTGTCCGGCACCTGCGTGAGGCCGAGCTCTACGCGAGCGCCCCGCCGAGGGACGGGGTATACCGCGCGCCGGTCGACTTCCCGGCCCACGAGCGCTGCGTCGAGATCGAGATCGACCTCGGCCTGCCGGGCGGGGGGTCCGCGGTCGTGCTGGGCGCCGACCTGACCCACGAATACGTGAGCGAGAACGCCGACTACCGGAGCTGACGGCGAAACGGCCCCCGGTCAGAGGAGCCCGGCCGTCTCATCGAACCCGAACCAGAGGTTCATCGACTGGACGGCCTGCCCCGCGGCGCCCTTGATCAGGTTGTCCTCGGCCGACGTGACCACGAAATTCCCCGTGCGGGGGTCGTGGACCGCGGACATGTCGATCCGGTTGGTCCCCACGACGTGCGCCGTGTCCGGCGTCTCCCCGCTCGCGAGGAGCTGGACGAAGGGCGCCCTCGCGTAGGCCCCCCTCCATGACGCGTAGAGGGAGTCGATCGTGCCCCCCGGCGCGGCGGGCACGGTGATCGTCGTCGCGATCCCGAAGCGCATCGGCGCCAGGTGGGGGTTGAACTGGATCACGGTCCTTGCGCCCGTGTGGAGCTCGAGCTGCTCCTCGATCTCGGCAAGGTGGCGGTGCTTCACGAGCCCGTAGGCCTTCGCGCTCTCCGCCCTCTCGACGTAGAGATAGCCCTCCTCGACCTTCCGGCCGGCGCCGCTGACCCCGCTGAAGCTGTTGACGACGATGTGCTCCCGGGTGACGACCCCGTCCCGGACAAGGGGCACGAGCGGGATGAGGATGCTCGTCGGGTAGCATCCCGGGGACGCGACGATCCTGGCGCCCGTCTTCCACTCCGGCGCCGTCAGCTCCGGCAGGACGTAGCGCGCATGCGGGAGGAGGTCCGGCGCGGCGTGCTTTCCATAGTGCCTCTCGTGGGTCGCCACGTCCGAGATCCGGAAGTCGGCGCTCAGGTCGATGACGCGCTTGCCCGAACCGACCAGCGCCCGCCCGAACTCGGCGGCCGCGCCGTGGGGAAGCGCGAGGAAGAAGAGCGGGATGTCGCCCGCGGCGAGGGCGGCCGCGTCGGAAGGCACGAACGTGATCCCCCGGTCGATCCCCCGCACGGAGGGGATCACCTGGGCCAGCGGCTTGCCGGCGTGCGTGCGCGACGTCACGGCCGCGAGCTCAACCCCGGGATGCCCGAGGAGGATCCTCACGAGCGTCTCGCCCGCGTAGCCCGATGCGCCTACGATGCCGACTTTCATGGAGGTTCGAGAATCCGTTCGGATGGTGCCGGAATCCAGCCATAAATGAAAAAGCCGTCGTCCGGAATCCGGCGACGGCTTTGTGGTTGGACCGGGGGCGGATCAGCGCTTCGAGAACTGGAAGCGCTTGCGTGCGCCGGGCTGGCCGGCCTTCTTGCGTTCCTTCTCGCGCGGGTCGCGGCGGATGTGGCCGGCCTTCTTCAGGGCGGGCCTCAACTCGGCGTTCATCTTCTGGAGGGCCCGGGCGATCCCGTGCGCGACCGCCCCGGCCTGCCCGGCGACGCCGCCGCCCGAGACGTTTGCGGTCACGTCGATCTTCTCGCGAAGGTCGACCGTCAGGAGGGGGGCGTAGGCCTGCTTGGCAAAATTGTCGTGCGAGAAGTACCGCTCGAACTCGCGGCCGTTGACGACCAGCTTTCCGCTGCCGTCGGTGATCCGCACGCGCGCGGTCGATGTCTTGCGGCGGCCGGTTCCCGTAAAAACGTTGGCGGGTGTGCTCATGGTCGGCCTCAGGCGGGGATCTTCACGGGATTGTTGGCCTCGTGCGGGTGCTTCGTCCCCGCGAACACGCGCAGCTTCGTGAGCATCTTCGCGGCGAGCCGGTTCTTCGGCAGCATTCCCTTGACCGCGTGCATGATGACGAACTCGGGGCGCTTCTCGCGCATCTGCCTCAGGCTCCGGTAGCGCTCGCCGCCGACGAAGCCGGAAAACGCCATGTACTCGTTCTTCTCGTCCTTCCTGCCCGTCAGGACGATCTTCTCCGCGTTGATGACCACCACGAAGTCGCCCGTGTCGACATGGGCGGTGTAGGTGGGCCTGTTGCGGCCGCGGATGATGTTGGCGAGCTTCACGGCGAGACGGCCGAGCACCTGCCCTTCGGCATCAATGAGATACCACTTGGGCTGCACCGTCTCCTTCTTCGCGAGATACGTCTTCATGGGAAAAGAGGTTTAGACCAAGGATTCGAAACAGGGGTGTCAACCCCCGTTTTGAGCCTTGGTTCCCGGCCGGAATTTGCAACGATCGCCGCCATGCAGCATCGCGTCGCGCTCGCCTTGGCGGGAATCCTCGGGGCCACGGGCGTGGCCATGGGCGCTTTCGGTGCGCACGCCCTGCGGGCGACCCTGGAAGCCGCCGGCACCCGGTCGGCATGGGAGACGGGGGTGAGCTTCCAGCTTGTGCATGCCGTCGCCCTGCTTGGGTTTGCGGGATGGCTCAGGGCCCCGGCCGCCGCGGCCGGGGGGTGCGCGGCCTGGGCCGTGCGGCTGTGGGCCGCCGGCACCGTCGTGTTCTCCGGATCGCTGTACGCGCTCGCCCTGGGGGGACCCCGCTGGCTCGGGCCCGTCACGCCGCTCGGCGGGACCGCGCTCATCGCGGGATGGGTGCTTGCCGCAGCCGCGGCGCTCGCCGCCTGAGGGCGGATCCCGGAGGCCGGAAATGCGCGGCGCCCCTCCCCTCCCCGACGACCTGCGCGCGATGCTCGAGGCGGTGCGGCGCGCGGGCCGCCCGAGGCTCGTCGGCGGCGGGGTCCGGGACTGGCTCCTCGGGCTCGTGCCGAAGGACTTCGACATCGAGGTCGCGGGAATCGACTTCGACGGGCTCAGGCGGGCGCTTTCCCCGTTCGGGGCCACCGACGTGGTCGGCCGCAGCTTCGGCGTGATCAAGGTCCGGGGCGCGGGCGGCTCCGTCTACGACTTCAGCCTCCCCAGGAGGGAGTCGAAGACCGGGGCCGGCCACCGCGGGTTTGCCGTCGAGCCCGACCCGGGGCTCGGCGACGCCGAGGCCGCGGCCCGGCGCGACTTCACGGTGAATGCGATCGCGATCGACCCCTTCACGGGGGCCCTGTCCGACCCGTTCAACGGGGAGGCCGACCTGCGCGCGCGGGTCCTGCGCCACACGAGCGCCGCGTTCGCGGAGGACCCGCTCAGGGTCCTTCGCGGGTTCCAGCTGGCCTCGCGCCTCGACTTCACGCTCGCGCCCGCGACGGCCGCGCTCTGCCGCGAGATGGCCCCCGCGTTCGCCGAGCTGCCGGTGGAGCGCATCTGGGGCGAATGGGACAAGTGGGCCGTCGAGTCCACCCGGCCCTCCAGGGGCATCGAGGTCCTGGAGCAGACCGGCTGGATCCGCCACTTCCCCGAGGTCGCCGCCCTGCGCGGCACGCCGCAGGAGCCCGACTGGCATCCCGAGGGGGATGTCCTCACCCACACCGCGCACTGCCTGGACGCCCTCGTCTCGCTCGAGGGATGGACCGCGTCGCAGGCGCCCCGCCGGCGGGTCCTCTCGTTCGCCGTCCTCGCCCACGACTTCGGCAAGCCCGCCACGACCGAGCGCGCGGAGCGCCGGGGCGCCATGCGCTGGGTGAGCCACGGGCACGAGTCGGCGGGCGGCCCCCTTGCCGATTCCTTCCTTCGCCGGATCGGGGCCCCCCTCGACCTCGATCCGCCCGTGCGGGCGCTTGTCGCGCACCACCTCGTCCACCACCATGGGGTCTCGGGCGACTTCACGGACGCGCAGGTCCGCAGGCTGGCGCGCAGGCTGTCCCCGGCGACGATCGACGACCTGGCCGTCGTCATGACCGCCGACTCGCTTGGCCGGCCGCCCCTGGCGTCCCCGGAGACCCTTGCGCTCGTCGACCGCCTGCGGGCCCGCGCCTCAAGCCTCGCGCTCGAGTCGGCGGCGCCGAGGCCGATCATCCTCGGCCGCCACCTCATCGCGATGGGCCGGCGTCCCGGCCCCGAATTCAAGCCCCTCCTGGACGCCGCGTTCGAGGCGCAGCTCGACGGCGCCTTCACGGACGAGGCCGGCGGGCTCGCGTGGCTCGGGGAGCGCCCCAGGTGATCAAGGCATTCCAGTGGGACCTCGCCCGGCAGGCGGAGCGGCTCGACTGGCTTGTGGCGCAACTGGCGCGCTACGCCGACTGGGGCTACCAGGAGCTTTACCTCCACCTCGAGGACGCCGTCGAATTCCCGAGCCTGCCGGGGGTTGCGCGCAAGGACGCCTACAGCCGGCGGCAGTTCGCCAGGCTGGTCGGCGAGGCGGCCCGGGTCGGGATCGGCGTCGTCCCCATCGTGAACCTTCTCGGCCACACCCAGTACCTGATCAAGGTCCCCGGACTGCGCGACCTGAACGAGCTCCGGGCGCCCGATGGCTCCGCCCTCGAGCGCGGCCAGGTGTGCCCCCTGCACCCGGCGCTCCTGGGGGTCGCCGACGCGCTGGTCCGCGACATCGCCCCGTTCTGCACGGCGGGCAAGGTGCATGTCGGCCTCGACGAGTCCTTCGACCTGGGCCGGCATCCCCTCTGCGCCGCCGAGATCGCCGAGGTCGGCGTCGGGGGCCATTTCGGCCGGTACGTCCAGAGGCTGAACGGGGTGGCCTATTCCCACGGGCTCAGGCTCGGTCTCTGGGCCGACATGCTGGCACTCGTTCCCGAGGCGATCGACCACCTTCCTGCCGGGGTCATCGCCTACGACTGGTACTATTACCCGTTCGGGCGCAGGCCCAGGATCGAGCTCCGCAATTTCGCCGGGTACGACCTCGCGCCGGCGCTCCGCGCGCGCGGGATCGAGTACTGGGGCTGCCCGATGAACGGATCCTTCCGGTTCGAGCCCCTCCCGATTTTCGGGGACAGGCTCGCGAACATCCGCGACTGGTGGCGCCGCTGCGCCGCGGTGGGCGCCGGCGGGATGCTCATCACCTCCTGGGAGCCCGACCGGCTTGCGATCGAGATGACGACGGTCGTCGACGCGGCCGCGGCCTGCCTCTGGCTCGACCCGGGCGTGGACGACGCCCCGGGCATGCTCGCCAGGGGCTTTGGCCGCGTGTTCGGCGGATCCGGGGAGGCCGAGCTCGCGCGGGCCGCGATCGCCTGCGACAGCAGGGCTTTCGCCGGGTATGCGCGCTGGGAGATCAATGACCGGTGGGACGTGTGCGCCACGCGGGGGGGCACGTCCCGGTACGAGGCCGAGCGGGCGTTCTACGGGCGGCTGGCGCGCAGGGTCCCCCCGCTTCCGCGGCCGTTCCGGGTGAGCGTCGCTTTCCGCGCGTACCTCGCCGAGCGCGACGTGTACGTGCGCGCCACGGCGGGCGCCGTCCTCGCCCTCCGGCGCCGGCTGGCGCGCAGCGGCCCGGATGACCGCAGGGTCCAGCGCGGCATCGGGATGCTCCTCGAGTCCGCAAGGCAGTTCGAGGCCAGCGTCGCCTCCGGCCGCCGGGCGGCCAGGGACCTCTGGCGGCTCACCCGGGACCGCCGCTTGCGCGGCCCAAACGAGCGGATCGTCGGGCGCGACGCCGGCCGCCTCCGCGAGCTGCGCCGATGGATCAAGCGCTGCGCGGCCGACCCCTCCAGGCTCGCCACGGCTTCGCCCGTGTGCGGTGCGTGGCAGCTGCGCTTCGACGTCCTCCTCATCGAGCCCGCGCTCCAGATGGTGGTCGTCGAATGCGCGGGCGAGGACGGCTCCTGGCAGGCCCTCCACCGGCGGATGACGATCGAGTTCCGCGCGGAGGCGGCGCGCCCAAGGTCGGGCCTGCGGCGGGAGTTCAGCGTCCCCGTCGCCGGCCCCGACGCCAGGCTGCGGATCGCAGTCCGCGGGCTCGGGCGCGTGACCGTGGCGAACGTGGAGCTGACGGACGGCGTCGACGTGCTGCGCCCAGGGGGCTGGCCCGCGGCGCGCCGCAGGACGCTCGGGGCCGCGGCACCGGGAAGCGGATTCCCCGATCTCGACTGGACGCGCAACGCGGACAGCGTGACGCTTGATTTTGGCGAAAAAAAGAGGCGGCCCGCGAAGGGCCGCCTCTTGAAGTGAGCGGAAGCGCCGGGCTTCCCTCCGGGTCGATCAGAACTTGTAGCGTCCCTCGACGTAGACAAACCGCGCGATCGGGCTGTAGGTCGAGATGTCGGAATTGTCCTGAATGAACGTGTCGTAGTCCGTGGAGGGCTGGCGGTCGAACAGGTCGTTGACGCCCACCTTGAGGGTCAGCCCCTTCATCATGCCCAGGAAGCTCGGATCGCTCTGGGAGAACCTGTAGCTCAGCGACACGTCCCAAGACGGGTAGTAGTTGATGTGCTCCCCGTCGTCGATGTCGTTGACGTGAGTGATGAACGTGTTGGCAAGGACCGCATCCCACCCGCCGCGGGTGAAGTCGAGCACCGTGTAGGCGCGGAGCCTCGGGATCGTTCCATTGTTGCTGAAGAACGTGCCGTAGCCGGCGGTCTCCTCGCCGGGGCTGCCCGGCGAATCGAGGAAGTAGCAGAAGATATACGTGCCCTTGCTGGAGAGGTCGAATCGGCCGATTCCCGGCATTTCCCAAGTGTAATCAACCTGGACGTCGAGGGCCTCGTACTTGTCGGTGCCGATATTATTGTCCGGGTTATAGAAGAATACGCCCGTGGGGTTGCCGGCGATCTCGCCCGGCATCGTGATCGGAACGGCGCCTGGCTCCCCGACATAGTTCTTGAGCGACGTGAACTGGGCGTAGGGGGAAGCCGGGCCCAGGAGCTCGACGCTCTGGAGCGCAGCGACGTCATCGTTCACGCCAACGATCTCGTCCTCGCGGATCCTGTAGTAGTCCACGGTGAAGGTCAGGCCCTTGACCTGTTTCGGCGAGTAGACAAATCCAATGGTCCAATTCTCAGCGACCGTGGGATTAAGCAGCGGGTTTGAGCCACCCTTCTCGTTCGCCTGGCCAATGTTGCCCAAGTTCGCGCCGTTGTACTGCTGGAAGTTGGTCAGGTCGTTTGAGAAACCGAACGAGCTGGGACCGTACAGCTCGAACAGCGAGGGGGCGATGAACGACTTGGTATAGGATCCGCGAAGCGTCAGCTGGTCGTCGATCGGCTGATAGCGAATCGCCAGCAGCGGGTCGGTCGGCTTCTTTGCGACGCCCTGGTAGTCCTCGTGGCGGATCGCATCGTCGCTGCTGAACGAGTAGACGAACGGAATCTTCATCGCCGGGCTGATGATTGGGACCGTCACTTGGCCGAACTCGCCCCAGATGGTGCGCGCGGTGGTGATCGGAGCGATATTCGTTCCGCTTTCCCAGAGGATGGGATTCTGGATGCTGTTGTAGTCGGCGTTGGCCGAAAAGCTCTCGCGCCGGAACTCCCCACCGACGGCTGCCTCGAGATCGCCGGCCGGGAGCGCGATGATCTTGCCTTTGACGACGGCCGTGTAGTCGAGGAGCGTCGTGTCGTAGTCGCCGAACGCTGTCCCCAACGCGCCCGAGGCCACGACAGCGGTCCCGCTCTGGGTGTGTGCGTAGAGGTTCAGGACGGGGGGAACTCCGACGGCCGCCGGCACCGTCGCGACGTTGACCGCGGGGGCGTCCACCAGGTTCGGATTCTGGAAGTTCTCGCGCTGGATGTTATAGTCGGCGCTTAGGGTGAACGAGTAGTCGTCGGAGATCTTGCCGTCGAGCGAGACGACGCCCATCGCCGAATCCGTGTCGGTCAGGTACTGGCGCGGATAGGGGATGAAGCGGTTGTGCACCTCGACAACATCGACCGTGTTCGGGTTCGAGAAGCCGTTGCCCGTGCCGGTATTGTCAGGAAGCGTATTGAGATCGATAGGGTTGTCCGGGTCGGTGTTGTCGTCGAGGTTGGCCAAGGGCTGCGCGTTCAGCTGGGAGAATGTGTTCGTCTCCGCATAGATGAGGCTGCCGCTGAACGTGAGGTTGTCGGTGATCTTGTGGTCGAAGTTGGCGACCATGCTCTCGCGAGTCTCGCCGATGACCGACGTCGCCGCATGGGACAGGTTGAACATCGAGACGATCTGGGCTATCGAATAGGGCCCGGAGTAGATTCCTGCGGACACGAGCGATGCAATCGACGTGGGAGCCCCGGCTGGGGGAGCGTTCAGGCTCGGATTAAGCAGGTAATAGCTGTTGGGAACCGGGCCCGTGTTCAGGTTGTAGATGTTGATGACGCCGGGATAATTGCTGGTCCCGGTCGTGTACCGGCTGCTCGTCACCTGGTACTGGTAGAGAGGCGTGTTGCTCGAATACTCGGCCGAGATGGTGATGCTCGTCTTGCCGTTGCTGACGCCGCCGGTGATCGAGGTCCCCTTCTCGACGTAGGATCCGGTCACAAGACCGGTCGACCAGCCGTAGTGCGTGTCCACCTCAAAGCCCGAGAAGTTGGTCTTCAAGATGACATTGACCACACCACCGACCGCGTCGGAGCCGTAGATGGCGGAGGCGCCGTCCGTGAGGACCTCGATCTTCTCCACTGCCGAGACGGGGATCAGGTTCAAGTCGACGAACTGGAAGCCGCCGACCGAGTCGACTGGGGCGAATCCGGCCCGATGGCCGTTGATCAGCACCAGCGTCGGGAAGTTGCGCAGCGCAAGCTCCGATCCGCCGTTGGTATTTCCGGAGGAGACATTGCCGTTGGTGGGCCCCAGGTTGAGGCCGCCCGTGAATTGCGGCTGAACCTTCTGGAGAACCTCCATGAGGTTGTTCGCCTCACCGGAGTTCTGGATGGCCTGGATGTCGACGGTGGTGACTGGGATCGCAGGGGCGTCCGCCGACATGGGAAGGTAGGTTCCCGTCACCACGAATTTCTCGAGGGTCGTGGGTTCCTGGTCGGATGGCGTCGACGGCGGCGTCGTGATCTGGGCGGTCGTCGGCACGGCCGTCGTGGTGGTTGTGGTGGTGGTCTGAGCGTACCCCGTGGTAGCTAAAGCGCCGGCTGCCGCGAAAAGCGATAGCACAGCCGCTAACTTCCGTAAACGGATGTCATTCATAGCTCGTTGTAGTTTGTGTTGTTGTGTTAAGCCTACGCGACCCGCGTCGCATTGTGCTTGCCGCAGAGAAAGTGCCGGTTTCCCCAAATTGCAACCCCATTTTCACAGGGTCTTAACGCAACTGGTGAACGATACGATTTCTCCAAAGAACGCACTTTTTTCGGCCCTGATGATGCAGCTTCAATGCCAGATAGGTCTGCAGGGAGACTTGCTTTAACCGCTTGGGTTCCCCACGTTTTCCTTTCCGTTCCTTGATCGCGCACGTTTTTCCCTTTCGGGGGTGTTCTGGATTCTACCCTTGGTTGGAGTGCGCCGCTGCCTGTCGAGAGCCGAAGGCCTCTCGCTAATCCCCCTTCGAAAACAATAAGAGGCACACACGAAGAAATGCCCCTGGCTGCCTAACTAATGCAGCCACGCGGTTCCGGCGACACCTGCTAGCCGAGCACCGCGACGACAGCAGGCATAGCGCGCGGAGCGACCCGCGGTTTGCGCGCCGTATCTTCTCCCGGGGGTTGGTCCGGGCTTAAGCGCGCGTCATCGCGTAACCCGGGCGAGATCAATGTGACGTTACACAGGTAGACGCGGCGCGCGAAGGCCTGGGGCACCCGGGTTCAAATCCCGGCACCTCCACCACTTTGTTGTTAGTTATTTTATATCAATGAATTATAAATCACGAACTTCGCGAATGAAAGTGCGTTTTGAAACTTGCTATACATGTATAGCAAGTTTTGGCTTCAGGCGTGCTCGCGATCCGTTTGGATAAGAAGGTCGAAGATCGACTGGCCAAGTTGGCCAAGAAAACGGGCCGGACAAAGACGTTCTACGCCCGGGAGGCGATTTTAGAGCATCTTGAGGAGCTGGAGGACACGCATCTTGCCCTCGAGCGCCTCGCAAGCCCCGCAAGGATATATTCAGCTGCAGAGGTAAGGCGTGCCTTGGGCGTATAGTTTTGATGAGCGGGCGTTGCACGAGCTTCAGAAGCTCGATCTCCAGGCGCAAAAGGAAATCGTAGCTTACTTGGAGAAGAGGATCGCCACAAAGGAGGATCCCCGGCGATTCGGTAAGCCCCTACGCGCTCAGCTTGTGGGATTGTGGCGTTACCGAGTCAGGGATTCTCGAATCCTATGCCAGATCAGGGACGACGTCCTACTCGTTCTCGTTGTGTCTGTCGGGCACCGAAAGAACGTCTACGATTAAGCGATCAATCGACCCGACAATATGCAGACTACTCCGAGGGTGAGATGCTCGTTGTTGCGAATACTCGTCCTAGGGGGGCACCCGGGTTCAAGTCCCGGCACCCGCACCAATCTACGCTCGGAACGGTGCTCTGGGGCGTAGGACCATGGCTCATGCCCTCGTCCCGCAGCCGGGGCCGAGCAGGCCACGGGCCCGGGATTCGCGAATTGAGGCGGCGCTGTGATCGTGCGGTTACGGGGTGGCATCCCGGCTGTCTGTCGGCGGCCACCGGGATGGGAACCGCCCCGGGTGACGCAACCCGCCTGTATTTCATGGCTTACGATGCTTATTGTCAGGAAATACGAGCGCTTAACTCGAGGATTTTGCTGTCTAGTCTTTATTGTATCCCATATCGCCATAATAGAACGCTCACCCCAGATTTCGCCAAAATATACATCACCTGCTCCCGTAGAGTATATGCCCGCGAAATCGCCTACTGCCCTTCGCGCGGCAGTTCTTTTTCTCGCGGCAATCGTGGCCGCCCTCGCCTACGCCGCCTATCACCTTGATTCCGTGGCGGCCCACGGAAAGGAGCAACTCGCCCTGGCCGATTCCAAGATCGGACAGGCAAAGGCCGATTTGGGCATGGCCAACGCGCGGTCGGCCGAGCTTCAGCTGCAGATCGAGAGCATTGGGAGCCAGACGGCCGACCTGAAGGCGCAGCTGGACAAGGCGCAGGCCCGACGGTCGGGCCTCGAGTCGCAGCTTCAAAGGGCCTTGGCCGATCTTCGGTCGCAGGCGGACAATGCAAGGGTCCGCGAGTCCGATTTCCAGGCCGTGATCAAATCGTCCCACGACGCGTCCTCCGGGTTGCTCAAGGAACTCGAACAGGCCAAGAGCCAGGCGAAGGACCTCGAGGCGCAACTGGCGAAGACGCAGGGCGACCTCGCCAAGCTGCAGCCGCTGGCCATCAAGGCGCGGGTCCCGCCTCTGACGACCTCGTTCGAAAAGGGCTTCTGGGACCGCGGATTCACGTTGCACGTGAAAAACCTGAATCCCGATCCGCTCAGCGTGAACATCAAGATCACCGGCTTGGGAACGGCATTCGCCAGGTCCGCCACGATGGAAGGCGGCGGATCGCTGAATGTTGAGAACCTGGCTGCGGGAATGAGGGTGGCCATTGAAAGCGCCGGCTACGACACGATGACCGTGACGGTGCAGTGACGGATGCCCGGCAACCCCGGGCAACCGCGGGATTAGCGGACGATCAGAGCCCGTGTCTCAGCAGTGACAACATGCCTCCGGGCCATTCTCGGCGGGCGCTCGGGTTCAAATCCCGGCACCTCCGCCATTTTGCGCTGAAGGCCTTGCTTGCGGCCCAGCCGAAGCTAGGCTCTCGATTCATGACGCCATTGGCCATAAAACGACACCTTCATGATGCCAATTCTCGGTCCATGATGTGGCTGTCGCGGTCCCATTTGGAGAGGCTGGCCGCGGTCGAGGCCATTCGGCTAACGACGCAGGACTCACCTCATGCTAAACAAGCATTTCCAAGATTTTCTCGGATTACTCGAAAGCCACAGGGTTGAGTATGTTATCGTCGGCGGGTATGCCGTGGGCGTCCACGGCTTCCCTCGTTATACTGGGGACCTGGACGTCTTTGTGGCTATCAGTCGCGAAAACGCAGGGCGCCTCGTGAATGTGTTCAACGAGTTCGGGTTCGAAGCCCTCAAGCTCAAAGCCGAGGATTTTCTCGAGCCGGACATCGTAATCGAGATCGGACGGGAACCCATGAAGATACAGGTACTCACAGGCATAGACGGGATCTCCTTTGACCAATGCCGGGGCGACCGAATCCTGGTCGGCGTTTCGGGGCTTCAGGTGCCGTTTATAGGGCTCGAATCCCTGCTGGCCAACAAGGCCGCGTCCCCAAGGAGCAAGGATCGGATCGATTTCGAGGAACTCACACGCCTGCGGAATTTGCAGAAGGAGCGGGACCTTGGGCGGGATCTCGAATGACAGGGACCACGTTTCTGACATTTTTCTGCCAATTTAGACGGCGATTCCCCCGCTTCTTCCGTTTTCCTAAGCCGCCGTCCCATGGATTTTCCTGGTGATGGCGGGTTCAAATCCCGGCACCTCCACCAATTCTCCAGAGGGCGAAAGCAACCACGGCCCGATGATTCATCACAACCCGGGTCCCTCTGCCTTGAATCAAGTTTCCCAAATCCCTCCGGATCGAGTAGAGGTTTTCACGTGCCCGGCTGTCGTTTGCTTATATCCAGCGCAATGAGCCCAAGCATCGCACGCACATTAGCCGCTTTGATCCCCAGGCCGGAGACGGGGGGCCCTTTCCAACCTCGGCCAGTGGCGATTCCATGGGAAAAGATGGTTGTGAGGCAGCGGGTGCCCAGAGAGTTGGCCGCGCGGGAAAGTCCCCGCTTCGGTCACACCAGCCTTTGAGCAAGCAATCATTACCCCGCCCCGGGCGAGCGAGTCGCGGAATATGGGCGGCGTTGCTCGCACTCCTCGCCGCAGCTGCGTACGGGCAGGCGGATCCCTATAGCTACGAGGTCTTCTACACCTTCGGAGGGCTGCTAAATAGTGCTCAGGATCCCCTGGCGGGGCTGATCCAAGGAAAGGACGGCAGATTCTACGGCACGACCTCGGGCGGCGCTCCCAACACGGCAGGCACGATTTTCCGGATAAACGCGGATGGCAGCGGCTTCACCGAACTGTATTCCTTCAACTATCCGACCGATGGCGGCGCCCCTGAATCGGGACTGATCCAGGGGACGGACGGGAAGCTCTATGGCACGACCAGCGGCGGCGGCACAAATGACGCCGGGACAATCTTCTCGATTGCCACCGATGGAAGCGGCTTCACCGTGCTCCGCACCTTCGTGCCCGCCACCGACGGCGCCTACCCCGCGGCGGCGCTGGTCCAGGGGACGGACGGAATTCTCTACGGGACGGCCGCAGGAGGAGGTGTCAACGGCAGCGGGTCCATCTTCTCAATCGCTCCGGATGGAAGCGGTTTCACCGTGTTGCATTCCCTCTCCGGGGCCACCGACGGCGCCACTCCCCAAGCAGCCCTGATCCAGGCAAGCGACGGGAAGCTCTACGGCACGGCCGTCAACGGCGGCCCAACGAGCTCAGGTGGCGCGATCTTCTCGATCGCCACCAATGGCAGTGGCTTCACCGTGCTGCGTTACCTCTCGTATCTGACCGACGGCGGTTCTCCTTTTGGCGCGCTCGTTCAGGGAAATGATGGCAGGCTCTATGGCACGGCCAGCTCCGGCGGTGCAAACAGCGCTGACGCCTATTCCGGAACGATCTTCTCGATCACTACGGATGGAAGCGTCTTTATGGTGCTGCGCTCGCTCACGGCGCAGACCGACGGCGCATATCCCCTGGCGGGGCTGATGCAGGCGAGCGACGGCAACCTTTATGGCACCACCAGCCAAGGAGGAGCCAACGGCTACGGCACGATCTTCGCGATCGCCACGGATGGCAGCGGCTTCACCGTGCTGCATTCGTTCAATCTCGTGGCCGACGGAGGCAATCCCCAGGCGGCCTTGATCCAGGCAGGCGATGGCAATCTCTATGGCATGGCCGCGAACGGGGGCGTCTACTACGCCGGCACGATCTTCGGAGTCGCCCCGGTCGGCGGCGGGGTGAACCCCGTGCCGGCACCGCCGATTCCTATCCCGCCCCAGCCGGTTGCCCCGGTGATCATTCTGCAGCCGGTAGGTGAAACAGTGAACATGGGCGCGAATGCCGCCTTCTGGGCCGCGGCGTCGGGTTTGCCGCCGTCTTCCTTTCAATGGAATTTCGCCGGAGCGCCCATTCCCGGAGCCACCAGCACGATCCTAACCGTCCCCAATGTCCAGGCCTCCGACGCCGGCTCGTATTCGATCACGGCTACCAATTCCGCGGGCACGGTCACGAGCAATGCGGCCCTGCTCACCATCAGCGCCAGCGGCACGGGCAACCCGCTCAGCATCACCCAGCAACCCTCCTCCCAATCGGTAGCAAGCGGCAGCACGGTCGCCTTCAGTGCGCAAGCGGGTACGGGAACCGCAAGCCCGTCTTCCATCAAGACCGCGGCATCGGCGACCGCGGCCCGCCTCACGGCCTCCACGGATTCTGTCTCGGCAACCTATCAGTGGTTCTATGAAGGCAGCGCAATACCGGAAGCTATTGACCCCATCTATATCCTGCAGAATGCGACTTGGGAGAACGCCGGCAGCTACACCTGCGTCGTGACCGACTCCGCGGGCGTGCTGGTGAGCAACGCCGCCATGCTTGACGTCGTCACAGGCACTGCGGACCCGGGCCGGATCACGAACCTTTCGTGCCGTGCACAGGTGGGCATGGACAGCAACGTCGTCATCGCCGGATTTGTGATTGGCGGAGAAGGCACCTCGGGCTCGCTGCCTGTTCTGCTTCGGGCCTCGGGCCCGGCGATTGCGGGGGCACCCTTCGACGTGCCGGGGACCCTTCCGGACCCGGCCCTAACCCTCGTCAATGTAGGCACGACACCGGACACGACCGTCGGGACCGACATCGGCTGGGGTGGCTCCACGGCAATAGCCGCCGAGGCGGCCGCGCTGGGGGCGTTTTCCTGGGGAACCACGGCGACGTCTGACTCTGCCCTTCTGGAAACACTGCCGGCCGGCGGTTACACGGCCGAGATTGCCGGGGCGACCGGGGACACGGGTGTCGCGCTTGTCGAGCTCTATGACGCCACGCCTTCGGGCACGTATTCCCAAGCCTCGCCCAGCCTCATCAACATCTCGACCCGGGCCCAAGTTGGCGCGGGGGCCAATATCCTCATTGCAGGATTCGTGATCGGCGGCACGACCTCAACGACCGTGCTTATCCGGGGATCGGGCCCAGCGCTGGCCGAATTCGGTCTCTCCGGGTTGCTGCCAGATCCGCAGCTGCAGCTCTACCGGAGCAACAGCGACGGCACGCACACTCTGCTCCAGACCAACACAGGATGGGGCGGCGACGCCCAGATCGCGGCGACGGCCGCCTCCACCGGAGCGTTCTTCTGGGGCAGCTCGGCGACACCTGACTCGGCCATTCTCGTCACGTTGGCCCCGGGCGCCTACACCGCCCAGGTTTCCGGGGCGAGCGGCGACATGGGCCTCGCTCTCATCGAGGTCTACAAGGTGCAGTGATGACGAATGGGGCCCCGTCCGGTGCCTCGACTTGAGTGCCGCAACCGGGATTTTCATCCGGTTTGGGCCGCGATGCTGGCAAGGTAGGCTCGCCAGCCGCCGAATGAGGAAATGTCCCTCGCCCCGTCAAGCGCGAAGGATTCGCACACGAAGCCCCGTACGCGGGACTTATCCATCAGCTCCACGGTGCCAATCGCCAGAGGCGGAGGAATGCCGGATACGAATTCGCCAAATGCGGCCGGCCGCAATCCCCAGATCTCGACCTCGATGCCGGCACCGGAAAACCCGGGCGTGCGCACGAGGCCGGGCTTCGGCGGCACCGTGTTGGCCAGCGCAAACAACCGGTAATCCGGAGCCGTGCGCAGCGTCCTGAGCCAGCGCGCGCCCCGATCCGTAAGCTCATGGTTAAGGGGTTGTCCCCCAAGATGGGCGCCGACGACGGCGAGCTCGACCAACGGTTCCAGGGAGCATGGCATGGGCTCGGACAGAGAACCGACAAACTCATCGGTGCGCCCCACGATTCCGCCGGTCAGCCGGTGGAACCGGCCCGCAAGCCGAAGGAGGGCCTCGTCCGCGAAGGCCGGCCCGGACAGGGTGATGCCGAACGGCAGGCCCCGCCGGTCAAAGCCGGCGGGCACGGCAACACAGCTCAGATCGAGGAGGTTGGCGAAGCTCGTGTAGTAGCCGAGGTTGCTGTTGAGCCGGATGGGGTCGGCCTCGACCGCCTCGACGGTGTAGGTGGTCCCGGCCGTGGGGAGCGCAAGGCAATCCATGAGCGCCCATTGCGCCCGGGCCTCGCACCTGAGTGCCTCGAGCCTGTGGAGGCCCGCGAATGCCTCGGTTGCGCGATACCTTGAGCCTTCACCGATGACCCTCGCCGTGACGGGATGAACCGCGTCCGGCCGGGAGGAGAGAAAAGTCTCGATCGCCTGAAGGCGCTCGGCGATCCACGGGCCCGAGTAGAGCAGGCCGCCCGCATCCCTGAAGGGCTCAAAGTCGATCTCGACGGCAACCCCGCCCAGGTCGGCGAGCCGGTCGATCGCCATTCGAAAGAGGCGCTTTGTCTCGGTGTCGCCGAAGAACTCGAGCTGCGATGGCCGGGGCACGCCGAAGCGGAAGGCCGCCGGGAATTCCGGGCCCGGGAGTATCGCCGACCGGCTGTAGGGGTCGGCTCCGTCGGACCTTGATAGGATCCTCCCCACGCGCTGCGCATCGGCGCAGGTCAACGCGAGCACGCTGACGCAGTCCAGGGAGCGGCATGCGGGCACGACGCCCCTCGTGCTGATCAGCCCCCGGGTCGGCTTCCAACCCACGATGTTGTTGAAGGCCGCGGGAATGCGGCCGGATCCGGCTGTGTCGGTACCCAGGGCGAAGCTCGAGAGGCCGGCCGCAACGGCGACCGCCGATCCCGAGCTCGATCCGCCGGCGATGTATCGGGGATCGAACACGCTGGAGCAGGCCCCGTACGGCGATCGCACGCCGACCAAACCCGTCGCAAATTGGTCAAGATTGTTCTTCCCGATCAGGATCGCGCCGGCTTTGGTCAGCAGGCGGACCGCGGTCGCCGATTCCCCGGCGACATAGCCGAAGGCCGGGCAGGCCGCCGTCGTCTCCATCCCCGATACGTCGATGTTGTCCTTCACGGCAAACGGGATGCCGAAAAGCGGCAGGTCCTCGCCGCCGCGGCGCCGTTCCTCGAGCTCCGCAGCCCTGCCAAGCGCCTCGCGGATCGGCACGACGCATATCCAGGCGTTGTCATGTTCCCTGCGAGCGATGCGTTCGTGGATCCCGGCAACGACCGCCGTCGGCGTTAGCGTGCCGGCAAGGTAGGCCCGCGCGAGCGATTCGATGTCGAGGCTGTTCGGAATCATGGCGGTGGTCGGGCGGGATGGCGACGGCTCGCGTCAATGGATCAAGCCGGAGAGGTCCACCGGGGGGCGGATCCCGAGCGGTCTACATTTCGGACGCCCGTGAGTCGCCCGCCGTGGGCGCGGGTGCGGGGCGGGCCCAGATCGCGCAGCCGGCCAAGAAGGCGGCGACCATGAGGTAGCTTGCGGCCATGCCCGGGTTCTGGTCCAGGCCCAGCCGCTGGCCATGCATGAATCCGAAGAAAGTCAGCGCCGCCCCCGCCCCCGCAAACAGCGCAGCGCGCGCGAATTGCCTGTCGATCACGAGGGCTGCGACCGCGCTGAACACCAGCCCTGTGAGAACGGAGCCCTGGCTAAGGATCTCGAGGCCCCGGTACAGCACGCCCTCGTTCCCGAGGCGGCCCATCAATTGTTCCGTGGGTCCGCCGGGGAGTCCGGCTGCCGAAAGCGCTCCGTTGACCTGGCCGAATACCCAGCTGGCAATGCTCGGGATGATCGCCAGGACCACCGCCGGGGCGTGGCTCTTCGGGGTCTCCTGGAAGGCCTGGGATCCCATGAGCATGCCGATGTAGAGGAGAATCGGCAGGACCGCGACGCCAGGGAGGATCGCGAGCACGATCGAGACCAGGCCCAGCCAGCAAAGCACCAAGATGCAGAGCCCGGATCCGGCCGAATAGCCGATGCGCCCTCCCATTGCCTTCCAGCCGGAATGGCCGACGTACACCGCGTTGATGAAGGGATTTCCCATCAGGCACCCAATCATGCTCACGACCCCGTCGGCGGCCAGAACCCTGAAGGCCGGAAAGGCGTCCCCCGCGACGGCGGCGCTCTCAACATTGTCGATGGCCTCAACCAGGTCGTAGATTCCGAACGGAATCGCGGTGACGAGCAGCGTGCCCACGTATTCGAAGCCGGAGAACACGTGCCCCAGTGCGGGAATGGGGAAATGGAAACCAAAGTTTGTGAAGGACGCAGCGAGCTGCCCCAGGGAAAGACCGCCGATCGAAAGGCCAAACACATGCGAGCCCCAGGCGATCAGGGTGCCCGCCGCGATGGCGACCAGGCCGGCGGGAATTCCACCGAAGTAGCGGACGCCCCCGAACCAATTGGCCAGAACGATCGCGAGGCAGATGAATCCAATGGCCGGCGTCATGAAGATCTGGAGTGCGGGCCCCATGGCGATGAAGGTGATGGCGATGCCGGCAAGGGTTCCCAGCAGCGCCGCTCTCGGCGTGATCCGGCGTACAACAGGGGCGATTAGCCCCCCGAAGATAAGCACAAGGCTCTGGATGAACACCCAGGTGAGCCCGGCCTCCCACGCCTTCACGGGATCGCCGGTCTTGCGCAGAATCGGCAGCATGATCACCAGGACGACGATGAACATGTGGCCGACGCTGATGCCCGAGGGCAGGGCGCAGACGTCGTTGCGTCCGGTCGCGCGGGCCAGGCGGTAGGCCAGCCACGCATAGTAGAGCGTCGACAGGAACAACATCAGGCCGGTGGCAGGCAGGATTCGCCCGAAGACGAGCTCATCGGGCATCCTCAGCACGAAACGAAGCAACGCCGTCAGCGTCAGCAGGTTAACCAGCAGATTTGTCCCGAAGCCGAACAGGGCATTCCAGTCCCCCGAAACCCAGATCCGGGGCCGAGGGGTGGGGCTCATGGCAGGACAGCCGGAGGGGCCGAGCACACACCCTCGCTTTCAAGGATCCGGGCGGCGCGAAACAGGGCGTCCTCGCGCCATGGCGCGGCGATCAGTTGCACGCCTATGGGCAGGCGCCCCGGGGTGTGCACGGGCGCCGCGATGACCGGCAGGCCGATAAACGAGATGGGCTGCGTGAAAAGCCCCAGGTTGGCCCTGACCGGGAGACCGACGCCCGCGGGCGCCATCATTTCCTGGCCGAGCTCCGTCGCGCTCATCGGCGTCGCCGGTGCCAACAGGATATCGGCGCCGCCGAATACCTCGCGGACCTGGTCACGCCACAGCGCCCGGAACTTCTGGGCCTGGAGGAGCCAGGCGGCGGGAGCGAGGGCCCCCGCAATGAACCGGTCGCGGGTGCCGGGATCGAAATCCGCCGCGCGTGCCCGCAGCCGCGACAGGTGGCGGTGGCCCCCCTCTGACGCGGTGATGAGGTACGCGGCCGCCCGGGCGAGCTCCGGGGTGGGGAGCTCGACGGCGCCCTTTGCGCGAAGCGCGGCCGCGACGCGGCCCACCGCATCGAGGGCCTCCGGCGAGGCGTTGGCCTCGAAATATCCCTTCAATCGCATGCACCGCAAGGGATCGCCGCCGCGATCGGCGCCGCCCGAGACCGGATCGATCGCCCTGGCGGCGCAGGCCGGGTCCCTCGGATCGGGGCCCTGCATCGCGTCGTAGGACGCCGCGAGGTCCGCAACGCTTCTCGCCAACGGCCCCACATGGTCGAGGCTTTCGGCGAAAAGGAACGCCCCGGATCGCGGAAGCCGGCCATAGGTCGGCTTGAGTCCCCATATGCCGCAGAAGGACGAGGGCACCCGGATCGACCCGTTGGTGTCCGTTCCCAGGGCGAAGGGAACAATGCCCGACGCCACCGCCGCAGCCGAGCCGCCCGACGATCCGCCCGCCGACCGGGAGAGGTCGCGCGGATTCCTGGTCGCGCCGTAGTGGCTGTTCTCCGTCGTGAAATCGTAGGCGTATTCGCCCATGTTGACCGCGCCAAGGCAAACGGCGCCGGCCCGCGCCAGGCGGCCCACAATGGTCGCGTCCTCGGCCGCTGGGGGATCATCGCGGCTGATCTTGGAGCCCGCCACGGTGACCACGCCGGCGAGGTCGAAAAGGTTCTTGACGACGTACGGTGCGCCGGCGAGCGGACCCGGGTCGCGGCCCTCGGCGACCGCCCGGTCGACCGACCGCGCCTCGGCGCGGGCGCGTTCAAAGGTGAACGTGGTGAACGCGTTTATCCTCGGGTTCACGGCGCCGGCGCGCTCGATCGCCGCCTCGGCGACCGCGAGGGCCGACAGGCGTCCGGAACGAATCTCGGCGGCGATCTCCAGCGCGGTTGGGAATTCGGATATCAAGGGGCAAAGATCGGGGCCACTTCCGAAGCCGGGGGCAGCTCCACGGCGAGAAGCGGGGCGGCGATGGCGCCGGCGCGCTGCAGATTTTGGGCGACGCCGGGCCGGTGTGAGGCGTCCAGCGGGAGGCGCAGCGCCGCGGCGGCCTGGTCGGCGTAACCCTCCCACGAACCGGCCTGCGGCGGCCCGACCAGCGCATTCGAGACATGCGCCGACACGATCTTCCAGCCGATCTCGGGAAAATGCACCCATACCTGCGTTTGGCGGTTGTGCCGGGGCTGGCCGAAGACCTTCTGCTCGAACTCGCTCATCACCGATGCAACGTCCTGGCCAAGGGCGAGCACGCTCCGGCGGACCAGGCGGCGCTCCGTGAAGACGGGCGCGCTGCTCCGGCGGTATTCGGCGAGGGCCTGCGCGCCGTACACCTGCTCGTTGACACCAAAGCGCACGATGTGGGGCGAGTCCCAGAAGAAGGCTCCCAGGGCGGCAACGTCGTTTTCCACGAGAGCCTTCTCGTAGGCGTCATGCAGTCGGGTGACTTGGCTGACAACGTCAGGGGAGTTGATTTCGGGCATGATTGGGGTGAGCGGATGAAAGCAGTTGATATGCCGAAGCCCACCAATTTGGTCCGCGCACGCGTCCTTGCGCGCGGAATCGCCAGGGGCTGTCCAGAAACTCGTACCGGGCGCGGTTGCCGTCCGAAGCGGCGCAAGCCGGCTTGGCACGCGGCGGGCTACACAGGGAATGCGTCCGCAAACAGGGCGCTCGCCGGAGATCCACCCATCATGTGCACAAATTATGAGAGCTTTTTCTCAGAATCCGAGATGACCAAGAGCGACAATTCCGTTACATTCATTCGCATTGAGGCCTTTCCGGCGGCGCGCGTGCCGTACGGAAGCTGTTGATGATTCTCGATTCCCTTAAAAAAGAAGGATTAGGGTGCCTGTTGCTTGCGGTCGTTTGGGCGTCAGGTTGCAGCAAGTCCCCGGGACCCTCGACCTCCGCCGACCAGGGGAGCCCCGCGGCGGGGGCGCAGCCTNNTCTGAAAGTCGTGTTTCAGCTCGACTGGTACCCCGCCCCGGAGCACGGCGGCGAATACCAGGCGCTCGTCAGGGGCTACTACAGGGGCGCGGGCCTTGATGTCACCATATCGCCGGGAGGACCAGGATCTTACGGAATTCAGAAAGTCGCCACGGGGCGGGCGGAGCTTTCGATGGGCGCCTGCGACGACGTGGTCCGCGCGGTCAGTCGAGGGGCGCCCCTCCTTATCGTCGGCGCGCACATGGAGCATAATCCGCAGGCGATCATGGTTCATGACGACAGCCCGGTCAAATCCCTCGGCGACCTGGGGGGAAAATCGGTCATGTGCGTCGCGGGCTCCACATGGATCGACTACCTCCAGAACCACTACGGCATCACGTTCAGCGTCCTGCCGACGGATTATGGCCTGGCCCGCTTCATGGCCGACAAGGATTTCATCCAGCAGTGCTTCATCACGAACGAGCCCTTCTACACGGAGCTCCACGGCGTGAAGGCGCGGGCCCTTTTGATCGCGGACGCCGGCTACGACCCCTACCGGGTGATCTTCACGAGCCGGTCCTTCGCCCGGGAGCACCCCGAGGCGGTCCGGGCCTTCGTGTCCGCGACCATTCGCGGATGGATCGACTTCATGCACGGCGACGCCTCCGAGGCGCGCGCGAGGATCCAGGCCGACAATCCCTCCCAGAGCAAGGCGCTCATGGATTATTCCATCGCCGCGATGAGGCGCTACCAGCTGGTGGAGGGCGATCCGGCAAAGGGGGAGAGCGCGGGCCTGATCACGCCCGAGCGGATGACGGCCCTCCTCCAGGCGCTCACCGACCTGAGGATCCTGGATACCCGCCCGGCGCTCGATGGGTTCGTCAGCTTCGATTTCCTCCCCGCCGGCACCAAGGAGGGAAAGATCTAGGCCAATCTGCCGACACAAGCAGCACCATGGAAAACAAAACACCGGGCCGCAGCGGCCCCGCTCAACCGCAGACTACCAACGCCAAATGAAACTGACCACCGCCAAGTTGACAAGGATAGGCATCGCGGTGGGTTGCATGTCCGGAGGCCTGGCACTCGGGCTCCGCGCGCA
>PLKS01000260.1:0-11400 GCA_003140665.1 Opitutaceae bacterium
CGACACGTCGCGGGTGATCGACACGTTCTCCGTCGTCCGCCGGATCTTGTCGATCTCGTCGATGTAGATGATCCCGCACTCCGCGCGCTTGACGTCATAGCTGGCGTTCTGCAGGAGGCGCAGGACGACATTCTCGACATCCTCGCCCACGTAGCCCGCCTCGGTGAGCGTCGTGGCGTCGGAGATCGCGAAGGGCACGTCGAGAATGCGCGCGAGCGACCGCGCAAGGAGCGTCTTGCCCGAGCCCGTGGGCCCAACCAGCAGGATGTTGCTCTTCTCGACCTCGACGTCGTTGAATTCCGGCGAGACGGCCGCCGGGTCCCTGGGGGACTGGCCGGACTCGAAGTTGAGGCGCTTGTAGTGGTTGTAGACCGCGACCGAGAGGACCTTCTTGGCGTGCTCCTGGCCGATGACGTAGTCGTCCAGCACCTTCTTGATGCCGGAGGGCTTGATCATGCGGAACGCCGGCTTCACCTCCACGGCCGGCTGCTTCACCTCGCGGTCGATGATCGTCTTGCAGACGTTGACGCACGAGTCGCAGATGTAGACGCCGGGCCCGGCGATGATCTTCTTCACCTCCGCCTGCGACTTGCCGCAGAAGGAGCACAGCGTCATGCGGGACGATTTGGCCATGGGCGGTGAGTGTGGTTCTGCCTGCCCGGGTGTCGAGGGCGGAAACTACGCCCTGCGCCCGTCAGGCTGCGGTCTTCACCACGAGGGTTTGCGCGTCCTTGGTGGAGGACACGACATGGTCGACGATCCCGTATTCCTTGGCCTCCGGGGCGCTCATGTAATAGTCCCGGTCGGAATCCCTCTCGACCTGCTCCTGGGGCTTGCCGGTGAGCCGGGAGATCACGTCGCTCAGCGTCCGGCGCCAGCGCAGGATTTCCCTGGCCGCTATGGTGATGTCGGCCGCCTGGCCGCCCGCCCCGCCCGAGGGCTGGTGGATCATCACCCGGCTGTTGGGGAGCGCGAAGCGCTTTCCCTTGGTCCCCGCCGCAAGCAGGACCGTGCTCATGCTGGCGGCCATGCCTATGCAGAAGGTCTGCACGTCGCACTGGAGGAAATTCATGGTGTCGTAGATCGCCATCCCGCCCGTCACGACGCCGCCCGGGGAATTGATGTAGAGGTGGATGTCCTTCTTCGCGTCCTCCATCTGAAGGTACAGCAGCTGGGCGATGACGAGGTTCGCGACCATGTCGTCGATCGGTGTCCCGATGAAGATGATCCGGTCCTTGAGCAGGCGGGAATAGATGTCCACGCGGTACTCCGAGCGGCCGCTGGTCTCGGTGACGTTTGGTACGTAATAGCTCACGATTGGGTGACGCTAAAGGTAGCCTTCGATACCAGGAAATCAACCGACTTGTCGAATAATATGGCCTGGTGCACCGAACGGAGGGCGTTTCGGTCCTTCGAGAGGTCCTTTGCCAGCTTGTCGGGCCTCTGCTTCGAGCGGGCCGCCTCCCTGCGGATGTAGACGTCGAGGTCGCTGTCGGACACCGCGATCTTCTCGGCCTCCGCGACCTTGCTCAGGATGAGCTCTATCTTGACGCGGTTCGCCGCGGCCTTCCGGGCGCCCTCGAAAAGCTCCTTCTTGTCCTTCTCGAACTGCTCGGGGGCGATCCCCCGGCGCATGTTCTCCTGGATGAACTGGCGCAGCACGCTCTGCGTCTCCGCCTCGACCAGGCTGCCCGGCGGCTCGAAGGAGACCCGGTCGGCCAGGGCCTGGGTCACCTGGCTCCTCTGGGCCGCGCGGTTCCGGTGCTCCTTCTGGAGCCTCAGGTTGGAGCGGACCTGGCTTCTCAGCCCCTCGAGGTCGTCCACCTGGTGGGCCTTGAAGAACTCGGCGTTCATCTCGGGAAGGATCCGCTCGCGCACCTCCTGGATGTCGAGCGCGTAGTCCGCGGTCTTGCCCGCAAGCGCGGGCACCGGCTGGAAATTCGCCGGAAAGGAGATGGCGACGCTTTTCCTGGCGCCCTTCTCGACGCCCGCCAGGTGGCCGCCGAGGCCGGGGATGATCCCCTCGTTCGCGCCCTCGACCTCCTCCCACGTCTGGGGGACCCTCGCGTAGAGCTGCTTGTCGCCCGCCACCTCCGCGATCGGCCTTCCCTCCGTCGAGCCCTCGTAGGCCAGCTTAACGTAGTCGCCCTTCCTGGCGGGGCGCTCGACGGGCTTGAAATCGGCCCCCTCGGAGCGAAGCGCCTCGATGACGCCGTCGATCTCGGCGTCGGTCGGCTCGACGGGCGCCCCCTGCGTCGGCAGCCCGATGTAGTCGGGCAGCGTGAAGTCCGGCCTCACGTCCACCGTGACCGTGACCGCCGCGGGGCTCCCCGGCGCGATCGTGCCCTCCTCGACGTTCACGACGTTGAGCACCTCCAGCTTCTCCTTTTCCAGGGCGCCGCGGTAGGCCTTCGACACCAGCTTCTGCTTGAACTCCTCGGTGATCTCCTTCGCGAACCGCTTGACCACCATGGTGGCGGGCGCCTTGCCCGGGCGGAATCCGGGGAGCCGGGCGACGCGGACGTACTCGGCCAGCACCGCCTGGTGCTCGGCGTCGACCTCCTCCTTGTCGAGGGTGACGACGAGGTTCTTGCGGGTTTCGGAGAGGGGGTTCAGTTGGACGTTCAAGGCGCTGATGAGGTTATGGCACTGCCGATAAGGCAAAGGTCCATCGTGGGTTTCGGCGGGGACGGGTCAATGCCGGAGTGCCCCTGAACCGGCTTGCGGGCCCGCCTCCCGGCCCGTTTGGTGAACCCGCGCCATGCCAAGCCTCTGCCAGATTCTCCGGGAGCATTCGCCGCTGCTCCTGATCGACGCCGCGTCGGCGAGGATCCAGGTCGGCCTCCTGGATGCCGGCGCGCCGCCCCGCTGGTCCGCCCGCGCCGACGAGGCCGGAGTCGGCGTCTTCGAATGCCTCGGCGAACTGGACGTCGCCGTGGGCGCAATCGGCGCGTTCGCCTTCTGCGAGGGACCGGGGTCGATCCTGGGCGTCCGCACGTCGGCCATGGCCCTGCGCACGTGGAACGTCCTCGGGCCGAGGCCCATGTTCGGGTACTTCGCCCTGGCCGTCGTCGCCCGGGCGCTGGGGCGCCCCGGAGTCGGCGTCGTCGCCGACGCGCGCCGCGGCCTCTGGCACCATGTGGCGGAAGGCGGCAGCCCCGCGCGATATCCCGCGTCCGAGCTTTCGGGCGAGCTCGTGATGCCCGAGGGATTCAGGCACTGGGATGCCCTGCCCCCCGGCACCACCCTGACGCCCTACGACCTCGCCTCGCTCCTCGCCCTTCCGGCTGTGGCGGACGCGGACCTGTTCCGCGCGACGGAGGCCCCCGACGCGTTCCTCCACCAGGAGCCCACCTACGCGAAATGGACGCCGCGGATCCACCGGGCCCCATGAACCCGCGCGACGCATCGCTGCCGCTGCGCTGCTGGGCCGAGATCGACCTCGCGGCGCTCGAGCGCAACCTGCGCCTCATCCGCGCGTCGCTCCCGGCGCACATCCGCTATGTCGCGGTCGTCAAGGCCGACGCCTACGGGCACGGCCTCCAGCAGGTCGCCGCCAGGCTGATGCACGCGGGGGCCGACCTGTTCGCGGTCGCCAACATCACGGAGGCCGCCCAGCTGCGCGAGCTCGGCCCGGGCTGGCCGATCCTCGTGCTCGGCCCGCTGCTCCCCGAGGAGGACAGGTACGTGGCCGAGTACGACCTAGCCGTCACCGTGTCGACGCAGGACGAGGTGTCCCGGCTCGACGCGGCCGGCCGCGCCGCCGGGCGCCCGATCTCGGTCCACCTCAAGATCGACACGGGCATGGGGCGCCTCGGCGTGTGGCACGAGGAGGCCCCGGCGATGGCGGGGCTCATCGCGGCCTCCCCCCACCTTCGCCTCGCCGGCGTCTTCACGCACTTCGCCAGCCCCGACGACGACCCCGCGTTCACGCAGGAGCAGCGGCGCCGGTTCCTCGCGGCGCTCGGCGCCCTCGGCCCGGCCGGCCCCGCGCCGGAACGCCTCTACATCCACGCGGACAACAGCGCGGCCCTGGAGACCATGCCCGGAAGGAGCCCGTTCAACGCCGTCCGGGTCGGGCTCCTCCAGTTCGGCGTCCTGCCCCACCCCGGATCGTTCCTGTCCCAGGTCAGGACCGAGCCCGTGTTCAGCTTCCGGACGCGGGTCGGCATCGTGAAGCACCTTCCCGCGGGCACGACCGTCAGCTATGGGCGCACCCGAGTGCTCGCGCGCGATTCGAAGGTGGCCGTCCTGTGCGCCGGCTACGGGGACGGGATCCCGCGCTCGGTGAGCAACCGCGCGAGCGTGCTGATCCACGGCGTCCGGTGCCCGGTGCTCGGGCGCGTCACGATGGACCAGACGGTCGTCGACACGACGGACGTCGGGGGCGTCGCCTGCGGCGACGAGGCCGTGCTCATCGGGAGGCAGGGGGGCGCCGAGATCTCGGTCGGCGAGTTCAGCCGCTGGGCGGACACAATACCCTGGGAGACCCTCTGCTCGGTGACAAAGCGGGTGCCGCGCGTCTACAGGACGGCGCTCGGGACCTGAGGGCCGCCCCTACTTGCCGATCCCGGAGGCCCTGAAACCGATGTTCTTGAGCTTCTGGAGGTCGAGGATGTTCCGGCCGTCGAAGATGAACGCCGGCTTGGACATCGACGCATAGATCCGCGCGAAGTCGAGCGACTTGAACTCGTCCCATTCCGTCGTGATCGCCAGGGCGTGCGCGCCCTGCGCGGCCTTGTAGGCGCTCGTCGCGACCGTCAGCCGGGGGTTGTCGACGCCCTTGCCGAGCACGTCGCGCCGTATCTCGTCCGCCGGCACCTTTGGGTCGTACACGGTGACCCGGGCCTGCTCGGCGATGAGGTCGCGGCACACGAAGATCGCGGCCGACTCGCGGGTGTCGTTCGTGTCCTTCTTGAAGGCGAACCCCAGCACCGCGATCTTCTTGTCGGCGACGGAATTGTAGAGCGCGCGCACGATCCGCGTCGTGAACCGGTGCTTCTGCCAGTCGTTCATCCGGACGACGCCCTCCCAGTACGCGGCGACCTCGGGCAGCGAGAAGTGCTCGCAGAGGTAGACGAGGTTGAGGATGTCCTTCTGGAAGCACGATCCGCCGAAGCCCACCGACGCCTTGAGGAACTTTGGGCCGATGCGGGAGTCCCTGCCAATCGCGTTGGCCACCTCGTCCACGTCCGCGCCGGTCGCCTCGCAGAGTGCCGAGATCGAGTTGATCGACGAGATCCGCTGGGCGAGGAACGCGTTGGCGACGAGCTTAGAGAGCTCGGACGACCAGAGGTTGGTCGTGATGATCCGCTCGCTCGGGACCCATCGCGCGTAGACCTCGACCAGCTTCTTGACCGCGGCGGCGCCGTCCCGCGTCCGCTCGCCGCCGATCAGCACCCGGTCCGGGTTCAGGAGGTCGGCGACGGCGGTGCCCTCCGCGAGGAACTCGGGGTTCGAGAGCACTTGGAACTTTATGCCGCGCCCGTTGGCGGCGAGGATGTCCTTGATCGTCTCGGCCGTCTTCACCGGGATCGTGGACTTCTCGACGATGATCTTCGGGCCGTTCGCGCATTCCGCGATCGTCCTGGCGACGGACTCGATGAAGCGCAGGTCGGCGGCGCGGCCCGCCCCGACCCCGTAGCTCTTCGTCGGCGTGTTGACGGCCACGAACACGATGTCGGCCGCCTCGATAGCCCCCTTGACGTCCGTCGAGAAGTGCAGGTTCTTCCCGCGGGTCTTCCTCACGATCTCGTCGAGCCCGGGCTCGTAGATCGGCAGGCTGTTCGAGCTCCAGGCGGCGATCCGCGAGGCGTTCATGTCCACCACCCTCACCTCGATGTCGGGCGCCTTGAGCGCGATCATCGCCATCGTGGGGCCGCCGACGTAGCCGGCGCCAATGCAGCAGATCTTCATAGGGGGGAGCCGCCCATGTTGGGGCAGCCCCCGGCAAATCCAAGCCGTAAAACCGGCGCGCGGAGCCCGCCGGGCCCGCTCACGCCGGCGTCGGTGACGGCGCGGGGCCGCCCGCGGCCAGGTCCTCGGTCGAGGCCTGCTTGTCGGCCGGCTTCTTCTCCTCGGGCCTTTCGGCCGTCTTGCCGACAAAGGCCGTCGCTATCGGGGAGCGGATCTCCCCGAACTCGAGGATTTCCAGGACGTGCCTGCCCTCGAGCGTCTCGTGCTCAAGGAGAGCCGCGGCGATCTTGTCCAGCGCCGAGCGCCTCTCGGTCACGATCTTCTTCGCCCGTTCATACTGCTCGGTGATGATCCGCTGGATCTCGACGTCGATCCTGCGGGCGGTCTCCTCGGAGACATTCTCGGTGCGGGTGATGTCGCGGCCGAGGAAAACGGTGTCATGGTTGTCGCCGTACGCGATCGGGCCGAGCGGGCTCATGCCCCAGTCGCAGACCATGTGGCGGGCGAGCGCGGTGATCTGCTTTATGTCGCCGGCCGCGCCGCTCGAGATGTCGCCGATGACGAGCTCCTCCGCGATCCGGCCGCCCAGCCCCATCGCGATCTGGTTGAGCATCCTCTTCATCGCCTGCGTGAGCACGTCCTTCTTCGGGATGAACATCGTGCTGCCAAGGCTCCGTCCGCGCGGGATGATGGTCACCTTGTGGACGGGCATGTGCCCGTCGTCCAGGACGCCCTGGACAAGCGCGTGCCCGGCCTCGTGATAGGCGGTCAGCTTCTTTTCCTCGTCGTCCATGAGGCGGCGGCGCTCGCGGCCGAACTGGACCTTCTCGCGTGCCTCCTCGACGTCCAGGGCGTCGATCTTCTTCCGGTTCCTGCGCGCGGCGAGCAGCGCCGCCTCGTTCAGGAGGTTGGCGAGCTCCGCGCCGGACAGCCCCGGGGTTCCCCTCGCGATGACGCCAAGGTCGACGTTCTCGCCGAGGCTCAGCTTGCGCGCATGCACGCGCAGGATCTGCTCGCGGCCGATCATGTCGGGCAGGTCCACGAAGATCTGGCGGTCGAAGCGGCCGGGGCGCAGCAGCGCGCTGTCCAGCACATCGGGCCGGTTCGTCGCCGCGATGATGATGACGCCCTCGGTCGTGTCGAAACCGTCCATCTCGACCAGGAGCGAGTTGAGCGTCTGCTCGCGCTCGTCGTTGCCCCCGCCGAGGCCCGCGCCCCGCTGGCGGCCCACCGCGTCGATCTCGTCAATGAATATGAGGCAGGGCGCGCTTTTGCGGCCCTGCTCGAACATGTCGCGCACCCGCGNNCCGACGAACATCTCGACGAAATCGGAACCGGAGATGCTGAAGAAGGGGACGTCCGCCTCCCCGGCCACGGCCTTCGCAAGGAGGGTCTTGCCCGTCCCGGGCGCCCCGACCATGAGGATGCCCTTCGGGATCCGGCCGCCCATCTTCGTGAACTTCTTCGGGTCCTTGAGGAATTCCACGATCTCCGAGACCTCCTCCTTGGCCTCGTCGCAGCCCGCGACGTCGCCGAAGGTGACCTTGTCGCGGTCGCGCGTCAGCAGCTTGGCCCGGCTCTTGCCGAAATTGAGGGCGCCACGGCCCGCCTGGCGCAGCTGGCGGACAAACAGGAAGTAGAGGACGCCCATGATGATCAGGATCGGGATGACCTGGGCCGCGATCTGGGTCAGGAGGGTCGTCGTCGGGCGCTCGATGAACTTGTTCGTCTTCTGCAGCCGCTCCATGTTCGAGTCGGTGAGCCGGCCCGACGCCCTGAACAGCGCGGTCTTGGCATGCCTCTCGTTGGTCAGGGTCGCGTCGTTCAGCTCGCCCGTGATCAGGACCCAGTCACGGCCGCCGGAAGGATCGGGCTGGATCATCCCCGTCTTGATGTCCCCGGCCTCCGCGTGGGTGACCACCTCGTAGATGGTCATCTGATAGGGGGAAACCGCTATCGCGGGCGACCAATAGAGCAGCGCCACCACGGCAAAAGCCAGGATGATCCAGAAAATGAGCACCTTGGGCTGAAATCGGTCGGGCGGGATGTTCTTCAGCTGCCGGCGGGGTTTCTTTGTGTCGTTGTCGGGCATCTAGATAGGTATGACTATGCAACCAAGTTGATTGTTCCGCGCCATAAGTCAATGAGGCGTCCGGCCGCGGCGGCCGGGCTCGAATCGCAGGCGGCCCGCCCGGATCGCCGCAAAACCTTCGGGCCCAAGGCTGTGCCTGACCGGCGCGCCCCTCTCCACGGCGCGCAGCAGCGCGTCAAATCCCTGGCGGGAAAGCTCGCCCGCGCGCGGCTGAAGGAGGAGCCAGCGATGCAGGGACCGCCGAACGACCGCCCTGGGCCGGCCGGCCAGGCCTGCCACGCTGAGCGACCCGTCGTCCCCGACGGGGCCGAGGAAATCCACCCATGCCTCGAGGGCGCTGTCATCCTCCTCCAGCAGCTCCCGCGACAGCGCGGCGCCCGAGAGGGCGTCCCTCTGCGCCGCCCGGATCCAGCGCGGGATGACGTCGAGCCGCAGCCGGTTCCTGAAATGCGCGCCGCGCGCGTTGCTTGAATCCTCGCGCCACGCGGCGCCGGACGCGCGCAGGGCGCGGACAATCTCCGACTTCTTGACGCTGAGGAGCGGGCGCGCGTGAAAACGTCCCCGGGTGCCGCCGGGGACGGTCCCGAACGCGTGGATCGCCCTCGGCGCGGCCAGGCCGGCCCCGCCGCTCCCGCGGGCCAGCCTCATCAGCATGGTCTCGGCGATGTCGTCCTGCTGGTGGCCGAGCCACAGCACGCGCATGCGCCGCGCGGCCATCTCGCGCTCGATGAACCCGAAGCGGGCGGCGCGGGCGGTCGCCTCGCTCCGCGAGGCGCGGGCGGCCCCCCATATGCCGGACACCAGCGGCACCCCCAGCGCCGAGCACACCCCCGCGCAGAAACGCGCGTCGGCCGCCGACTCGGCGCCGCGCAGGCGGTGGTCGAAGTGGAACGCCCTCAGGTTCGCGCGGCGCCCCGGCCAGTGCGCCCACAGGAGCAGCAGGAGACCCACCGAATCGGCTCCGCCGGAGAGCGCAACCGCCCACCGCTCCGCGCGCGGCCGGCCGTCGGCCCAGCCGAGGACGGCCGGGTGCAGCCTGTCGCGCGGAATGAGCCTCGCGACGCCGGCCGCGGCCGAGGGCCAGTCAACGGGACGGCGCGCTTTCATCCGGGTGAAGCCTGTGCGTCGCTCAGGCGAAGGCCAGGTGCGACTTTCCGAAATGGGGGACCAGGGCCGGCGGAATCCTCACGCGGCCGTCGGCCTCGAGATTGTTCTCGATGATCGCGGCCAGGACCCTCGGAACCGCGAGGGCGGACCCATTGAGCGTGTGGACGAGCTCCGTCCTTCCCGTCTCCCTCGAGCGGCTCCTGATCTGCGCGCGCCGCGCCTGGAACGCCTCGAAATTCGAGCAGCTCGACACCTCGAGCCAGCGCCGCTGACCGGCCGCCCAGACCTCAAGGTCGTACTTCTTGGATTGCGCGAACCCCAGCTCGCCGCCGCACATGAGAAGGATCCGGTACGGGAGCCCGAGCTTGACGAGGAGACGCTCCGCGTCCCCCCGCAGGCCCTCGAGCTCGTCATAGCTCGTCGCCGGGGCCACCCATTTGAGGAGCTCCACCTTGTCGAACTGGTGGACCCGGTTGAGCCCGCGGACGTCCTTGCCGTAGCTGCCGGCCTCGCGCCGGAAGCAGGGCGTGTAGGCGCACCGGCGGACGGGAAGGGCCTCCGCGTCCAGGATCTCGTCCCTGTAGAAGTTCGTGAGCGGCACCTCCGCCGTCGGGATGGCGAAGAGGCGGTCCGGAGTCGTCTCGTACATCTGCCCCTCCTTGTCGGGGAGCTGCCCGGTCGCCGTCGCGCTCGCCGCGTTGACGAGGATCGGAGGCGACACCTCCACGTACCCTGAGCGCGCGCCCTCCTCCAGGAAGAAGTTGATGAGGGCCCTCGACAGCCGCGCCCCGTCCCCTATGAAGAACGGGAAGCCGGCCCCGGTCACCTTCGAGCCGCGCTCGAAGTCGAAGAGCCTCGCAAATCCCGGGACGTCCCAGTGGGGGACGGCGCCCGGCGCGGCGGCGGCTGTGTCTCCATGGGTTGAATACACGACGTTCTCCTCGGGCGTGCTGCCCTCCGGGACGCTCGCGTGCGGGAGGTTGGGCAGCGTCAGCATGGCCTCGCGGCACGTCTCCTCGGCCGCCTTCAGCCCCGCCTCCCTCTCCTTCACCTGCGAGGACACCGACCTCATCTCGGCCAGCCTGGCGGCGAATTCCGGCGAGCCCTTCGCCAGCGCCGCCATCGCCGCGTTCGCCCCCTTCTGCACCGCGCGCAGCCGCTCGACCTCCTGCAGCTGGGCGCGCCATGCGGCGTCGGCGGCGAGCACCGCGTCAAAGTCCACCGCGAGGTGCTTCTTCGCGATCGCCGCGCGCACGAGCTCGGGCGACTCGCGGATCAGTTTGGGGTCGAGCATGGGCAGAGTCTGTTAGGGTCGGGGCCCGGGCGCGTCAACGGCCCCGTATCCTCTGGAAGCGCGCATAGACCTCGCGCGCCGAGAGCAGCTTCAGGTCGCCCACCGGCGCCTGGATGACGTGGTTCAGGGGCCCTCCCACCGGATAGGGGCCGAACAGGCGCGGGTCGCTCGGCCCGAAGATCGCGTACACGCGAACGCCGAGCGCCGCGGCGAGGTGCATGGGCCCGCTGTCGTTGCTCACCACCCAGTCCGCCCGCTTCACGAGGGCCGGGAGCGAGACCAGGCTCGTGTTGCCCGTGAGGTTGAGGAACTGCGCCGCGGGAAAAGCGCCCTTGTCGGGCAGGAAGTTGTTCCCGGCCCAGACCACCTTGCGCGACCGGTCCTCCCTCAGGATCATCTCGGTCAGCTGCTTGAAGCCTCCCCACTTCTTGTCCGGACGCCGGCTGTCGGGAAAGAGCACGTACGGCCTGCTCCCTCCCCTACCGTCGGCAAACCTGAGGCTGAGGCTGTCGGCCTCGCGGAACCTGAGCGTCCCGCGCAGCTCGGGCTTTGCACCGAGGACCGGGCAGAACCGCAGGAGGATGTCGAGGGCGTGGCTGCTGCGCCCGTCCGGCGGGAGCGGGACCCTCTCGTCGTAGAATACCCCCGACCACTCCCTCGCATCGCTGCGCCCGACCTTGTGCTTGGCCCTCGTGCGCGAGGTCATCAGCCCCGTCCTCAGCAGGCCCTGCATGTCGAAGACGTAGTCAAACTTGGTCGCCCGCACCTCGCTCATCAGCCTGAGGAAGCCCTTCGCCCCCGCGTTCCTCTCGAAGACAAACACCCGATCCACCGCCTCGCACGAGCGGACGATCGGCGCGAACATCTCGCGCACGACCCACGAGATGCGCAGGCCGTCCACCTGCGACTTGAGCGAGGTGGCGACCTGCAGGCCCTGGACGATGTCGCCCAGGGACGAGGGTTTGATGACAAGGAGTTCGGTCATTGACGC
>PLKS01000260.1:11411-11542 GCA_003140665.1 Opitutaceae bacterium
GACGGCCGCGGCCGGCGGCGAGCTGATCCTCTGGCTGGCCCCCCGCCGGCGGCGCCTCCTGCGCTCCAACCTCCACCACGCGTTCCCGGGCCGGCCGCGGGCCTGGCGCCGCCGGATCGCCCGCGAGAGCT
>PLKS01000078.1 GCA_003140665.1 Opitutaceae bacterium
CTCGAAGCACGGCCTCGCCTGGAAGGGCGCCCCGGATTTTGAATCGCTGGTCGCCCGCAGGGACCTCGGTCCCGGCCGGACCCTGTGGCTCGTCAAGCCGCAGACCTTCATGAACGCCAGCGGCCGGGCGGTATCCGCGCTCGCCCGGTACCACAGGATAGCCCCCGAGGAGGTCGCCGCCGTCTACGACGACGTCACGATCGACCTGGGCCTCGTGAAGGTGTCCGTCTCGGGCAGCGATGCCGGCCATAACGGCGTCGCCAGCCTCCTCGAGCACCTCGGAAGCGGCTTTGCCCGGCTTCGGCTGGGGTCCGGCCCCAAGGAGCCCCCGGAAATGGACATCAAGGACTTCGTGCTCGCCCGCTTTACCAAAGATCAACTCAACCTAATCCAACAAAAGACAGACACCTACGTTCAAGGCCTGGAGCTTCTGCTCGCAGGCGGCCCCGACCGGGCGATGAACCAGCTCAACCGAAGAGACCCTCCATGAGTATTCCGACCAAACGCAATTACCGCGCCACCTTCATCCTGGACAACCGGGGCAAGCAGGAGACCGTCGACCAGATCGTCGACGGCGTGAAGAAGGAGATCGCCGCGATCCACGGCGACGTCACCGGCGTCGAGAACATCGGCAAGAAGGACTTTGCACGGGTCACCGACCGCAAGTTCACCGGCGCCGCCTACGTCCACGTCAATTTCAGCGCGCCACCCGAGGGGCCCGCGCAGCTGCGCGAGCGCCTCCGGCTCAACGGCAGCGTCTACCGCACCTTCGTCCAGGAGGTTTAAATCCCATGGCGAACTTCAACAAAGTCTTCCTGATGGGAAACCTGACGCGGGATCCCGAGATGCGCGTCACCCCCAAGGGCACGGCGATCTGCCAGTTCGGGCTGGCGATCAGCCGCTCGTGGAAGGATGAGAGCGGCCAGACCCGCGAGGAGACCGCGTTTGTCGACATCGAGGCCTGGGGCAAGCAGGGCGAGGTCATCTCGAAGTACTGCACCAAGGGCCGCCCCCTCTTCGTCGAGGGTCGGCTGAAGTTCGACCAGTGGGAGGACAAGACCTCCGGCCAGAAGCGCAGCAAGCTCAAGGTCGTCCTCGAGAATTTCCAGTTCATCGGAGGCCGGGGCGACGGCGCCCCGGGCGCGGGAGGTCCGGGCCAGGGCGGCGGCGATGCCGCTGAACCCGCGACCGGCGAGGCTCCGCCCNNACTTCCTCGGCCGCCTTCTCGAATAAGGACAGGAGCCATAAGGCTTGCCGCAGGAGCCGGCCCGGGGCAGGAAGAGCCCGTGACCCGTGCTTAGCGTGCTTTGAATTGCCTAAAGGGACGCCGGAGGCCAAATGTTCACCGAGCGTCCATGGCCAAGACGGTGTTTCACCACTCCCTTTCGCTGGTTGTCACTCTAGCGTGGGCGCCGATTCTCCTCACGGAAGCAACGGCGCAGCCGGCGCAGGCGTATGAACCTTATGTTGAAACCACCAAGGCATGGGGACCGGATGGGCTCGTCGACAAGCCGATCCCAACGATCACCTTTGCCGGTCCGTGGCAGAGCCGGGCCTCCTTCTTTGGGCGCAAGGAAATCCGGGTCGTTTCCCTGGTCGACACCGCTGACGCCGAGGTTGATGAGGTAAATGGCAACGCGGACATATCGGCCTCAATGCCCTGGAGGACGGTTGTGCAACTGATGGATATGCACGACCTGTCTGTTGCGCTCGTTCCCCGTGACCTCGACCGGAAAGTTGGGGGACACGGTGGCCGCAAACGATCACGGTAGGTGCCCCAGCACGGGTCCCTTCATCAACATCATCAACAATTCCGAGGCCTACTATTCGTCCGCCCTCATCGCGAAGGTGAGGAGGCATGTGGACCCCGAGGAGGGCTATTTCCTCATGGTGCCGGGCGATTTCAACAGCCTCGCGGTCGTGAACAAGGTCAACGTGGCGCTTGTCAGGAACGGGCACGTCAGACGCGTGACGGCGGTGATGCCGGCGGACGAATACGCGGCCTATTTCGCTGCAAACGTGCTGGGGGCTTCGGTCGCCCTGACGGGCGGCGGCTCTAGTATTCCGGTTCCACCGGCCGTGGCGCTTCACGAGGCCGTGCTCTACGCGCCAAGGTATGACGTTGCTAGGTCAGTTTCATGGCTCTCGACGGACATGCCCCTGTCCCGCAAAGCGCGCCTTGTCCCGTGGGACACAAAGGGTAGGACATGGTTCGCGGACATACTGGGATGGTGCGTGCTGCACCTTCCATGGGGCGCCGGTTTAAGGAGGTACGTGGCCGACCCCCTTTTTTATTTCTTCAGCCCGGTTGTCCGCCTTAATTTCGCGCTCAGCGGGGGCGCGGGCTACGTCCTGGATCTGGACCCCACAACCCATGCCGACTACGCCACCCAGGAGTATTATGTTCCCACCGACAAGTTCGGGGCATTTCGCGCCACGCTGGCCGCCGTCATCGCAAGGTATCGGGTCGATGCTCTGAACGTCACCGTGCAGTACTCGCCCGCGGAGACGGGCTCGATGATGCCTTGGGCCAAGACCAACGTTTTCGCCTTCTGCGTCACCTACAGAAAGTCCGGCGACCCCACAACGTGGTCCCAAGAACTGATAGACGATGCGATCGCGCTCGGGGGCTCATTCGACCTTGCCTCGCAGATGGATATCGCGAGCACGGACGAGATTCTCGCGGCCTATCCCGGCACGACCGATTTCCTTGCTCATAAGTTCCGATACGACAATTTGTACCGCTTTCACAATGCGCTCGTCGATAAGCTGTGCCCGGTCGAGTTCTACAATGCGGCCGAGGACGTTCGCAGGGGCAACATCGAGCGCGAGGATGCCCTGTTCAAGAGCTTCGTGGATCTGAAGGCAGAGGCGCACCAAATCGACCTCTATCACCTGACCGGAGTGAAGAGCCTCTCGGAGATCCCGGAGCGCCGCATCCTGCTTGGAAGGATCTCCAAGGCCAACGAAGCGCTCTTGGAGGCCTATCAGGCCGACATGAAAACGGAATTGCAGGTCTCCGACTTAAAGGCGCGGCACATACCGGACTATCTGGTGCGGGCCTTCGAGCGGGAGTGATCCCTCTTGGACAACGGAATTGAGCCCTATGAGATCGACATCAGGACGACGGACCAGCGGTGCAATGAGCTGGCGGGCGCAATGCTGGACCTGGCGGAGCGCAACTGGGGCCGCTGGCGTGGGGACCCAGCCGGGGGTGCCCCGTCGTTCGACGACCCGATTGCCGCGGCCGCCTACCACGCGATGAGCGACGAGATCGCAAAAGCGGGTGAAAAGATGGATGGCGACATGAAGGCCATGGATCGGATACTTCCCATGGCGCGGTTCAATTTCCGATGATCGAGATAGAAACGCAGAATGTATCTCATTGAGGGATGCTTGAGCCTATTAAATCGGATTGGCGGGCTCTAATTCGAGCAGCCGGCGAACGTATACTTATGGCGCGATGTCGATTCTGATGCGTGCCGTTCGACTCAGAGGTGAAAGATTAAAATTCCCAATGAAAATAACGCCCAAGATGAAAGTCGTCCGGTTGAAGACACCGGGCAGCGCAAAGAACCTCCAATTGAGCGAGGAGGACCGTCTGGCCCCGAATCCGGGCGAGTTCCCTAATTGGAGTTCTTTCAGGATTTGCCGGTGAAGTGCTTTTACCTGCGTTGTTTTCCGCGCAAATCCGCGTCAGCGGCATTTCGGTTGGCAGCAAAGCCGATCGGGAAGACATGATCCGTGCGATATCTGTGAATCGCCTGAAACCCGTCATCGATCGCAGTTTCGGCCTCGAATCGATCACGGCAGCGTTCAAGCACTTCCAGGCACCAAATCACTTCGGGAAGATTATTCTCGAAATTTAATATTCGAGCAGCCGATCACGTGGGGGCATTGAGGAGCAATTCATCGTAACGGTCACGGGCACCCTCATCATATTGGTATCGCGCTCGTCACGCTCTTCGACAGTTCGAATGCATTCCGACGAATGGCAGGGTGCAGCGGGACCCGGATCTTTACGTTTTCAATCTTTGCAAATGTCAGCGTATCGGGATCACAAGATACTGAAGGGTATCGAGTAGTACACGATGTTTACACTTAACACGCAACATAGCCCTTTTGATCTAGGTGCGACGTCAGGCGATCGTATATCAGGCTGGGCGCTCGCCTTCGCCGGCCGCGGCGACATTGATCACGACGATGCCTACCTTCTGTCCTGACTCAACATACCGGTAGGCGTCCGCAATTTCCGCCAGAGGGTATTGCCGGTCGATGATCGCGCGAAATTGGCCCGCCTCCATGCGCCCTTTCAGGAAACCGACAAAACCGCCAATGCGCCCCGGCGCCGGAAGGACGACGCGGTGGTTGCGTGTGATGGCCGACCACATCGCGAGCACGATGTTCTGGCCCCAGGGGCCGAGATCTGTCGCGGCAAAGACACCGTCTGGCTTCAACAGCTTCCGGCACCGGAAAAATGAAGTCTTTCCCACCGCATCCACGACGGAATCGAAGGTCTTGCCGATGCGCGTGAAGTCACCGGCGGTGTAGTCGATGGCGCGGTCCGCGCCGAGGGATTTGACCAGCGCAAGATGCCGCGTTGCGACGACCGCCGTCACCGCGGCGCCGGAGGCCTTTGCAAGCTGCACCATCGCCGTTCCTATGGCGCCGGAGCCGCCGTAGACTAGGATTTCCTGCCCGGGCTTGACTCCGATCCTTTTCAAGACCGCGTTTGCGTAGAATGCGCCTTCGCAGACCACGGCCTCGTCAAACCGCATGCCCGCCGGCATTAGCGCGACCGCCCTCTCCGGGACGCTGACATATTCCGCATGGGCGCCATTGCTTCTTGTGGGGCACATGCCGAAAACGCGGTCGCCTGGACTGAATGAAATGATCCCGGAGCCCGCAGCCTCAACCTCTCCGGCGAAATCCAAGCCGAAGATCGCACGTCTGGGCCGGCGGATCCCGTAGAAAAAACGCGTGAAGAAGGGATGGGCCCGGAGCTCGCCGCAATCCGTCCGGCTGACCGTCGAGGCATGGACCCGGACCAAAATCTCGCCTTCTGCGGGCGCCGGCTTTGGTGCTTCGCGCACCTTCACCACGTCCGGTGACCCGTAGCGTATGACAACGGCCGCTTTCATGGGGCCTTGGCTACCTTGGGGGCAAATGAAAAGCCAACCTGAGGGTGATCGGTTGCCTGCACCATTTGAGGTGCGTGCGCACACTCGCCCACGCACCCGAGAGGGCTGCGAGAGGTCGGGGTTTCGCGCAGGCTGGCACCCTTGGGCCAAGGTCTAGGCTCGCTTCAGGAAGATCCCGGAAAAGGCGGCGCGAACCCTGCAAAAGACGATGATCCACAAAAGGGTCGCGACCGCGCCCGGCAGGATTCCGGCGGGGTTCATCAGCACATGGAAGAGCAGGATGTTGACGATGACGGGGGCGATGAGCGTGAGCGCCAGCGGCACGTAAAGGCCGACCAGGAAGAGGAACCCGCATAGGACCTGAAGCAAGAAGACGAAGGCGGCGTAATGGGAGGCCATGAGCACGTCCATGAACTGGCCGGCAAGGCCGGTGGGCGGTGCTCCCTGCGGTATGAAGTGGAAGAATCCGTTGAGTCCGAAAACCAGGAATATGACCCCAAGCAGGATGCGTGCGATGAGTGCTGCGATTTTCATGGGTGACTATTGGATTATGCGAGCACGTGCGCCTGCGCGCCATTGGGTGACCGCCCCCGCCGTTTCCCGACCGGTGCGCGAACATGCCTGATCGTATAGGTCATGGGGATTGAAATGGGGGGCGGGCCAGAATCTGCAACTCTTCGCTTCTTGGGAACCGGGACCGCCGCCCCGACGCATCCGACCCGGCGGCAGCCCGATGAAAGACGGATTTGAGGCGGCGGCCGCCTGTCAGTTGGAAAAGGACACTGCCTTCTGCTCGGCAAGGGGAACCATGCTTGAGCTGCTCAACGTCACGCTCTGCCTGTCTCCCACCTGGGTGATCGGCACGCGCCATTCGTAATACTCCCAGCTTTGGCCCACGAACTTTGTAGCCTTGGCGAAGATGAAGAAATCCTCGCCCGCGGGCACCACCATCGCGAATTGGCCGTCGGCGCCCGTCACGGAGCTGGCCAGCGGCTTGGGCAGGGTGACCCGGGTAAGGTTGGTGGAGAGCTCGTTGAGCGCGTCCATGCGGATGGCGTACACCTTCGCGCCGCCGAGCGGGACCTCCGAGCCGTCCTCCGTGGCGACGAGGACCGTTCCCTTGACCGCGACATCCGCGAGCTGGGATGCCGAGTCGGGCTTCTGGTTCTTGATCGCGTCGTCCCGCGCGGCCTTGACCGTCGTCCGGTCGGGCTCGGCGATGTAATTGTAGTAGATGGTGTCCGCGCCCCCCGTGTGCCTCACCGTCACGGATTCCTTCATCCAGCGCACCACGGTCACATTGTGGAGGACCGTGCCATTGGTGAGCTTCAAGGTCGACGGCATCGTGGGCACCGGGGTCGGGGTAGGCGTCGGGGTCGGCGCGGTTTCCGCCACGGCCGGGACTGCCGCCGCGGCGGCCGCCGGGGCCGGCGTAGGGGCGGGCGGGTCGGCAAGGAGCGGCAAGCTCAGGCTTGCCAGGAGCAGCAGGCGAAGGGGCTTGGTTCGCATAGCCCGACAGTCTGACCCGGAATCGTAAATTGTAAATACCAACGGAGAGGACCCCTCCCGCGCCCGCGGCCACAGGCTTCCGGGCGGGACGGCGGAATGTCCGGGCGTCGGCGCCATCAGCGGGCATGGGCCGTCCTCCAACCTCCTTGCCTTGGTAAGGCTTACACATCCCACGCGGGCGGCGGGCGGCCCTGCCCCCGAAAAAAGCGGCCCGCCCTGCCGGGCTCGGAGCCCGGATGCGGCATAATCGTTCCGAATGCGAGCGGCCGCGCCGCGCCGGGGAAATACTTCGTTGACACCCCCTCGCCGCTGCGGGATTTAGTTGGGTTTCCATACAGCCGTCCCTCCACCTTTTCTACCACCATGGCCCATAGCGAAGTACTCCTCGTCAAGCCCGTCGACGGCCTCGGCGGCGAAGGCGACCAAGTCAAGGTGCGCGCCGGCTACGCGCGCAATTTCCTCCTTCCCCGCGGCGTCGCCGTGCCCGTCACCGTGGCGAACGGCAAGCAGATCGCGGCCCTGAAGAAGCGCCGCGGCGAGCGCGAGGCCCACGAGCTCAGCGGAGCCCAGGAAATCGCGAAGAAGCTCGAGAAAACCAGCCTCGCGTTCGCGGTCACTACGGGCGAGGGCGGCAAGATGTTCGGCTCCGTCACCGCGGCCGACATCCACGAAAAGCTCGGGGCCGCCGGCTTCACCATCGAGCGCAAGCGGATCCACCTGCACACGCCGGTCAAGACGCTCGGAAAGCACACCGTCAAGGTGAAGCTCCACGACGACGTCTCGGTCGAGCTCTCCTTCGACATCGTCTCCGAGAATCCGATCGAGCCCTCGGCGGAGGAGAAGGCCGCCGAGGAAAAGAAGAACAGGAAGGTCGAGGCAAGGAGGTAGCCTCCCGGCTCCTTCGCCAACGATCGCCGAGTGCCGCCCGGTAGGGGGGCCCGGCCGACCCTCTGCATGGCCGACGAGAAGAGCACCCCCCCCCAGCGTTCCGGCGCGACGCCTGCGGGACGCGGGATGCCGCACAGCGTCGAGGCCGAGGAGTACCTGCTGTCCTGCTGCCTGATCGACGGCGCCGACGTCATGGCACGCTGCCTCGAGGCGCGGATTTCCCCCGAATCCTTCTTCACGGCCTCCCACGGGATCGTTTTCGAGAGGCTCCTGGACCTCTACAACCGCCAGGTCCCCATCGACGTCGCGGTCCTCGGGGAGGAGCTCAAGGCCGCGAAGCAGCTTGATGCGATCGGCGGCTACGCGTTCCTGACGCGCGTCAGCGGGAGCATCCCGACGACGGCGCAGGCGGGGTATTTCATCGACCGCGTGCGCGAGCAGCACCTGCTGCGCGAGATCATCCGCTCGGCGACGGGGGCCGTCGAGGACTGCTTCAACTTCAGCGGGGGCATCGACGAATTCGTGGACCAGATCGAGGCGAGGATCTTCGCCGTCACCCAGAGCCGGGTGAGCGAGGGCGCAAAGCACATGCGCGTGCCCACCAAGGAGGCGATGAACGTCATCCACAAGATGATGATGAAGAAGGGCGAGATGACCGGCGTGCCGTCGGGATTCACCGACCTCGACCATCTCACGTTCGGGTTCCAGCGGCAGGAGATGATCGTTCTGGCGGCGCGCCCCTCCATGGGAAAGACGTCCTTCGCCCTGAACATCGCGGAGGCCGCGACCATTCCGAAGCGGGGCCAGCCCTTTCCGACCCTCATCTTCTCCCTCGAGATGAGCGGGTCGCAGCTGGCGCTTCGCATGCTCTGCTCCCGAGCCCGGGTCAACATGGTGAGGCTCCGCAACGAGGTGCTCTCAAAGGACGGGGACGAGCAGCAGAAGCTGTTGGCCGCCGCGGATGAATTCTCGAAGGCCCCGCTCTTCATCGATGACTCAAGTAACATGTCGATCATGCAGTTGCGAGCGAAGGCCAGGCGGGTCCATGCCCGGGCGAAGCTCGGCATGATCATCGTCGACTACCTCCAGCTCCTCAGCCCGACCGACTCCAGGGTGCCCCGGGAGCAGCAGGTGGCGGAGGCGTCGCGCGGATTAAAAGCGCTCGCGAAGGAACTTGATGTCCCGGTCGTTGTATTAAGTCAGCTGAACCGCTCCTCCGAGAAGGAAAACCGCGTGCCCAGACTTGCCGACCTGCGCGAATCCGGATCGATCGAGCAGGACGCAGACGTAGTGCTCATGCTTGCCCGACCCAAGGACGCCCCGGACGAAAAATTTCAGGTAGCAGCCGAATCGATGGAGTTAATCGTTGCCAAGCAACGAAACGGACCCGTAGGAGAACAGAAGCTGACTTTCCTGAAGGACTTCACGCGATTTGAAAACTATACCCCGTAACCCTGTGAATAGCAGGGTCCTGCAAATTTTTGTTGCCGTTTCAGTGCTCGCGGGCGCGGGGATGTGCCGCCTGGGAGCGCAGGCGGCCGGGTCGGTGGGGGAACCGGGGGGGAACGCGCCGGCCTACAAGGTGGGCACGGTGACGGTCAAGTTCGTGGGCACGGCCAACGTCAACGAGCAGGTCGTCCGCGCCAACATCCAGGTCCGCGAGGGGGGCGACCTCGACGAGACGATGCTCGATAGGGACATCCGGGCGCTCTACAAGACGGGACTCTTCGAATTCATAGAGATCAAGCGGGAGGCCGTCGACGCGCGCACGTTCAACCTCGTCTTCGAGGTGACGCCGAAATACCGCGTGTTCGCCGTCAAGTACGAGGGGAACAAGCAGGTCAAGACCCACCGGCTCGAGAAGGAGGTCAAGACCGTGCCCAACACGGCGCTCGACGAGCGCCAGGTGAAGGACGACTCGGAGAAGCTCAAGGATTACTACCAGAAGGAGGGTTTCAACCAGGTCTCGGTGAGCTACACGATCGCCCGTGACAGGGCGACGGGCCTGGGCACGATCACCTTCAAGATCAGGGAGGGCAAGAAGGTGAAGATCAAGCAGATCAGGTTCGCCGGCAACGCCCACATCAAGGCCAAGGTCCTCAGGCGGCAGATGGACACGAAGAAATGGTGGATGTTCTCCTGGCTCACCGACACCGGCCGCTTCAAGGACGACGATTTCCAGGACGACCTGGACAAGCTCAGGGACTTCTACCGGGAGCACGGCTACCTCGACGTGGAGATCCCCGAGGACAAGATCGTCTTCGCCTATCCCAAGCCGGACAGCCTCGTCATCACGATCTCGGTCACCGAGGGCCGCCAGTACAAGATCGGGGAGATCACGATCACGGGCAACAAGCTGCATTCCACGCTGCTTCTGAAGCGCGTCGCGTCGATCTACGCGAGGCCCGGCGGCGTGTTCTCGCCGTCAAGGATCGACAAGGCCGTCGAGCGCCTGGAGGACTACTACGGCAAGGACGGATACCTCGACACGCGCGTCCATGTCACCCGCAGGCCCAACCTGGCGACGAACGACATCGACCTCGAGTTCAAGATCGACGAGAGCGAGAAGTTCAACGTCGAGTCGATCCAGATCGAGGGCAACACGAAGACGAAGAGCGTCGTGATCATCCGCGAGCTGGTCCTGGGCCCGGGCGACGTGTTCGACACCGTGCGGATGAAGATCAGCAAGAACAGGCTCGAGAACACGAGGTTCTTCGACGACGTCGAGATCGAGCCGGAGGACACCAACATCCCGGGCAGGCGCGACATGCGCGTCACGGTCAAGGAGGGGCGGACGGGAACCTTCACGTTCGGCGCGGGCTACAGCTCGCTCGAGCGGGCGACCGTCTTCGCGCAGATCCAGCAGACCAACTTCGACCTGTTCAACAGGCGCTCGCTCTTCCAGGGCGACGGCGAGAAGTTCAGCATCAAGGTGTCGATCGGGGAGCTCTCCAACGAGGCGGTCATCAGCTTCGAGGAGCCCTACCTGTTCCAGAAGACGCTCGGCCTCGGGTTCAGCCTGTTCCGCGAGCAGTCCTCCTACGTCAGCACGTACTACCAGGAGCTCCAGGAGGGCGGCTACGTCAACCTGCGCAAGCCCATCCTCGGGCTGCTGCAGGGCATCCTGACCTACCAGTACGAGATCGTTAACATCTATGACGTGAGCCCCTCGGCCTCGCTCCTGATCCAGCAGTACGGGGGCCTCCACGACATCTCCTCCCTCAGCTTCGAGGTCATACGCGACACGCGCGACAAGATCGTGAGCCCGACGTCCGGAAACCGCATCGACTTCACGACGACGGTCGCCGGCGGCCCGCTCGGCGGAACGGACAGCTTCTACAAGTTTGAATTCCACGGCTCGCAGAACTTCAAGGTGTTCGACACCCAGACGCAGGTCCTCGAGCTCGTCGCCTACGGCGGCGTCATCGAGAACTACGGCGGCTTCGCGGCGCTGCCGTACTACGACGCGTTCTACCTGGGCGGCCCGCAGACCCTGCGCGGATTCCAGTACAACGAGGTGAGCCCGCGCGACGAGTTCGGGGAGCCGATAGGCGGCAAGACCTACGGCATGTTCACGGCCGAGTACTCGGTGGAGATCGTGGACCCGATCCGGGCCGCGATCTTCTACGATGTCGGCTTCGTCAACGGGCCCGCGTTCGACTTCAACCCGGGCGGATACAACGACGACTTCGGCTTCGGCCTGAGACTGATGGTCGCCGGGTCCCCGCTGAGCCTGGACTACGGGATCCCCATCAAGGGCGACTCCTTCAACAAGCAGGGCGGCCAGTTCAATTTTTCGTTTGGCACGCGCTTCTAAATCCGATCTGATCGTCCTTTCACTCCCTGCGATATCAACCCATGAAGAAACCCATTCAGTCCATCCTCGCCGTCGCGGCGATCGCCCTATCCGCGCTGTCGACCCACGCCCAGACGGCCCCCAAGATCCTCGTGGTGGATCTTGCCAAGATTTTCGACAACCACTACAAGACGCAGGAGCAGCAGGCGAAGCTTCAGGCCGACGAGGCCAAGGCGCAGGACCAGCTGGCCCAGATCACCAAGGAGGGCAACGCGTTGGTGGAGCAGTTCAAGGACCTCGACGAGCAGTCCAAGAACCCCACCGCGACCGCCGAGGCCAAGGCGAAGGCGCAGGGCGAGGCCCAGAAGAAGTACGACGAGATCCAGCAGAAGCGCAGCGAGCAGAATTCGTTCGTCCAGAACACCCAGAGCACCCTCCGGCAGCGCTTCCAGACCTTTAAGACCTTGATGATCGAGGAGATCTCGAAGGTCGCGGTCGAGATCGCCAAGAAGAAGGGCGCCACGTTCCTCCTGGACAAGTCGGGCCCGACCCTCGTCGGCGTGTCCAACATCCTCTATTTCGACCCGAGCCTCGACATCACCGACGAGGTGATGGCCGAGATCAACAAGGACCGCCCGGCCGTGACGCCGACCCCGGTCAGCGCAACGGCGCCGGCCACCGGCGACATGCCGAAGATCACCGTCCCCGGCATAGCGCCGAGCAAGTAAGGCGGGGCCGGAGGCCTTTGAACTCAGGTTGAACCCCGCTTGCGTTGAGCAGGCGGGGTTCTTTGTGTATAGCCCATGCAGGTTTCCTTCACCCAGGCTGAAGTCGCGGCGATCGCCTGCCCGAGCAGGACCACCGGCGCCACGACGGAGACGATCCGCGGGATCGCCTCGCTCGGCTCGGCGGTGCCGGGCGACATCTCGTTCCTGGGCAATCCGAAGTACAAGTCGTCCGTGGCCTCGACGCGCGCCTCGATCGTCCTCCTGCCGCCCGACTACGCGGGCAAGCCGGGGCCGAACCAGGTGCACATGGCCGTCGACAATCCGTCGGTCGCCCTCGCGCGCCTGTGCTCGCGGATCGAGCAGTCCCTTTGGCCAAAGCCAAGGCCCGGCATCCACGCCTCCGCGGTGACAGCGCCGGACGCGTCCATCGCCGCCTCGGCGACCGTGGGCCCGATGTGCATCGTCGAGTCGGGGGCGACCGTCGGCGAAAGGGCCAACCTTGAGGCCCGGGTCTTCGTGGGAAGGGGCTCCCGCGTGGGCGAGGACTCCTGGCTCATGCCCGGCGTGATCGTCTCGGCCGAATGCACGATCGGGAAGCGGGTGAGGCTCCAGCCCGGCGTCGTGATCGGCGCGGACGGATTCGGGTACGAGTTCGTCCTGGGCCGGCACGAGAAGGTCCCCCAGGTCGGGACCGTGGTCATCGGGGACGACGTCGAGATCGGGGCCAATTCGACGATCGACCGTGCGCGCTTCGGCCGGACCGAGGTGGGAGAGGGCACCAAGATCGACAACCTCGTCCAGGTGGGCCACAACTGCGTGATCGGCCGGCACTGCATGATATGCGCCCAGTGCGGCTTTGCCGGGACGGTCACGCTGGGGGACTTTGTCGTCGTGGGAGGCCAGTGCGGCCTCGCCGGCCACCTGACGGTGGGAAGCGGGGTCAAGATCGGGGCCAAGTCCGGCGTGAAGGACGACATCCCGCCCAACACCTCGGTCTGGGGATCGCCCAGCATGCCGCTGCTCCTCGAGCAGAAGCTGACGGTCCTCAGGCACCGCCTGCCGGAGCTTTTCAAGCGCGTCGACGCCCTTGAACGGCATGCCGGGGCCGGGCCCGGCTAAGCGGCCGCGAGGACCGTCACCCGATCTCGTCCAGGCGAATGCAGGCGGCCTCGCGCGAGGGCCCGCAGGGCACCAGGGGAGGCACCCCCTCCCGGCACCGGTCGACGGCATACGCGCACCGGGGGTGGAACGCGCAGCCCGGCGGGCGGATTGATCGGGGAGGGCGGGTCGCCCGCCAGGACGATGCGCTTGCGGCCGCGCTCGACCCCGGGGTCGGGGACGGGGATGGCGCTCACGAGGGCGCGGGTGTAGGGATGGCGGGGCCGGTCGATCACGTCCTCGGCCGGCCCGAGCTCCACGATCTTGCCCAGGTACA
>PLKS01000030.1 GCA_003140665.1 Opitutaceae bacterium
CCGCGGACACCCAATATGACATAGGGCGGACAAGCGGGGGCATGGCCGCCTGCAAGAGGCTGGCATGCAATGACAAGCGGCCTATGGAACCGCGGGATGATCCGCGAGGCGGGGGTTTCCTCTAAGAATATTGCCGCTCGCGTGTCTTTATTATCGATGGAGTCATGCTTATCCCGCCATCCAGCTCCCATGGAACCGTCGATGCCCGACCGCGCACCCCCGCGGCCGTCCGCTGTTTCGAATGGGGTGGTTCCCCTCGCCGGGGCTATGAAATCCGAAACGCAAAGCATCGCCGCCCTGTTTGAATCCGAGGAAAGCGGGCTCCTGCGGTTCGCAATCGGGCTCGTTGGCCGCCGGATGGTGGCCGAGGAACTGGTCCAGGAGACGTTCCTGAGGCTGCACCAGGTCTGGGCCGACGTCGAAAACCCGCGCGGCTGGCTCTATCGCAGCCTTCGCAATCTCGCGCTCAACCACCTGCGGGACCGGCCCCAGGAGGCGCAGCTCAACGAGGAAAGCACCCCCTCGGCCGAGGGGCCGCTCAACGAGTGGCTCGGGCGGAGCGAGGCCATCGGGATGGTCCGCCTCCTCCTTGCCGAGATGCCGGAGGACGACCGGAACCTCATCCAGCTCAAGTATTGCGACGACCTGAAATACCAGGAGATCAGCCGGAAGACCGGGCTCAGCGTTGGAAACGTGGGCTACCGGCTGCACCACGCGCTGAAGGGGCTTGCGGACGCCCTGCGGCGCGCGGGCATCGAGGGGAGCGGGGGATAGGAGACACGGACACCATGAACACCGACGAAAACAATCCCGAGAAGCAGACACCGGCCGAGACCGAGCTGGAGGCGCGCATCGTGGCGTGGGTCTCCGGCGAGGCCTCCGCCTTCGAGGTCGCGGAGCTTGAGCGGCTGGTCCGCGAAAAGCCCGAGCTTGCGATCTTCAAGAGGCGCATGGAGGCGGTGCGCGGCCTGGTCGCGGAGGCCGTGGCGCCCGACACCGAGCCCATGAGGCTTTCCCCGGAGGCGAGGGCGAAGCTGCTCCAGGCGATCGGCGTGCCGGAAAAGGCGGCTGCGCCCGGCGCGCCCGAGGTCCCCTCGCTTGCCATCGCCATCCAGAGGCACCGCAAGCAGCAGCGCTGGATGCTCGCCGCCGCGGCCTGCCTGGTGTGCGGGCTCTTCCTCTCGATGATGATCCCGAGCTTTCAAAGGGTACGGCCGATGGCGGAGGAGAAGCGCAGCTCCCGGGAGATCGCGCAACAGCCGGCGAACGAGCTGGAGCTCCCGGTGGCGCCGGTTGAGATCGACGAAAAGCTGCCGGCATCCGCGCCCGCCCTGGGCGAGATGCCGGTCGTGGCGGCTGCCCCCACGAGGGTGTTCGGCGCGCCGCGGAGCGTGATCGCAGACTCCAGGGTCGACAACGCGGGCTCGCTCAAGGTTGCCACCCAGCAGTTCCTGCAGGACGCGGACGCGACGCGTCCGCAGGACAACCTGAGGATCAGCGTGAACGCGGGCGCCGTGAATTCGCGGGAAGAGGTCGCCGCGGAGGAAGGCGGCCAGGGGACAGGCCAGGCGGCAAATGCCGCCGGGGGCTCCGCGAACCAGCAGGCGGGCGTTGCCGCGAACGACACCGCCGCGTTCGGCGCTCCGGGCGACGCCGTCCTCGCGAAGCAGCAGAATGCCCCCCAGCAGCAGGCCTCCGCCGACAGGCCGCCCGCGGACGCGGACGGGGAGGCCGCCAACCTTTCCGCCTTTGTCGTGGCGCCCGGGCAGGACAAGGGGACCGTGCCGTACGGCGCGGACTCAACCCTCGCGGGCACCCGGGTCAGGACCGGCGTGGACGCGCCCGCGCCCCCGGTCTCCTATGTCACCGACCAGGTGCCGGAGGATGCGGCGAAGAAGGATTCAAAGAGCCTCCTCAAGGCCGGGGCGATCGACGAGGCGGGCCTATCCGGCGAGAGCAATGCGGCCAAGGAGCCCGTCTCCACCTTTTCGCTTCATGTGAGCGACGTGTCGTTCCGGCTGGCCCAGATGGCGCTGGCCCGGGGGATGGCGCCCGATGCCGGGCGCATCCGTCCCGAGGAATTCTACAACGCCTTCGACTACGGCGACCCGGCCCCGGCGATGTCCGAGAAGGTCTCGTGCCGGATCGAGCAGGCGGCCGACCCGGTGAAGCAGCAGCGCAACCTCGTGAGGATCGCCATGCGGGTGCCGGCGACCGGCCACGGCGCGGGCCAGCCGCTCCGGCTGACCGTGCTCCTCGACACATCGGGCTCCATGGAGCGCGGGGACCGGGCGGCGGCCGTGCACCGCGCCATGGAGGTCCTGGTCTCGCTGCTCGGGCCCGACGACCGGGTGACCCTGGTCGGGTTCGCCCGCGAGCCGCGCCTTCTCGCCGAGCAGCTGCCGGGCAACAAGGCGGCCCAGCTGCTGGACATCATCGCCCGCACGCCCGCCCAGGGCGGCACGAACCTCGAGGAGGCGCTCAGGCTCGGCGGGCAGCTCGCCCGCCGCCAGTTCGCGGCGAACGCGCAGAACCGCATCGTGCTCCTGACCGACGGCGCCGCGAACCTCGGCAACGCCGACCCGGCGCAGCTGGCCGCGTCCATCGACGCGCTGCGCCAGCAGGGCGTCTCGTTCGACGCATGCGGCGTCGGGATCGACGGCATCAACGACGAGGTCCTCGAGGCGCTCACCCGAAAGGGAGCGGGCCGCTACTACGTCCTCGACACGCCGGAGTCCGCGGACGCCGGCTTCGCCCGGCAGCTTGCCGGCGCCTTCCGCCCCGCCGCCGAGAACGTGAAGGTCCAGGTCCGGTTCAACCCGGCCCGCGTCGGGAGCTACCGGCTCATCGGGTTCGAGCAGCATCGGCTGAGGGAGGAGGACTTCCGCAACGACCAGGTCGAGGCGGCGGCGCTGGCCTCCGGCGAGGCGGCCGTGGCGCTGTACGAGGTCGAGGCCCTGCCGCAGGGCGAGGGCGAGCTCGGGGAGGTCTACGTGCGCTTCCGCGACACGGCGACCGGCAGCATGGTCGAGCGCTCGTGGACGATGCCCTACGACCCCTACGCGCCGTCCTTCGACCGCGCGACGCCGACGATGCAGCTGGCGGGGATCGCCGCGCTGATGGCCGAGAAGCTCCGCGGCGGCGCCGCGGGCGACGCGATCGGGCTCGCCCAGCTGGCCCCCGTCGTGAACGCGCTGCGCGGCCNNGCTGGTCGCGATGTTCGAGCAGATGCGGCGGCTCGACCGGGAATGACGCCGCGAGGCCGGCGAACCCACCTTGAATCGGAGGCAATCCCCATGTATATTCGAAAATCCGCGGCACGTGCCGCCCGGCGCCTCGGCGCCATGGCGCTGGCGG
>PLKS01000262.1 GCA_003140665.1 Opitutaceae bacterium
CCGCGAACGCGGCGTCGCGGTGGGCGGCGGTGACCGCGGCCCAGACCGAGACATCGCCGAGCGCGAGGCTTCCCGTGCGATGGACGCAGACCGCCCCGATGATCGGGAACTTCCCCCGGGCCTCGGACAGGATCCTCTCCCCCTCCTTCTCGGCGAGCGGGGCGTAGGCCTCGTAGTCCAGGCCGCGGACGGCCCGGCCGTCGTTCAGGTCGCGCACGCGGCCCTCGAACGCGACGCATGCCCCGGCGCGCGCGTCGCGGAGGCCGTCCATGAGGGCGGCCGCGTCGATCGCCGCGGAGCTCAGCCTGAAGGACATCCTTTCAGCCTCCGGCCACCGGGGGGATGAAGACAAGCGNNGGGTCGGCCTTGCGGCGAAGGTCCCCGCGGTCGTACATGGCCTCAAGGCCGTCGCGGACCGCCGCCTCCCAGGGCTCGAACTCATCGTTGACCGCTACGCGCAGCCTGTCCGCGGGAAGCGTGAACCGGTGGCGCTTCCGGAGCTCCTCGTAGAGCTCCCCGGCGGTCGCCGCCTCGGTGGTGATCCGCTCCTCGTCGAGCCCCCGCTGCTCCCGGAGGATCGCGAAATAGCGCACGCGGACCGACTTCTTCACGGCGCGCTGTAGTCCCTCTTGCCACCGGTCTTCTCCAGGAGCCGGATTTCCCGGATGACGATCCCGTGGGAGACGGCCTTGCCCATGTCATACAGCGTGAGCGCCGCGACGCTTGCACCGGTCAGCGCCTCCATCTCGACGCCGGTCCGCGCCTCGGTGCGCGCGCGGCAGTGGATCTCCACCTCCACGGAGCCGTCGGCCCCCGGCGCCCGCGCCCGGACCTCGATCCTGCAGTCGTCGAGGGGAAGCGCGTGGCAGAGAGGGATGAGCTCGGAGGTCCGCTTGGCGCCCATGATCCCCGCAAGGATCGCGGCCTGGAAAACCGGCCCCTTGGGCGCCGCGATCTCCCCGTCCTCAAGCAGCCGGGCGAGGGCCGGCGGAAGGGCGACGATCGCGACCGCGTGGGCGGTCCGCCGGGTCACGGGCTTCCCGCCCACGTCCACCATCTGGGGGCGGTTGCCGGAATCGAGGTGTGAAAGGCTGCGCTCGGAGGCCATCTGGGCCGGGACGATGGGCCCGGGGGCCCGCGTGGGCAATCGTAACCCTCCGGCGGCGCAAACCTCAGACCCAGCTTCGGAAGGGGGCGAGATGGCCCGCCGGGAACGCAGGCTCGCCGGCGGGCAGCTCCACGAACCCGTCCGTGTCCACGAGTCCCGCGAAATCCCCGGATGTGCCCACCCCGCCGGGCGTCGCGAGCAGCTCGGCGCGCGGCCCGCTCGACAGCCGGACGGGAAGCAGCCAGGTAAGCTTTGGCTTGGACACGACCGCCTCGGCGAGCGCGGCCATCAGCGGAGGCCGGGCGCGCATCCCGCTGGAATGGTCGAGCGCCGGCAGGACGTACCTGTGCAGGCAGGTGTAGGCCGAGACCGGGTTGCCGGGCAGCGCGAACACGGGGGTCAGCCTCCCGCTTAGCCCGAACCAGAAGGGTTTTCCCGGCCGCTGCGCCACGCCCTGGAATATCTTCCGGACCCCCTGCCGCTCCAGCTCGGAGGGCAGGAAGTCGAACTTGCCCTTGGACACGCCCCCGGTGATGAGCGCGACGTCGTATTCGGCGAGGATGTGCCAGAGCATGTGCTCGATCTCGTGCCGGATGTCGCGGAGGTGGAAGCGGTCGGACCGCGGATATCCCGCCTTGATGAGCGCGGCCCTCAGCGAATAGTCGTTGCTGCGGCGGATCTGGTGGGGCGCGACGAGCGCATCGACGTCGACCAGTTCGTCGCCCGTCGCTATGACGGCGACCTTCGGCGAGTGGGTGACCGTCAGCGCGGAGTGCCCGCATGCGGCCGCGACCGCGATCTCGCGCCCCGTGAGCCTCGCGCCCGAGCGCACGATCACATCGCCCATCCGGTGGTCGGAGCCCCGCCTGTGGACATTGCGGCCCGCCAGGGCCGGCTCCGGCGGGGCCATGACGGACCAGTCGCCGTCGCGTTCCGTCTCCTCGTAGGGGACGACGCAGTCGGCGCCCTCGGGAAGGACCGCGCCCGTCATGATCTCGATGCACGTGTCGTCGCCCGGGCCCAGGGTGAACGGCCTCATTCCCGCCGCCTGGGTGGCCTCCACGCGGAACCTCGTGACCCCCTTGGCGAGCGCCGAGGCGCGAATCGCGAACCCGTCCATCGTCACGCGGTCGAAGGGCGGCAGGTCCCGGTCGGCCCGCAAGTCGCTGCGCAGCACCCGGCCATGGGCCTCGGAGACCGCGCAGTCCTCCTTGTGGAACAGGGGCATCGTGTCGAAAATGAGCCTTTCGGCGGCCTCGGGTGTGAGCACGCGGCGAGGGTAAGACACAAATCGCTCCTCGCGAAATGATGATTTCATGCTTTTTTTGACTGTCCCATGGCTGCCGTACGCGACACCTTCAGGCGCCCGATCCGCGATCTTCGCGTCTCCGTCACCGACCGCTGCAATTTCCGCTGCCCCTACTGCATGCCGAAGGAGGCGTTTGGGCCGGATCATCCCTTCCTGGGCGCCGCGGGGCTGATGACCAAGGAGGAGCTCGTGAGGATCACCGGGGTGTTCGTGGGGCTGGGGGCGCAGAAGATCCGCCTGACCGGCGGCGAGCCGCTGCTCAGGTCCGACCTCCCCGCGATCATCCACGCGATCAAGCGCGACCTCGGGGTCGCCGACGTCTCCCTGACGACGAACGGGTGGTTCCTTGCCAACCAGGCCGGCGCGCTTCGCGCCGCCGGGCTGGACCGCCTCAATGTTTCGGTCGACTCGCTTGACGAGGCGACGGCGGGGCGGATGAACGGGCTCGGCTTCAAGGTGTCGCGCGTCCTGGGCGGCATCGACGCCGCCGCGGCGGCGGGTTTCCCGATAAAGGTCAACTGCGTCGTCCAGCGCGGCGTGAACGACGGCGAGATCGTCCCGCTCTGCGATTATTTCAGGGAGAAGGGCCACACGCTGCGCTTCATCGAGTTCATGGACGTGGGCAACACGAACCACTGGTCGCTCCGGCAGGTGGTGCCGGCGCGGGAGATTGTCGAGAGGGTGTCGGCAGCGTGGCCCCTTGAGCCGGTGGGCCGGGCGTTCCCGGGCGAGGTTGCCGCGCGCTACCGCTACGCCGACGGCCGCGGCGAGATCGGGATCGTGAGCTCCGTGACGGAGCCTTTCTGCAGGGACTGCAACCGGGCGAGGCTTTCCGCCGACGGGAGGCTCTTCACCTGCCTCTTCGCCTCCGCGGGCCACGACCTGCTGGGCCTCCTGAGGTCGGGCGCCGACGACGCGGCGATTTCCGGGCTTGTCTCGGGCATCTGGCGCGCGCGCACCGACCGCTACAGCGACGAGAGGGCCGGCGTTCTCGCGGCCGGGACCGGTCGCGAGAAGGTCGAGATGAGCTACATCGGGGGCTAGCCGCCGGCCGCGCGCAGCGCCTCGGGCCTGACCTTCCTGACGATGGCCAGGAGCGCCTCAAAGTCCTCCTCGCGGGTCCTGCTCTCGATGATGTGGTCGAACTTCGGGGCCTCGCGGAGCTCGCTTTCCGCGGTGGCCATCCGCCGCGCGATCTCGGCCTCGTCGTCCTTGCCCCGCTCGCGCATGCGCGCGAGCAGCCGGTCGTAGTCGACCCTGATGAACACCGACACCATCGCCCTCTTGAGGAAAGGATTCTTCACGGCGATGCGGCGCAGGCTCTCGACGCCCTGGACGTCGACGCTCATCACGAGATTCCTGCCGAGGAGGAGCGGCCCCAGCACGCTGGCCGCAAGCGTGCCGTAGCGGCGCTCGCCATGGACCCAGGCCCACTCGAGGAACTCCCCGGCGGCGACCTTCTCGTCGAACGCTCGCGGCGCGAAGAAATGGTAATGGACGCCGCTCACCTCCCCCTCGCGGGGCGCGCGGGTGGTGCTCGTCACGACCCTCGTGAAGCCCCTGCCCGAGGCGACCAGCCGGTCGCAGAGCGTGCTCTTTCCCGAGCCGGCGGGCCCGGCCAGGACGAGCAGGAGGGGATCCCTTGCGCCGGTCCTCGGGGCGGGCGCGGCGGTCATCGGAGCGTGAAGGCCACCCCGCAGAGCAGGAAGCCGTAGGCCACCATGAGGCCGCCCAGCCCCCGCGAGCGCGCGGGCCGCTCAAAAAGCCACCCGAGGAAGTCGCGCAGCCTCCAGGGCTGGGCGCCCAGCCAGATCGCGAGCGCCAGGGCCGCATAGACGAAGGCCACCATGAAGAGGCGCTGCGGGCGGTCGTAGTGCATGAAGGCGGCATCCAGGAAAGGCGTGGCCCCGATCAGGACCAGGGCGCAGGCGCCGCGGACCCCGAGGAAGTCCGGCACGCACTTGAACGCGAGGACGGCGATCGCGGCAAAGCCGATGAAAAGGACCGTGCGGTATTCGCCGAAATCCGCCGGGGACAGGTTCCAGATGTTGTAGAGGAACCAGGCGGCGCCCGCGCCGAAGACCACATAGCCGGCGGAGGTCGACCTCGGGAACGCCCTAATCGCCGCCGTGATCCCGGAATGGTCGATCAGGAGGGGCAGTCCCAGGGCGAGCAGGATCAATCCGGAGGCGAGCGTGGCGGCGAAGAGCGACATGGGGGATGACTCGTGCTGGACCGGCGGGGGTCAGAGTGGCGCGGCGGCGAGCGCCGTTTGCAAGCCGGCGTCCGCGAGGACGAGGTCCCCGTAGAGGGTGCTCACGCTCGCCCTCGTGATTTCGACGGGGACGAGCGAGCCCGCGAGGCGCGGCGCGGCGTCGAACACGGCGACCCGGTTGCCGCGCGTCCGGCCGGTGAAACGGAGCCCGGTCTTGTCGGGACCCTCGACAAGGACCTCCTGGACCGTTCCCACAAGCGCCTGGGTCCGCCGGAGCGAGCCGGCGCGAAGGAGCTCGAGGAGGACGCGGTTGCGCTCCTCCTTCACCTGGTCGGGCACCTGGCCCGGCATCGCGGCGGCGGGCGTTCCCGATCGGACCGAGTACTTGAAGATGTAGGCCATGTCGTAGTCCACCGCCTCGCAGAGGGAGCGCGTCTCCTCGAAGTCGGCCTCGGTCTCGCCCGGGAACCCGACGATGATGTCCGTCGAGAATGCCATCGCCGGCTGGGCGGCGCGCAGCGAGTCGACGATCTCAAGGTAGCGCGCGCGCGTGTAGGGCCGCTTCATCGCGCGCAGGATGCGGTCGCTGCCCGACTGGACGGGAAGGTGCACGTACTCGCCCAGCTTCGGGAGCCGGCCGAACGCGCCGGCCAGGTCCTCCCTGAACCCGCGCGGGTGCGGCGAGGTGAAGCGGATCCGCTCCAGGCCGGGGATCGCATGGACCCGCTCGAGCAGCTGGACGAAGGGGGAGACGCCCGCGGCATGGGCGTAGTCGCGCCTGCCGTAGCTCGTGACGATCTGCCCGAGGAGGGTGACCTCGCGGGTGCCCCGCGCGACGAGCCCCTCGCATTCGCGCACGATGTCGTCCATCGGGCGGGACCGCTCGTCGCCCCGCGTCGTCGGGACGATGCAGAACGCGCAGTTCATGTTGCATCCCTGCTGGATCGAGACGAACGCGCACACCTGCGTGTCCGGCCCGTCCAGGTGGTCGCGGATCGTGCTCTGCGAACCGGCCTCCGCCGCCGTGTCGACGATCGTCTCTCCCAGCGGGATTCCCGCTTCGCGGGCGGCGCGGAGGTTGTCGAGGTAATCGGGAACCCTGTGGAATTTCTGGGTGCCGACGATCAGGTCCACGTCGGGCAGGCGGTCGAGGAGGGTCGCGCCGCGGTTCTGCGCCATGCAGCCCAGGATGCCCAGGATGAAGTCGGGGTTGCGCCTCTTCCTGGCCGCGGAGTAGCCCGCCTTGCCGATCGCCTTCTGCTCGGCCGCGTCGCGGACGCTGCAGGTGTTCAGGAGCAGCACGTCGCATTCGTCCTCGCTCGCGACGATCCTGTAGCCCCGGGCGCGAAGCATCGCCGCCACAGCCTCGCTGTCGCGCTCGTTCATCTGGCATCCATAGGTCTTTATGTGGACCCGGTTCATTCGTCGTGAGGGTCTTGCCTAGCCGCCATGAAAACCTTGGTCAAACGGGAACTGCCTCCGGAAACGCGGGCCCCTCCCGTCGGGACGGCGTCAATTCTGTTCGCCACGCGCCCCCCGGTTGCTTTGCTCGCAGGCCATGGGATTCTTCGACAAGTTCGCGGGCAAGACCGATTCCGCCGCCGGAAGCGGCCATGCGGCGCCCGCGGCGGCCGCGGTCGACCCATCGGCCCCGGGCGTG
>PLKS01000002.1 GCA_003140665.1 Opitutaceae bacterium
CCCCACTTCCCGATGAAGAGCCAAATTTCGCTGAAAAAAGAAGAAATGAGGTGGCAATGAAATCGCGACGTGCCAGCGATTGCGATAATCCGTACGAGAGAAGTCGCTTGCGATCCGTTCGCAATACGACGTTGACCACTAACACGACCGCCTCTAAATTGTGAGGCTTGGGGTCGCGGCTTCGAGATCAGCCAGGCTAACGCTAGAGAATCGTTTTTGAGCCGTTGCACCGTGCACTAACACCACAAAATCACAGGAATAAAATGAAAACGCAAAAGAAGGACACAAAGAAAAACAAAATCAAGGACTTGCCTGTGGGCGCAAAGGCCAAAGCCGTTAAAGGAGGAGCAGCAAAGGACGCAAAACAGTTTCTATTGGAGTCTTCCGGGACTACTGGGACTCCTCCTAACGGATGACATTTATGGTATGAACTGGTTGGAGCGTCGGTCGAACCCTTCGCACGTCAGGTTTCGGTATATACCCTTCACGGATCGGTTTGATTGTGGTGGTAAATCCATAGAGGTCAGTGACAGTGTGAACAACAATGACGGGTAGTCTGGGGTCATTCGTTGACACATCGATTAACGATGTGTGGAACTGGCCCCAATTGAACCCGGTCCCGTTTGGCACGTGTCCAAATACACTCGGTGAATCGCGAAGCAATTCGCATCTGTAACGAGTCACTGGATACGTTAATAGGGACGGCATTGACAGAGCGACTCAAAATCTGCCGCCGAAAGGCGTGTGGGTTCGATCCCCACCCTGGGCACCATTTATCAAGTGAAATGGGTAGACGCGGAGGGCTGGAGAGGCTCGCTGGGATTATACACGGGCAAACCGACTCAGGTTGGCACTTTGTTTGGCAGGTGAGTTTTTGACTCCCTGAATAGGCTAACCTATTCCCTGTTCATTGGTCCTGCCGTCCCGTCCGATTAGTCAGCGAAGTTAAGGTTTACAGGGGCGGAGGGCCATTTTTTTTCTGGCGCGCCGGTGCTTGGCACGTCCAAACCAACTTCCTCAAGTTTGACGCCACTGACCCAGGTACGGCCCGTCCCATCAATGAAGAACCCGAAGGCGAGGGCTCCCGCGTTTGACGGAACATCGAGGACAATCGAATAATTCTTCCAATCGGTGGTGCCTTTCACAGGCCGGCTATCCATGTTGTCAAATCCCAACATCGCGCCGCCCTCTTTGGCATCGATGCGAAACCAGAGATGGACACCCCCGTCATTGGCGTCTTCGGTTTTCACCCATGCGCTGAACCGCAATCTCTTTCCGAGGAAACCGTGGGCGTCACACATCTGCATCATTCCCCCGAAACCTTCGATCGACGGTTCGATCGACTTCGCATACGCACTCGGCAGACCGTCATGCGTCTTTTCCTTGTCTACTCCGACCACGTATGCGGCCGGTTTGCTTCCATTCTTCCACCAGCCCAACGGGGCTTTGGTCGTCACATTTGATTTGCTGGTCACGTCCTGTGACTGGGCCCCGATCGGCGGCGCAAAACTAAACCCGAGAACTAGGGTCAGCAACATCGCCCCAAGTGAAGTGCGGGTGAATGAGGATCGCTTGGTGGGTTTGACCATTGGGGACTTGTTATCTGAGTGTCTTGGAATCCGAAGATGCCCGCGCATAGCGTGAACATACGGCTTTCTATTGGGTAACAGGACTTGAAGCACGATGCCAATGGGCGTTGGCAACGCGACTCAAAATCTGCCGACGCAAGTCGTGTGGGTTCGATCCCCACCCTGAGCGCTTAGGAATTGAGGAGCACCAGTTCCATGCAATCCGTTTTTCAGAATCGACGGTTTTTAAGATTCCGGAGACGGCGATGGCGGAGATCCTGACTGTGTCGGGTTTGAAGGACCCGGAGGATGAATTTGAGTCCGTCGTTGAAGATGAAGGACTTGAAGGAATTCTCTTTGAAAAGGTTTGGTCGGGATCTCGATAACGCGCGCGTGGGGGTTCGATCCCCACCCTGGGCACCAATTGGATGTGCAGACGCTTGTTGCGTCAGAGGTTTAGTTCGCCGGCGAGGCGAGAGCCTTTGGGTTGGGTTTGGTTTTCCCCGTATCTCCCACAGCATCCATCTTTATCCTGAGCGGCGAAGGGAAGAGATCCTTTGAAACGGAGTATGTCGTATCCTCATATCCTTCCCTTGTTGCAGCGAAGTGAAAACAACCGTCGCTGGGCCAATAGTAGACTCTCAAGTCTGCATGAATGAGGCCTTGGGCGTCCGATGTCCTTCTGTCCAGTTCATCGTCGGTAAGCTTGTTGGTCTTGGTCAGGTCTTCGTCCTCTGACTCTGGCATGACCAACGCGCCTTTGATAGGAGCGCCCCGAATGTCGACCACCATCACACGGGGCATATCCTCCGTTTCGGGGGATGACGTGCATGCAGCCAGAAATATAACAATCCCAGAAAGTATTATCGCGCGCACCGGGATCCAGCGTGAAGGATTCAACCCCGCGAGACAAGGATACGCGCTCGACTAACTTGGCCCTATTTGGGTACCACCGGGCTCGGCTGAACTGCAAACGTCCTCCCAAGGAGGTTCGACGCGGATTGTGCTCATTTACCTTTGCAGCTTGGATGAGGATCTGCCGCCGAAAGGCGTGTGGGTTCGATCCCCACCTGGGCACTAACTTGGAGTTCGCGGTCCTCTTCGATCCGAAGAGGTTACCGAAGTTCGCTGGGAAACAGGGGAATCGAGGTCGCGATGAGGTCGATATCAGCTCTAAAGAAAGTTCATCGTGAAGGATCTTTCCTTCAGGTCGTGGGATAGCTTTATACCCGTGTATGAGAGTTACCAGCTCTCCCCTCATTCATCATTCGTTTGGAGTGATTCAGGACTTGCCGACGTCTTCCGGATGTATGGGCCAGTATCCTTCGTGAATGATAAGGCCCTCGGCTTCCATGAGGGGCCCGAGGACCTTTGTCTTGGGGGCGATACGACCGAGGATCTCGTGGCTGGTCAGCGGATTTTTGTCCGGCGGAATTCCCATAACCTGCTCGAACGGCGCCTCCGACGTGCCGTAAACAACGCGACCTATCCCGGCAAAGCATATGGCGCCGCAGCACATGGTGCAGGGTTCGGTGCTGGTATAGAGCGTTGACTTGGCAAAGGTCTCCCGGTCGATCTTGGGGCTGAACGCCGAGATCAGGCCGGTCTCGGCGTGCTTCGTCACATCATGGGTGGAGTGCACGCAATTGGAATACTCGGCCAGAATCTTGCCGTCCTTGACCAGAAGCGCGCCGAAGGGGCCGCCTCCATGGGTGATGGCATACCGGGCAAGCTCGTACGCCCGGGCCATGTAGATTCTGTCCTCCGCGGTGCACGCAGGATCGTCACGCGAGGGGGTCGGCGTTGCGCCGTATGCGCTTGCGGAGAGGAGCAATAGCGGGGCAAGGAGGGATGCGCGAATTGGGGCAAGATTCATGGGCATCTCCCTGCAAGAAATATGCCATGCGGAGGCCGGATGCCGTTCCGAGGCAGGCAAACCGTCGCCGGCGCCGGGGATTGATCCTTTGCAGGCAACGGCGGGTGCCGATTCCACGCCTGGGGCCCCGACGCCATGCCTCCCCCTCATTGCGCGCACCGGTTGTGAAATGGCGTTTGCGAGCTATGCTTCAGACCATGATATCACCTTCTTCAACGAGCCACGAAAGCATCTCACGCCGCGCCCATCAGATATGGGAGGAAACCGGTCGGCCGAGCGGCACCGAGACGGCGAACTGGCTTCAGGCTGAAAGCGAACTTAACGCGCATGAGAGAAAGGCGGGCGAGGTGGATCCCGCCCGCGGCACATCGGTGGAACCGCCCCCGGCGGGAAAGCACGCCTCTGAACATGCGCGCCACAGCGCCAACTACGTCCATCCCGGCGTCACGACCGATTCGCTGCATCACGACCGCAACCGGTAGGCGGTCGGATCCCGCTCCGTGGGTTCCAGCTGGGTGACGGCCGGCTCAGCCGGCCCGGGCCGGCCGTTTTCAGCGAGCCAGGTGATTTTGCGGCCTCCTCATTTGTTTCCATTGGCTCGCTCGGGCAAGGATTCGATCATCATCCCGCGGTACGAGACTTTCGTGTTAGCCCCGCCATGTATCTGCAGGGCGAATTTTCCGTGGTGCGGGATTCCCCCGTCGTCCTCGGTGTAATCGACCGTCCTCACGCCGTTCAGCCAGATCTGGATGTGCGCGCCCTCGGCGCGAATCCTGTAGTCATTCCAGGCGCCGGGCCTCAGCGCGCGCGCGCGCACATCGGCGGCCGCCGTGGCGACATTCCTGTTGCGCCGGCTTTCATCGTACAGGTTGCCATCGGTGCCCGCGCCGAGGTCGGCCTGAAAGCCCGAAACCTCGAAACTGCCCGGAACGCGTTGCGACCAGAACTGCACGCCTCCGTTCACGAATCCGCCGCTCCCCTCGATCCTGTATTGGAGCCGCAGGTCGAAATCCCCGAAATCCTCGGTCGTCGCGAGAAACTCGTTGTACGGCTGCCTGCGGTCGAGTGCGCCACCGACGATCGCGCCATCCTCAACGCGCCAGTTCCCCATGTTGCCTTCCCAGCCCGCGAGCGTCCTGCCGTCGAACAGCGGCCTCTCCGTGCCCACCGCTGCCGTCGAGACCGTGCCGATGGCCGCCGCAGTAGGCGCAAGCACCTGCACCTCAATCCGCGTCAGCTCGGGATCGAACAGGTTGATCGCCCACAGGTGCTCGCCGTTCACCGTCGGCAGGTGCTTGTCCTGGGTCGCAATGCCGCCGCGCCGCAGCGCCCGGTAGGCGGTGTCTATGTCGGTGACCTCGAAGTTGACATGGTCAAACGCGCCTGCGGCCCACTTGTTCAGGGGCGGATCAAAGAAGATCAGCTCGATCAGATCGTCGCGCGAACCGGGCAGGCGGAACTTCACCAGGGCGAGCCGCCCATCGGTGCCCGCCAGGTGGACAACCTCGGGCCAGCCCAGGGTGTCACGGTAAAATGCGATCGTGGCCTCGGCTTGCGAGCGGGCCACCGCGAAGCCGACGTGCTGGAGATGATCGCTAAACGCCATCGCAGCCCCCGGGGGGGGTGCGGGAAAGGTCCGCGGCTCCGCCACGCGGATCCGATCGCCGGCCGGATCCTCCAGCTGCAGGGCCCGGGACCGCGGATCCGACCCAACCCAGCTCGTCGGCACGCCCCGGGCGCGCAGTGCCTGTTCAAGGTCGTTCAGCCCCGCTTCCGCCAGCGTCACATACTGCATGCGGCGTGGCCAGCCGGGGTCTGCAACCCTGCGGAACTCGAGCCACTGGCCCTCGCCGACAATGAAACGGATCCTGTCCGGTCCGATCGGCACCTCGTGAAACCCGGCTCCCTGCCCGTAGAACCGACGCAGCGGGGCAAAGTCCGTCGTCAGAAACGTCACGCCCGCGATGCCGGAGACCGCGATGGGTGGCAGAATATCCGTCGCATTGCCTCCGCAGGCGGCAGGGGGCGGCGCCGCGAGCATCAGCGGAACAATGAGGAGGACTGGCCGAAAGCGGCGTTTTCGTTCCTGGGACAAACAGGATGGGGTGCTGTCAGGCTTGACATCCTCCCGGCCCTAAA
>PLKS01000061.1 GCA_003140665.1 Opitutaceae bacterium
TAATTTTGAACCTGAAAGGCAATGAGACTTATCACTTTCATTATTCTGGGCGCGGCGCTTGGTCCCACGAAAGCTGACGCGGACAGCAACGGCTGGGCGTATGTTCCGGCCGACCGGGACGCCCGATCGTTTTTGGTCTTCCCAATGCCCAACTTCCCGGATGAATCGATTGTAAGGTTTGTCGGAACGGGCCCGATTGCCGATAAGCAACAGCCCGATCAGCGGCGAGTATTTGCAATCGCACTGACAGGCGATTCGGAGGTAGAGGCCAATTCGCCCTCGGACGAGGACTTGACTGGGCGTGCCGTTCCCCCAGGCGCTCGTTGGCCGGACGCGCACGGACGAATCGACGCCGGGCCTACAGAACGAGGCGGCGAGTCTATGGCCCCTACGAGCCGGAATCCTTGGGACGTGCGCCCAATGCCTAAGGCTGCAGGGATAGAAATCGTCTTTGACTGTGGAGGTATAATCACTGGCGGCGAGGGCGGATCGGTCGGCATCCTGAATGGGCGCATTGTCAGGCGGGGAGACGCCCTCGGAGAATTCAACGTGGCGGCTGTATTCGCCAACGGCGTGTTGCTGGAAAGAAGCGGATCACTCTTTGTTATTCCAAAGGGGCGGCGCGTCACGGCGACCATCACGGACGGTTGACGAATCATGCCGCTCTTCCACGCAAGGTATATTTCTCGAGACGGACGCCGCAGAACAGTGAAACTGGACGCCGTCGACCTTCCCAGCCTTTTCGAGCACATCGAGTCAAACCGAAAGGCGTACGTCGTTGACATCCAAAGGGTCGATGGGAGAAGGTGGTCCTCGGCGCGCGTGCGCATCTCCAGTCAGTTGCTCCTGGCCGCTCTGGATTCGCTTGAATTGATGCTAATGAGCGGTGTGAGAATCAACACGGCCCTGAGGACGCTCGCTGAATGCGCTCCGCCAGGTGCCGCCCGGGGGTTGTGGACGGAGGTTGTGCGGCTGATCGAGGAAACCGGTAGCTTCGGTGAATCCCTCCGGCGTTTCCCTAAAGTGTTCAATGATTCGATGATCGGTGTCATCTCGGCGCATGAGGCGGCAGGCCGGCTCGCGGAAGGGGTCGGGCACGTGCGCGGCTATGTCGCGCAGATGCAGGAAATCCGGCGTGAATCGATGCGCGGGATGGCCTATCCTGCGCTTGTCGGCGCCACGGGTCTCGCATCATCCCTTGTCCTTTGCGTATTCACGCTACCACGGTTCTCAAAGATGCTAAGGGATATCGGCGTAACCAAAGTCAATCGAATCACGGGTTTCTTCTTTGGCTTAAGCGAGTTTGTTGTTCACCACCCCGGGATTGCAGCGCTCGCATTTTGTCTGCCATTCGCGGCAGCGTGGATGGCGCGACATCCCAGATTCAGGCCGTCGTTCGATTCGCTAACAGTGCGCATTCCCATGGTGCGTGGTGCGGTCGAGGCGCTTTCGATGGCGCGTATCTGTGTCACATACCGTGCGCTTAGCGAATCTGGCATCCGAGTGGTTGAGGCACTGGAATTCTGTGCCGTTGTGGCGGGAAACGCCGTTTACTCGCGTGGCATAGGCCTAGTCGTTGCGGCGGTACGGGGAAATGCGACAGTGGGCACTGGATTCGAACGTGCTGGCGTGTTTGCCCCGGAGGTTGTGCTTGCGGTCAAGAGTGGCGAGGGTTCGCTCCCGCAGGTATTCGCAAGGCTCGCCGATTACTATACCGCTGAGTCCCGGCACCGGGTTGCTCTTGCGCTAAGGATGATTGAACCGGCGATGCTCGTACTCGTACTCGCCTGGGTATTTGGCATTGCACTTGCGGTCGTGCTGCCAGTCGTGGAGATAATGGATGAAATCCACTGAAACGGCCGATTCTCGCGGCGAGTTTCTTCTCATNNATGCTTCTCGTCGCCGTTGCGATAGTGGGCGTCTTAGCGGGAATACTGGCGCCGGTCATTGCCAACAAACTTGACGACGCGAAACTCAGGTCGGAGGCGGAGACTCTCAAGTCGCTGCGAAAGGACTTTGAGGCGACATATGACGCCATTGACTACAACAACCTCAATGAGGCGTCCGTTGCGGGAAGCGGACTTCCTGGGGGGACTGTATTCACTACATTTGACCTGGGAACGGGAATCGCCTCGAGGATCTACACCCCGGACGTGGTGGTCGATCCAGCGGGATGGGTGACAAAGCTGGCGCAGAAGCGCGGTGTTAGCTCCTTTGTCATCGGCGCCAGTTATTCCGCGCTCACACAGAATCAGTACACTGCGATAGCATTCAACGCCTACCAGGTTCAACGTTGCCTCGTTATTGGCCCGGCAGGGGAGGCCAGCCAACAGCGATACCTTCTAATGTCGCTCATGGTACCAACATACAGAACGCTCGTGTTCCCGACGGCAGACCCCACGCAGACGTTCAATTCGATATGGGACCAAAGCTGGGAGTCCACCCAGTCCCAGGCTCCTGCGCTGTGGAGCTCGCTGCTCACTTCCGCGCAATATTCGCTTTGGAACACCTCATCGTCCAACAATCGGACAAATGCCTCACGATTGTTGGTGGAGCGGATCGTTCAACCGAAGTTTTCGCTCACGCTGGCCAACAATAGCCCCACCGACACGGCTTGGGTCGACATCGGCCCATCGACAAATGCGATCACGGCCGCCCCGAACTCGGGTACGACTCAAAGCAATTCGATCTCAGGATTTGCCACTGGAATACTGTCCGGCCGCATGATCGTAGTCCGGCGGGGAGCAAGCGCGGCTGCCGCATATGAGGTGCAGCGGTTCTACCTATATTCCGATGTGAATCTCACTGTGCAGTGAGTCCGTAGGCTATTCACTGCGACACATTCGACAATTACCTGCTTCCAACCCGGTGTGGATTTGGGAAGATGCATCCAATTTGAAGTTCTATTTCATGGGTGTCTGCGGGACGGCGATGGGAAACGCGGCGCTTCTCGCACGCGCTGCCGGGCATGAGGTGGTGGGAGCCGACGCGGGCATTTATCCTCCTATGAGCACGGTGCNNGCAATCCCGAGGTCGAATGGCTTCTGGACACAAGGGCGCTTCCCTTCACGTCGCTTCCGGCAATGCTGCACGACCAGGTGCTCCGCCACCGGAAGAACATCGTCATTGCCGGGACTCACGGCAAGACGACGACGACTGCGCTGGCAGCCTACCTGCTTCGGGAGAACGGCCGGGACCCGGGGTTCCTTATCGGAGGTGTGCCGCAGGACCCGCCGACGGGAAGCCATCTCGGCGCCGCTGCAGATCCGTTCGTCATCGAAGGCGACGAATATGACTCCGCGTTCTTCGACAAGCGCAGCAAATTCGTACACTACGCGCCCCATATCGCGGTGTTCAACAACCTCGAGTTCGACCACGCGGATATTTTTCGCGACCTGGCCGACGTCCAGCGCTCTTTTATCCATTTTTCCAGGATCATCCCGAGGAACGGGTTCGCCGTGCTGAATGGGGATGACGACAATCTGGGTGCCCTTGGAACGATGCCGTGGACGAGGGTCGTCCGGGTGGGATTGGAGGAGGGCAACGACACGCGGATCGTCGATTTCTCGGAGAATCCGGAGGGCTCAAGTTTCGGGCTACTATGGCGCGGCGCCCCCTGGGCGAAGGTCAAGTGGTCCCTTTCCGGGATCTACAATGCGCGCAACGCGGCCATGGCAGCGACGGCCTCGGGCCTTGCGCTCGCAGGTTACCCGCCAACGGGCATCTCGCTGGGCTCCCTTGCGCGATTCCGGGGGGTGAGGCGCAGGCAAGAGATCCTCGTTGCGGCGCCCGGTATCACGGTCATCGAGGATTTTGGCCATCACCCGACCGCGCTCGCCGAGACGCTGAGCTCCTTCCGCGCGCGCTTTCCCGGAGCCGTTCTCACCGCGGTGTTCGAGCCGCGCAGCAACACGGCGCGGGTCAGGACGCTGCAGACCGGCTTTGCGCGGGCCCTGGCCCATGCGGACGAGGTCTACCTCGGGGCCGTCAGCCGCGCCGAGTCGCTGCGCGAGGAGGAGCGATTCGACACTGAGGCGGTGGCGGGCAATCTTGAGGCACAGGGCGTCCACGCCCGGCGATTCGCGTCGAATGCCGAGCTTCATGACGCTCTCGCCGCCGACACGCTTCCCGCACGCGGAAAGCCACGCGTGATCATCTTCTTCACGAACGGTTCGTTCGACGGGATCATAGGCCGCTTCGCCGCGTCCGCGAAGGGCTGAGCCGGCGGCTATTGGGCCTGCTTTGCTACCTTGTACTCCGCCGGGGTTTCGCCGGAGGGTAGCGCGAGGAGGTCGTAGTCGTGGTGCCCGTTGATCGTCACCCTGGCGAAGCTGCCTACTGAAAGCTCGCGCGGCACATACACGCGGCCGTCGATGTCGGGCGCGTCGGCCTCGCCGCGCGCGATGCCCGTTTCGTCGACCAGGACCCTGACCGTCTTCCCGACGTTGGTTGCGCTGACCGAGGCCGCGATCTCCCTCTGGAGCGCCATAAGGCGGTGCCAGCGGCGCTCCTTCTCCTTTGCGGCGACCTGCCCCTGCATCCTGCCCGCCCGCGTTCCCTCCTCCTGGGAATAGCGAAATACGCCGAGCCGCTCAAACCGGCTCCCGCGAACGAACTCGCAGAGCTCATCAAAGTCCGCCTCCGTTTCGCCGGGAAATCCGACGATGAAGGTCGTCCTCAGCGCGATTCCCGGGATGCCTGCGCGAATGCGGCGCAGGAGGTCGCGGATGTAGGCGCCCCCCGTCTCCCGCTGCATCGCCGCAAGCATCCTGTCGCTTATGTGCTGGAGGGGCATGTCGACGTATCGCGCCACCTTGGGACATTCCGCGATGGTCCGGATAAGCTCGTCGCTCCAGTGCGCCGGGTGGGTATAGAGTATGCGGATCCAGAAGTCCCCCTCGACGGCGTTCAGCTCGCGCAGGAGCGAGGTCAGAGCGGTGCCCCGCGACGAATCCACGGGAGTTCGCGGGTTTGGCCGCTCCTCCCAGGTATCCATCCCGAAGAACGTGGTGTCCTGCGATATCAGGTTGATCTCCTTGACCCCCTCGGAAACGAGCTGGCGGACTTCCGCTACGACGCTTGCGACCGTCCGGCTCCGGTGGCGGCCGCGGATCTGCGGGATGATGCAGAACGTGCATGGGTGGTTGCAGCCTTCGGCGATCTTCACGTAGGCGTAGTGGGCGGGAGTCAGCCGGAAGCGCGGGGTGTCGTAATCCGGGATGAAGGTGGAGCGCGGGGTGACGAAGCTGGCGGGCGCAGCCTCAGTCCCGCGTTCCCTCGCATAGAGCTCCTCGATGATCGGAGCGACTTGCGTGATCTGGTCGAGGCCGATGAACGCGTCCACCTCGGGCATCGCGCCGGGCAGGTTCTTGGAGAATCGCTGGGACATGCAGCCGGCGACGATCAGCTTCTGGCTGCGGCGGCGCTTGCGCAGGCCGCGCCGCTCATGGACCTCCAGGATATGCCCGATAGACTCCTCCTTGGAGGAGTCGATGAACGAGCACGTGTTGACGATCACGACGTCCGCCTTGTCCGCCTCGGGAATGACCTTCATTCCCGCCCGGTGCAGATGGCCCACCATTATCTCGCTGTCCACGAGGTTCTTGGCACAGCCGAGAGAGATGAGGCTGACCGTGATCATGCCGGCGTTGGAGCGGGCCCCTGGGGCGCGGTCCGGAATCCTACTTCTTCTTGGCCGCCTTGGCCGCGACCTTCTTGCGCTTCAGGTAAGCGGCGCGACGTTTGCGTTTGATGATCTTGTTAAGCTGCTGGCCCATGGTGGTGTGATGAGGGAAAGGGCCATCAGACCGCAACGGGAAAGGCGAGTCAAGGCCTAGGGTGGGGCCGTGTCCCGATCCGCCGGAACCGCTGATCAATCCAGATCATCGGCGATCTTCTGGATTTCGGTGTTGTCGTGCCTGATGATGGCCATGGCCAGCTGCTTGACAGCCTCCTTGAGCCTGCCTGCGCTTGAATGGGCGCTTTGAGCATCGGATGTCGCGGCCGAGACCTTGTCTTCCAGTTCCTTAATCTTCGATGTCAGTTCGTCGTTTGTCATTTGATGGTGGGATGATGATTTTTGCCGTATCGCCTCGTGTACCCTAGCCGCGGTTTCAGCCGAAGCGAAGAGCCAAAAGGATTTTCCTCCGCCCGTCCGCGATGGGAGCCCGGGGACCCGGGGGCTGAGGAAGGCCTTTGAGCCCGATTCAGGGCGCGGCCGGCTGGAGAGCGGACCCGCTGACAATCCTTTCGCCGTCCCGCGCCCATCGGTAGATGAGAGGACGTTTCGTCCGGTCCAGTTCCTTGCAGAGCGCCGCATTGTCGCGTTTCATCACGGTCAGCTCCGCGAGGCCGTCGCCGTCGCAGTTGAGAAGCCGCGTGTACGGCTTGAAATGCTCGGGCCGGCCTATCACCCGGGACAATCCGGCTGCATTGCCGCTCCAGTCGCGGTCGAGCGCCACGAACGAGTAGGGCAGGCTCCTGAGGTCGATTCCGGCGCGCTGCCCGAACTTGACCCAGCCTGAATCCGCAAAGATCCAGGACGGCGGGGCGCCGAAGTGATGGCACCAGTGCCGCTCGTTTCCCGGCCCGAGGACAGGACAGGGGGATCGGTGGGTGCAGGGCGCCACCACTTCGAAGTCCTCCAGCCATTCGTCCCTGAGGGAGCCGAGCGCCCGGCTTGTTTCCCGGATGCCGGGCTCGGTCCAGACGACGGCGCGGGACCGCGCGACCAGGGTCCGGATCTCGTCGAGCGCGGCGGGCGGAAGCTCATTGAGGACGTGGCTGATGACAAGCAGCCCGATGGGTTCATCGCCCGTGAGGTAACCGGGGGTCGCGGACAGGACCGCGAGGCCTGGAAACCTCCTCGCGGCGGCGTCGTGCGCGAAATCGGTCGCGACCGGCGAGTGGTCCCAGACCACGAGGGAGTCGAATGTCCCGGGGCCGAAAACCTCCACGAGGCGCCGGCCCGCAATCCCGCTTCCGCAGCCCCAGTCGAGCACGGCGCCGCCGTGGGGCGCCCATCCCCGAATCCGGAGCTCCTCCAGGACGGCATCCCATTTCCACCCGATGCGCTCGCCAAACGTCATGTCGTAGGCGGCCAGGTCCTCGCGCGACTTCCAATACGGGCCGTCGCACGGCTTCCCGCCCAGGAATTGCCTTCGGAGCCGCTCGAGGGCGTCCCAGTCGAGCTCGGTCCAGGTCATGTGAGGGCGAATCCCAGGTGGGAGGCCAGGGTCTGGCGCCGGATGCCGTAGAATGCCGCGAATTCGCGGATCCCCTCGGCGACCACGGGATCCCCCTTCGGGTGGTCCTTGATCGCGGTGATCATGACGTTCTTGGCGGTGTGCTCCGTCGAGATGAACTCGACGACCCTTGTCCGGTAGCCCGCCCACTCCAGGAGCTGCGCCCTCAGGGCGTCGGTCGCGAACTCGGCGTGGCGCTCCTCAAAGATCCCGTGCCGGAGCGCGGCCGACAGGACCGCCGGCGAGACCAGCTGCGGCCGCACCTCCTTGTGGCAGCACGGGGCCACCACGAGGAGTGCGGCGCCGGCCGAGACGCCCTTCGCCAGGGCATCGTCGGTCGCGGTGTCGCAGGCGTGAAGCGCGATCAGGACATCGGCGGAATCGACGGGGGCGTCCGCGATCGACCCCTTCCGAAAGGACAGCCGGCCCGCGAAGCCCTGCTCGACGGCGACCCTGTTGCAAAGGTCGACGAGGTCCGCCCGCTGCTCGACCCCGCAAACGTCGGCCCGATCCCCGAGCAGCTCGCTCGCGGCAAAGGTGAGATAGCCCTTTCCGCAGCCCATGTCGTAAACACGAGTACGCCGGCCTGTGGGAAGAGCCGCCTCCTTGATGAGATGCCCGAGGAGCTCGGCGAATTTCTCAATCTGCCTGAACTTGTCCGCCATGGCGGCCAGCGGCCGGCCGTTGACGTCGGTGACGCCGAGCGCCCTCAGCCAGGGGGCGTCCGCCCCAATGGCGTGGTTCTTCCGGCGGTCGTTTCCCAGGGTTGAATCCAATGGCTTGCCAAGGGCCTTCACGCGAAGGCTGGATTTTCCGGGCGCCGTCTCCAGCTGCGCGCCATGCGTCGCCGTGAAGAGATGCGCGTCCAGGAAATCGGAGCCGACCATGGGCTCCAGGAGCCGCAGGGCCTCCTCGGCGCCATGATTCTTGGTTATGTCCTTCGTCGCATGGCGCCACACGAACGCGAACCGGGGTCCCGACCTGAGCAGGACCGGGCGCACGAAGAGGTTTCTGAGCGTCGGATCCGTGCCGGCCGGCTTGGCAAGGGTCAGCTTTGCCAGGGAACCGCCCATGATCGCCTCCCTGAGCAGCTCGACAAACTGGTCGCGCCCGGATGGCTTCACTGGGAATCGGGGGGCAGCGTCACGGGCTGGATATAAAAATCTATCGGCGTCCGGCGCCACCAATTTCCGGTGCGCGCCCGTTCGGGGCCGTCCGTGAATTCGTACCGGTAGCGCACGACCCGGACGGAGTGCGGCGGACGCCCGGGGAACGGATTCCGGGAGAAGAGGCCGAGCACGGCGGAATCGCCCCGCAGGATCCGCTCGCACAGCGTGCCCACCCAGGGACTGGCGTCCGCAGAGTCGAGCGCCGCGAACCAGAGCTGCCAGTCGAGGCGCGGCTGATAGGGCGCGACCCATCGCGGCCTCCGGTCGAGGTCGCCGGGCTTGTAGGGAAGGGCGTATTCGCGCCAGTCGTTTCCGTCATCGCTGCCCTCGATGATGAGCTCGGGACGCTCCACGGTCATGACCGCAAACAGGCCGTAGGTGTTGAAGCTGAGGAAGGGCCCCACCGATTCCTCGACGATCCGGACCAGCGGGGAGTTTGCGGCCCCCTGTGACATCGAGGCCACGGACTTGAAGAAGGTCACGCCGACGGAGAGCGCCGCGAACCAGCGCAGCAGCGTCCGGCTCAGCCGCCCGGCCGGAAGGATCGCCTGCCGGGCTCCGGCGACATCGGCCTGCGCGCCCCGGCGCCATCGGCGCCACCAGGCGTCGTCCAGGCAGGTGAGGCAGAGGCCGATGGCTATCAGGTTGAAGAAGGCATAGTTCCCCGTGAGGGCGATCACGACCTGGAGCGCGACAAGGGACAGCGCGGCGGCGTGCCTCACCTTCCTGGGCCCCAGGATGCAGAGCGGGGCCCCCAGCTCGACCGCGAACATGATGAAGCAGGAGACCATCTGGATCCACGCCGGAAACTGCTGCGCGTACCAGGCCAGCGGGCTGGGGAGCGGCTGGGTCTGATAGTGAAACGTGAGCGCGGTCAGGTGGCGCCACGTCGGGTCGCCGCTCGTCAGCTTCACGATACCCGATAGAAACATGAGGCGGAAGAGCAGCCACCATATCAGGTAGCGGGCGAGGCGGGGCGGGTCATGGGGGCCGCGGGGCCGCCCCAGGGTCCATGGAACCAGGAAGATCGCCACCAGCGTGCTCTCCAGGAGGAGGATGTCCCACTGGAAGTAGAAGAAGATCTGCCCGGCAGAGACAAGCGACAGGTAGCACGCCCAGAGGAGCGCCAGGCACAGGGCCGGGGCGAAGCCCGCAAGAAGGAGGCCCGACAGGGCTATTCCTGTTGCGCACAGCACGTCGATGAAATGGCCGGTGCCGAAGATCCAGCAAAGGGAGGGCAACTCGAACCAGGCCCGGGCGCCGATCTGCTCCTTTGCGGCCGCGAAGTATCGGCCCGCCGGCAGGATTCCCGACGGACCGATCAGTCCGGCCGACTGGATCCATATCGATCCGAATGCGGCGGCATGCGCCACCGCCAGGAGAGCCACGAAAAATCGCGTGCCGGTGGCGAACGAAGTCTGCCGGGACGTGTCTATGGACTCGACCATGGCCTCATGCTACCTTCCGCCCGGGCGTCGAGTAAAGCCCAGCGCCCCGCGGCTGGATATGCCCCGGGACGCCGCAACTATTGGATGCATCGGGCTTGCTATATTGTGACGATAACATGACGGTAATCGGACTATGGTAACCAAACAGATTAAGGAACTCGAAGCCACGAAGGCCAAGATCGCCGCACTTGAGAAGTCGATCGCCAAGCGTCTCCGCAAGGAGCTGGCGTCGCTGCACAAGACCTACGGCTATAACTCCCTGAAGGACTTCACAAAGGCGCTCAAGGCGGCAACCACCTCGCGTGGGAAGACCCGCCGGGCCGTCAAGGCCAGGGGCGCGACGAAGGTGAAGCGCCGCAAGCGGGCCATCATCAACGATGATACGCGCGCGAGCGTGAAGAAGCTCGTCGAGGCCGGAAAGACCGGCTCGCAGATCGCCAAGTCGCTGAGCATCTCGCTTCCCAGCGTCCAGAACATCAAGAAGGCCCTGGGACTGGTGAAGGCGCGCGCCTGACGCCGAAGCAGTCTTGCCACCGGCAACCGGCCCCCGCTTTCATTGGCGGGGGCTGTTTTTTTGCGGACGCTCCGACCATGCCTACCCACTATATTCAGGCCAATACGAACGGGCGCCTGCATCCGGCGAGCGAACCCTCTATATCCCCGCTCAACCGGGGATTCCTCTATGGGGACGCGATCTACGAGGTATGGAGGACCTATCACGGCGTCCTATTCGCGTGGGACGAGCACTGGAAAAGGCTGCGCGCCTCGGCCCAGGCCCTGCACATGCGCCTGGCGTTCGGGCCGGAGCAGATCCTTCCGGAGATCCGGCGCACCGTCTCCGCCTACCGCGCGCAAGCGCCCGGCACGGGGGAGCTCTATATCCGGCTCCAGGCCACGCGCGGCGCCGGCGCGATCGGGCTCGATGTCGCCCTTGCGGAGGATCCGGACTTCGTCCTCCTCGTCCAGCCGTGCCCCGACGTGCCCCCTGAAAAGCTGCGCGCCGGGCTGCGCCTGTCGATGGCCGCCTCCCTTCGCCGAAACCCCGTCCAAAGCCTGGATCCCGCCTGGAAGACGGGGAACTACCTCAACAACCTGCTGTGCCTTCGCGAGGCGCGGTCGCGCGGCGCCGACGATGTCGTCATGCTCAACCTGGCCGGCGAGGTCACCGAATCCGCGGTTTCCAACATTGCGTTCGCGCGCGGCGGCATGCTCGTCACGCCGCCCCTGTCCGCGGGCATCTTGGGAGGCATCACCCGGGGCCTCCTTCTCGGTGGCATCGCGGCGTCGGCGCGAATCACGGCGCTGGAGGAGGCGGTGCGTCCCGAGAACCTGGCTTCGATGGACGAATGCCTCCTGCTTTCGACGACCAAGGATATCGTCCCGGTCGGATGGATAGACGACATCGCCTTCAAGGTAGGCNNGCCTTTGCCGGGGCCGCGCAGGACTACGCCGCCGCTCATCCGGAGCTGGCCGTCTGAATCCCGCCGTTGTCATGCGCTTCCTCGGCCTCGACTATGGGACCCGCAGAATCGGCGTCGCCTTTGGCGACGACCTGGGCGTCGCGACGCCCCTGGCGGCCCTGGTCTCCGCGGACCCGTCAAAGCGGTGGGCTGGCCTCTCCGCCCTGCTGAAGGAAAGGCGGATAACGGACGTCATTATGGGCCATCCACTTAACATGGACGGTTCGATCGGGCCAAAAGCCATGGAGGTCGAGGAATTCGCACGAAGGGTCCGGTCGGAGTTCGGCGTGCCGGTGCACCTCGTCGACGAGCGGCTCACGAGCTACGAGGCTGAATCGACAATGGAACCGGCGAAGCGAAGGTCCGTCCGCGCGGCGGGCCTCATAGACTCGCGGGCAGCGACGATCATCCTGCAGGACTATCTCGACGGGCGCGCGCCCGGTGGCGCCGCCCCGGAAGGCGAGCCATGACGCGGTGGAAGTGCATCTGCGCCTACGACGGGGGCGAATTCTCGGGCTGGCAGAGCCAGCCGGGCGGAGCGGCGGTACAGGATGTGCTCGAGGCGCGCCTCGCCGCGGTTCTCGGCGTCCACGCCCGCATCCACGGGAGCGGGCGGACGGACGGCGGCGCCCACGCGTCCGGGCAGGTTTTCCATTTTGACGCCGCGTGGCCGCACGGCGCGGAGAAGCTGGCCGCGGCCCTCCGTCACCGGCTGCACCGCGCGATCCAGATCGTGTCGATCCGCGCGGCGGCGCCGGGCTTCCACGCGCGCTTTTCCGCCAGGGGCAAGGTCTACTCGTACCATGTCCACCTGGGGGACGCGGACCCTTTCACGCGGCCCTTTTGCTGGGCGATCCTTAAGCCGCTCGACCTCGCGGCGGTGCGCGCGTCGGCCGCGATCCTGGAGGGCAGGCACGACTTCAAGGCGTTCTCGGCGCTCAACGGCTCGGAGCCCGGTGACAACGCGGACACCGTCCGGAGCCTTCGCCGCCTGGAGGTCCACGTGCGCGGGCGCAGCGTGCGCGTCGTGGCGGAGGCGGACGGCTTCCTGTACAAGATGGTTCGCCGCCTTGCGGGCGCCCTCGTGGCGTCGGGCGAAGGGAAACTCAACCCCGGCGACATCAGGAACTTCCTCTCGTCCGGCGTGCGGACGGCCCGGATCGAGACCGCCCCGGCGCAGGGGCTCTTCCTGCGGCGGGTCCTGTACCGCTGAGCCCCGAATTCGGTTGCCTCTGGATTTTGGATGCAGCACGGTTCCTCTTCCCCACGTCACATGCATTTCGACAAGCCGACGTACTCGGTTCGCAGGACGAAGAAAAAGGACATCCCCGAGGGCCTTTACACGAGGGACCCGGTCACCGGCGAGACCCTCTTCAACAAGGAGATCGAGGACAACCAGATGGTTGTCCCGAAGAGCGGGCACCATTTCCCGATCGGCGCCCGCCAGCGGATCGCGAGGCTGCTCGACACCGATTCGTTCGTCGAGAAGCACGAGGAGGTCCACTCCGGCGACCCGCTCGAGTTCGTCGACTCGCAGCCCTACCACGAGCGCATCAAGCGCTACCAGCGGGAGAGCGGCCTCCCCGAGGCGGTCATCTGCGGGATCGGCGCGATCCACGCGATTCCGGTCGCGATCGCGGTCATGGATTTCCGGTTCTGCGGCGGCGCGATGGGATCGGCGGCCGGGGAAAAGATCACCCGGACAATCGAGGACGCGCTGTCGAGGAGGATTCCCTGCATCATCGTCAGCGCCTCCGGGGGCGCCAGGATGCAGGAGGGGATATATTCCCTGATGCAGATGGCGAAGACGAGCGCGGCGCTCGGCCGCCTGGCCCAGG
>PLKS01000223.1 GCA_003140665.1 Opitutaceae bacterium
GATGTTGACGAGGCGGCCGGGATCCGTGGTGTTCACAACGGTAAGGGCGGCGGGAGTGCTCGTCGCGGATCCCTGCGAATTGGTCGCAACGCAGGCGTAGCTTCCAGCATTTGCCGATGTTGCGCCGGTGATGAGAAGGGCCGCGGAGGTCGCCCCCGCGATCGGCGCGCCGTTACGGTACCATTGAAAGGCGGGCGACGGAAAGGCAATTGCCGACGCGCTGAAGACCACGGCGCTGCCCGTCCCAAGCGTCTGCGGAGCCGGTTGCCCGGTGAAATACGGGGAGACGCCGGAATCGGCGAAGGCGTTCATTCCCGCCGAGGGCATGCCGGCCGCCGTGAACGCGCCCAGCGCATAGGCGCCCGCCGCCGGCCAGTTGCCGTAGCACTCAGGTTCCCAATAGAACGCGCCCAGCGCACCCGTCTGCTTCGCGGCGGCGATAAGGGCGGAAAGGTAGCTATAGCAGTCAGCCGGATCGGATTCCTGGTAGCCGCACTCGCAAACCATCGTCGGCACTCCGTACCGGCTCGTCATGTCCTTCATGGTGGCCGTGACGTCGGTCACCTCCGTTTGCCATGGCAAGCCGGACCAGTAGGGATAGGCGGACATCCCGATGACATCGAACTTGCCGCCGGCGGCCTTGAGGCTGTCGAAGAACGACTCAAAGATGGAGTCGTTCTCACCGCTGGAGAGATGGACGATGACCAAGGCGCCGGGAAATACCGACTTGACCGCGTCGTAGCCGGAATTGATCAGCCCGGCCAGGGCCGCCCAGCTGTTGTCCCCGTAGCCGTACACCCCGCCGACAGGGAACAGCATCCCGACGTTGATCTCATTTCCCACCTGCACCCACGAAACCGTTCCGCCCGCCGATTTGATGGCGGTCAGCACGGTTGCCGTCTCGCCGGCCACGGCGGCTTCCATCTGCGACAGAGTGTAGCCCTGCCAGGCGGCGGGCGGCGCCTGGGTTGAGCCCGAAGCCCAGGTGTCGCTGTAATGGAAATCGAGCATCACGCTTTGGCCCAGGGCGGTTGCCGCGAGGGCCTTGGTGACGACGTCGGCCTGGTTGCACCAGCCGCCGGCGGGATCCAGCCACACCCTGAGGCGAATGGCATTGATCCCAATGCCCTGGAGCACGTTGAGGCAGGGTTCCGGCATTCCCTGCTGGGTGCGGAACACATAGCCGCTGTCGTGAACCATCTGCGTGTACCAACTCGCATCGGCGCCATTCGCGAAGGATGCCCCGGCCGACCCGTCCGCAGTCGCCAGGAAGAGACAGGGGCACAGGAAGGCCACAGCCAATCTGCGGAGGGCGCCGGCATCGGGTTGGGATCGCGTTGGGAGGGGTAGGCTCATGGCGTCGACGGAGTGAACATGCGTCGGTCATCAGGACCATTCCGAGCCCTTTTGGTGCCTGCAAATGGAACCACGCTGTCCTGACATGACATGGTTGGAATTCGCTCCTAGCCGAGTAACGTCAAGCCCACTGCTGATCCTTATCGCCGGATCTTATCATGCAGGCGGGTGCTTAGGCAGTAATTGGGGATCATGCTGTGTATTGTAAAGTAACGCGTTGCAACAATGTCCGAGCCATTTGCTTCTTCCGGTGCCCACGTTGCTTGAAATGCCCTGCGCCAATTTTACCCGCCCGCCATGGTGCGGATCTATGTAGCCGACGAAACGCTGAGCCAAGTATTGATCTTTCACTAAACAATGGATATGCGTTTGAGCTTTCTTCCAGGGCAGATCGGAGGCGGCGATGCAGCTCCAAAGAAGCTGTGTCGAGTGTTGCAGGTGGATGAGCTTCTGCGCGACGCCCACTTCCAACTCGTCAATGTTCGCCGGCGTAGTGTTGGCGAGCGTTTGCTTGGTCTGGGTCCAGACGTGCTCGTCAGGATTGAGCTCTGGTGCGTATGCGGGGAAGTGATGCAGATGGAGGCGCCGGCAGCGACGCAGATACTGACGCACGGCTTCGTTGCGGTGGATTTTGGCGCTATCCCACAGAAGCACGACCTCTCCCCGAAGGTGCCGCAGCAGCAGGCGCAGGAACCCGACGACCCGCTCCCCATTGATGTTCTCGCGGTGGCATCGGAAGTACATGCCGATCCGCTGCCGGACCGAGGAGATTGTGATCGCGGAGATGACCGAGACCCGGTCGTGCCGATAGCAATGGCGCAGGATTGGGGTCCGTCCGACAGGCGCCCAGGTCTTGCGGACGTTGGGGGTGAGCATGAAGCCGCTTTCGTCGAGGAAGACCAGATGAGCGCCGAGCTTACGGGCGTTTTTTTATATCGGGCCAGTCGGCCCGCTTCCATTTGGCAATCTCCTCTTCCTTGCGCTCCATCGCCCGCCGTTCCGGCTTCTGCCAGGTCCATTCCAGCCGCTGAAGAAGCAACCGCCGGGCGCCGGTCAGCCCATAATGCACACCGAAGCGCTTCTCGATCAAATCCGCGACCCGGCGCAGCGTCCAGAGGTCCGTGGCGTACCCCGCCTGCTGGGCGCCGGCGACCAGCAGCTTGGTCAGAGTTGCCGTTTGGCCAGGCGTCAGCCGCGGCGGCCGCCCTGGGATCGGTTTCGTGCGCAGGCCCGTTCTGCGGTTCTGCTGATAGGCTTGCTTCCATCGCACCACCGAGCTCACCGACGCCTTCACAGCCCAGGCCACCTTTTGATAGGTCTCGCCCGAGCGCAGTAACCCAATCGCTTTGCGGCGGCGTTCTTCCAGCCGCTCCGGACTGCCAGGAGGTCTCATGGGCCCTGGCATAGCAGAATCGGGAATGGTTATCCATTCTTTAGTGAAATCTCAATAGTAACGGTAAACCGGCGTTTATCGCCATCGTCATCCAAGCCGATTGCCGTCAGTTTTGGCGGAATCGGCGGAAGCCGGTCTCCCTTCGGCATCGGGTCTGGGGCGCTACTTTCCATCGGGCTCGAAAGAGCTAACGTCCTAATGATCCGCGGCGACGGATGGCGCGCCTCNNTCGGATCCGGTAGTTGTTGGTTAGCCTCGTTCACGATTGGAGTCTCTTCTTGAAATGCACGATCGTGATAATTTCGATTTGTCCGGCCGAGATCTGATAAATGATGCGATACGGGTCCTGGTGAACTTCCCGAAGGGGCTGCTCGGGATATTCATGGACCGAATGCCCCTGTGTCGGATGTACGGCCATCTTCTCGACACGCTCAACGATACTTGCGACCATCCGGGCAGCGTAATATTCCGAATCTCGCGCAATGAATCGCTTGATGGCGCGGAGTTCCTTGCGTGCCTCGGCCGACCAGATGATTTTCACACCACGCCAAGCTCTCTGCGAATTGCTTCGTGGGAGTGGGCCCGACCAGCGCGCAAATCGGCCAAGCCGGCTTCAATCTTCTGCCGGACGTAAATGCGGTACATGAGGTCGTCCCAGGACGAACTCTTCGGCAAGTCGCGGATCAAACGGATGGCGCGTGACTTAACGTTACTCTTCTCCCTAATGATCGTTGGCATGAACCGAGATTCGTCCCGAATTGAATGGATGGCAAGGGACTCTTTCCGTGGCTAACGTTGCAATGACCCGCG
>PLKS01000215.1 GCA_003140665.1 Opitutaceae bacterium
ATCTCAATAGAAAATGCTCTAGTCCAGGAATTGGGCCTGCGGATCCAAGTCTAGAGACGCGGGGCGATAAACCAAGTGTCGCTGTCAGCTGTGAACTCGTCACCTGCGATTGAACAAGGTGAAAATGCCGGTCTGTTCTAGGGCGCCTTCCGCCAGTATGCGCGTGGCGGCCCACCATGCGCGCAGCATCCGCCTTTCCCGCGCGCCCGCGCGCATCCGTACTCGGGCACCCGCTCGAATCATTTCCCAACGTTGGATCGGCCGCGTCCGGTAAAGGACTAGCGGCTCGGGCAGATTTCCATACTCAAAACCACCTACAATGAAGCCGCGCATCCAAAGGTCATAGTCCTCGCCGAGCCGCAATCCATCCGTGTAACCACCCGTCGCCTCCAGGAAGGTCCTCCTCATCATCACGGTGGGATGAATGAACGGGCTTTGGTACCAACGCTGTTTCAGCAATTCAGCGTGATCGGGCGGCCGAACCACGGTTCGCAAATGCCGCCCCCTTGAGTCCACAAAATGCGCTCCTGCCCCCAACACTCCAATGCCTGGATGCCCCTCTAGAAATTTCTGTTGTTGCGCAAGTCTCCTCGGCAAGGCGACGTCGTCGGCATCGAGGATGGCAATCAACTCGGACCGGCTGCTGCGCCATCCGATATTCATCGCCGCCGCTGCCCCGACGTTCCTGCTCAATTGCTTGACGAAGATGCGGGGATCGCCCTTGGCGGCTGCTTGCACCGAAGCCGTTGTGGAATCGGTTGAGCCGTCGTCGACGACGATGANNATCCCGCCATGTCTGGGCCAGGACGCTCGCCACCGCCTCCGCAATCGTGTCTGCGGCCTGATGTGCGGGCATTACTAACGAAACGCTGGGCATTGTGACCTTACTTGCCCCCTGCGACCTCCCGTTACGAGAGCCTGAGGGGGTAGCTTGGTCGAGGAATGTGTGTTGGCGGCGGGAATCAAAGCAAGCTCCGGAACACCTTGAGCCGCATCAAAGAACCGGCGCCCAAGACGACCCGATACGCGCTGGCGCTTGCGTTTGTCCTGCTTAATCTCGGTTTGCCAATGCTGCTGGCTCCCCTAATTCAATTCCATGAACCGCACATCAACACCCTCATCCATTCGGTCTGCTCGATTGGAGTCGCTGGTGCCGGCACGCTGCGCCTCAAATCCCTGGGCCGGAAGGCGATCGGGCTCATGAAACCTATTCATGAATAGAATCTTGAGATTTTTTAGCAGTGTCTGGCGCGTTCAGAATGCGAGCAGGATGTGGGCATTGCTGTCACAGCTCACCTGGCGAAATTTCGCGCTGCAGCATCGCGGAAGCTACCTCGGTCTGGCCTGGTCGGTGATCAGCCCCCTGATGATCTTTGGCGTTTACGCGTTCGTCTTCATCGCAATCTTTCACGGGCGCTATGGCGTGGTGCCGACCGAAAGGGACGCGGATTATGCGATTGGGCTGCTGCTGAGCCTGACTCTCCTGCAGCTCATCCAGGAGGTCCTTGCGGTTACGCCCTATGCCGTGCTTCAAAATGCGAACTACGTGAAAAGGGTGGTCTTTCCCCTCGCAATCTTGCCGGCCGCCGCCTTCGGAGGCGCTCTGTTGCGGTTCTTGGTCTCGATTGCGATTGTGTTGATCGCCACGCTGCTGTTTGGCCCCCCCTTGAGCGCGGCCGCCTGGTGGTTTCCTGTAATTTCACTAATGTTATGTCTGCTTTCCTTGGGACTCAGTTGGTTCCTGGCGGCGGTGGGCGTGTTCCTGAGGGATCTCGGGCCCTTCACACAGTCGTTCTCGATCCTCCTGATGTTTATGAGCGGGGTGTTTTATTCACTGAAGCAGATCCCTGCGCATTTCCGGTTTCTCAGGTTCAACCCAATCCTGATCGCGTTGGAATGTAGCCGCGGCGCGCTCCTTTGGAAAATCGCGCCTTCGTCCGCTGATATGATCTATCTGGGTGTTGTGAGCGCAGGGACCTGCGTAGGCGGTTATGCCCTGTTCCGATATTTGCGGCCGGCGTTTGCCGACGTCATATGAACGAAGGAATCGCACTTTCCCTGAAAGGGATCGGAAAGACCTACCGAATCTGGAACAGTCCCTCCGCGAGGTTGAAGGCCGCGCTGCTGCATGCCGCGGGCAAGATGCTTCCGATGCTGCGCGACCGCATGGAGCTGGCGGAGCATCGCCTATACAGGGACTTCGACGCGCTCTGCGACGTGAACCTTGAACTGCGACCGGGAGATTCCGTGGGTATCATCGGGCGCAATGGATCGGGGAAGTCGACCCTCCTGCAGATGGCGGCCGGGGTTCTTACGCCCAGCCACGGCACGGTTGAAAAGGTCGGGAGGGTGGCGGCGCTCCTGGAGCTTGGCTCGGGGTTCAATGTGGAATGCACCGGCCGGGAAAACGTCTTCCTGAACGCGACCGTCATCGGCCTGGAGCCCAGCGAAGTCCGGGAGCGCTTTGCCGCGATAGCGGATTTTGCGGAGATCGGTGATTTCATGGATCAACCGGTGCGAACGTATTCCTCCGGAATGGCCGTGCGACTGGCATTTGCCGTTCTCACCCAGATCGACCCGGAAGTGTTGATCGTCGACGAGGCGCTTGCGGTGGGGGATTTCCTGTTCCAGCAGAAGTGCTTCGACGTCATCAGGCGCTTCAGGAGGAAGGGCTGCACCTTTCTTTTCGTGTCCCACTCCATGGGCAGCGTGCTCGAGTTATGCGACCGGGCGGTGCTTCTGGAGAAGGGCAAGGTGAGGTTTATCGGCTCCGCCGACGAAGCTGTTAGGCTCTACGAGAGCACGGCCGTCCAGGGCTTGTTTACAAACCCGGGTGAAGTGAAGGTGCCGGGCAGACCGCCGGCCGCCCGTGCTCCAGACTCCAAGCGCGAGGGGGTTGACTCTGCCGGCGAAGGCGCGGGGTCCTCATCGGCCTCAGCACCCGAGGCGGTTGACGACCAATTGGGAAGCATCGTGACAGATGGCGCGGAGCTCGCCTTCGTTCGGATATTTGATGAGACCGCGACCGAGATAGATGTCGTCGTAAGCGGATCGCTGATAAACCTGAGCATTGGTGTCCGTGCAGCCAAGCCCCTGGACGATCCCCATGTCGGATTCAAGATTCGGGACAAAATGGGCCGCGTATTGTTCGAATCGAGCTCCTACTGCATGAGGACTCATTTCGGGCGGCTTCCCGCAGGGGAGACGCTGGTGGCGAATTTCCGCTTTTGCATCCCATTGTTCGCGGGTGAATACAGCATAGTCGTCGGCTTTGCCAACGGGGGACGTGGCGAGCATTTCTATCAGGATCTCCTTTTATACCTGCAGGGCGCGAAGATATTTGAGATCGTGAAGGACCGCCGCGATTTGAAATGGTCTGGGATAGTAAACCTTAACCCAAAGTTGGAATATCACCGAACATCGGCGCCCAGCGCGCGGGAGGCATCAGGGTGATCTGCGAGATCCTTGAGGAATATAAGAGATGCACGTTTGACTTCCGGTCCATCGCCAAGCCGGACGACCCGCTTCGCGCGCATTTCGACCAATGGGTCGATTACTATCGCATGAAGGAAGCCGTGGCGAGGGCCGTGCGGCCCAAGCGCATCCTTGAAATAGGTGTGCGATACGGCTACTCGGCGGCGGCCCTGCTCGCGGGATACCCTGGGGCCGAGTACTGCGGGATTGACCTCGATGTCCCGGCCTATGGGGGAGGCTCGGATGGACTTGAATTTAGCAGGACCCACCTGCCGGCGTCCGCCAAACTCATAAAGGAGGATTCGCAGGACCTAAGCAGCCTTCCCGGGGGGTTCTATGACTTGATCCATGTGGACGGACAACAGGATGAGATCGGGACGTATCACGACCTCGAACTAGCGTCGCGGCAGGCGAAATTCGTGCTCCTTGACGGCTATTTCTGGACCCAGAGCAACTTTTACACGGCCGGCGACTTCATACTGCGGCATCGTGACCTGATCGAGTACGCCCTGGTCATACCGGGATATGCCGGAGAATTGCTGATCCGCTTCACTGATCGCGCGGAGAAGCGGGGCGGCGGATCCCACAGGCTCGAGGGCAGCGCTGGAATCCAGGGCCTTTATGACCGCGATTATTTTGTCGGAAACTGTGGCGGATGGGAGTTCGACAAGGGAGACGGGGGAATGACTCTGGACGACGGCCGCCTGCGCGCGGTCTTCGATCTGGCAATGCTATGGAAGCCCTCTTCGCTCCTGGACCTGGGCTGCGGACGCGGGGAGATTTGCCTTCACGCGGCGCGAAACGGGGTTACGACGGTCGGCGTGGATTATGCGAAGGAGGCCATTGCCATAGCTCGCCGCAGGGCGACAGACTCAACGGAGCTGGCATCAAGGATGACTTGGATCTGCGATGACCTGAACGCGGTTGCGCTGGATGAAAGATTCGATGTCGTTGTCGTGAGTGATGTCATCGAACATCTTGCGGCACAAGAGATAGAGACAATGCTTAAGCGGATAAGCGGCTTCCTGAAGGCAAACGGAAAACTGGTGCTCCACACCTTTCCAAACAGTTGGTTCTACAAATACGATTACCCTAAGCGGCGGCGGGCCGCCGCCGCCATCGGCGCCCACCTCCCGGCGCAACCCCGGTCGCGGTTTGAGCGTGAGATGCACATCAACGAGCAAAGTCCCAATGTCCTGCGGCGTCAGCTGCGCAGGCATTTCGAGCAGGTGGAATTTTGGTTTGGCTCGCCAGAGGCCCCGACTGCCAGCCTGGAGCGAAAGATGGCTCACGGAGAGCTGGCGGCCCAGCGCGACCTTTTCGCGGTCGCCTCGCACCGAGCATTTCCCGTGGACTCCATCGCCAGCCTTTTTGTGACGTCGCGCCTATCGGCCGCCGATGCGGGGAGAATATCGCTGGCCTGTGAAAGGACCGAGGTCGGCGGCCCCGCCGGAGCGAAGTTGACTGTCGATGTCGCGATCCACAACGAATCAACCCGTCAACTGGGGAGCGGGGGGGCGTGGCCTACGTTTCTTTCGTACCATTGGTTTCGGAAACGCGATCGCAGCGTGGTTGTGTTTGAAGGACACAGGACAAGGCTTAACGGAACCCAGCCGCCCGCGAGCAACCGCCTCCATTGTACCGTCATAACGGCCCCGGCTGTTCCGGGAAACTACGTCTTGCAGATCACATTGCTTCAGGAGCACGTAATGTGGCTGAACGATGTAAATCCATCATGCCAGTGCGAGCTGGCGGCTGTCATTGAGTCATAGTACGAATCGCTGAACACCATGAAGGAAGCAGCAAACGACGACATCGCGAACACGGTCAGGCTCGCCGTGAGCAAGAGGAAACGTGAGCTTCCTCAGTCCGCCCTGGAGCCTGTGACCGGGTCAAATGCCATTGGATTCTACACGTGGGGGACAAGGATTCGCTTCGGGTTCGGCGGCCAAGCGAGGGAATTCCTAAGGGCGGGCTGGAATTATGATGAGCCCGGCTTCGTTTGGACCGAAGGGGTCCGTGCTTCCATCGGGATGCGGATCAAGCCGCCGAGCGGGGATATCCGGTTGTCGCTTTGCGCGAAGGCCATGACCACGCACCATAAGCCGCGGCAGACCCTGAGGCTTCGCTCGAACGCAAATGTTGACCTGAATTGGGTGGTCTCGGGCGAATTCTCCTGGATGCGCGGGCGGTTGTTCTACCAGCAGATATGCGGGCTGAAGGAACTGCTGATCGACCTGGTCTCCGAGGCGCCGGTTACCCCGGCCAGCGTGGGCCTGGGCGACGATACACGGGTGCTTGGAGTCGCGGTGGCGGAGCTAATCATGGAGATGGACCAATGAACACCCAAGGCTTAGCCGAAAGCGTGGAGGACCGAATCGCCCACATCACTGCGTTCAATCAGAGATACTGGCGCATGCCGCGCCCACTCGCGCGAATTCTCAATCCGCAGAACGAAATAAACAAGCAACTGCTGGATTTGGCTGAGGCAATAAGCGCGCGCGCGGCGAATTCCGCCGAACGGGACCAGCGCAGGCTTGTGGAGCTGCACAGCACCGCCGACCGAAATTACGTCAGGCTTGACGAATCAGACGCGGTCCTGAGGGGCCTTACGGAGGCTCTCCTGCACGACCGAAATGCGATGGCCATGCGTTGTGACGGTATCGATAGGCAGCTCTCCGCGCTCCTCGCCGGGGTCGAAGGTGTCCACGCCGAGATACATCTGGCGCAGCATCGCTTCGAAAAGAGCATCGGGGCGCTCGGGCAGCGGATGGCGTCCCTCGTCGATCGGCTGGACGGACTGGAGTCCAAGGCTGCCGCCCATGGACTCGCTCACGGCGAGGCAAGGGAGGCCTTGGGAAATCTCAAGGCGCATATCGAGACAGTTGACAACGAAAACAAGGCTCAGTCGAAAGCAACGGTTGAACGCTGCAGCGAACTCGGGAATTTGCTGGCGCAGACCATTGCCCACGTGACCGACATGAACGCGGTCCAAGAAGTGATAAGAGGGGATATTGCGAAGGAGCTGGAGAAGGGGAACGAGAACAGGGCTCAATCGAAGGCCGCTATGGAGCGTTGCGGGGAGCTCGGCCAGCTGTTGACGGAGACCATTGCCCGGGTGACCGACGTGAAGACGACGCAGGAGGTGATAAAAGCGGACCTCGCGAAGGAACTCGAGAAAAAGCCTGATAGCTTCTGCGACGACAAATTCTACCTCGCCTTTGAAAACAAGTTCCGTGGGAGCCGGGAGGAGGTCGTCGCGAAGCTGAACGACTATATTTCGCTCCTGAGCGGTGCGGAATTCGGCGCGATTGGCGGCCGGGTGCTGGACCTGGGCTGCGGGCGAGGGGAATGGCTACAGCTCATGCGAGCCAGCGGGATCGATGCCTACGGCGTGGATATCAGCCCCGTGATGATCGAGGAGTGTGCGCGCAACGGCCTGGCGGGAGTCGTGATGGACGCCCTCGAGCACCTCCGATTAATCCCGGACTCGAGCTTAAGGGCCATTACCTCCTTTCATCTCGTGGAGCACGTGGGCCTTAACGCGCTGCAGGAGCTCCTGACAGGGAGCTTCCGGGTGCTGCAGCCGGGTGGGGCGCTGATCCTCGAGACCCCCAATCCCCAGAACGTGATCGTCGGAGCGTGCAATTTCTACATGGATCCGACCCACCGAAACCCGATTCCGCCCATGACGCTGGCGTTCCTTGTCGAATACGCGGGCTTTACCGACGTTCAGGTGCTTCCCCGGAACCCATTCCCGCCCGAGCACCATTTTCCGTCGCCGCGGTCCGCAACCGAGGAGGCCCTGGATTCTTTCTTCTTCGGGGCGCGTGACTATGCGGTCATTGCGCGGCGCCCGATGCCGGAGGCGGTGTCAAAGACGGCGTGAGCTCGATCGGACTAGAATTCTGCGGTCAAGGTCTTGGTCAGGCAGCAGGTGACAGGGCGTCGTGGAGCAAATGTCTAAGCCGGAATGATGCAGTTGAAA
>PLKS01000189.1:0-32359 GCA_003140665.1 Opitutaceae bacterium
CTCCTCCTTCGACTTCACCGGCCAGGTGGGGCCGTCAAGGTTCTGGGCCAAGCTTGAAATGGGCGTGTCGACCATGATCGAGCTGGCAAATGCCGTGCGCACATCGTCCCAATCCTTCTCTGAGTGTTTCTGTTCGGACATCTTCGGTTCGGTTAGGCGACAGGTTCGTGCTCGTTGAGCTCGGTCGCGAGCTTTCTATAGTCGTTGGTGACGGAATCCGTGACATCGGCTGCCTCGCTGCCCACGAGGATCACCGGGAGCCCGAGGGCGACCGAGCNNCACCACCATCGCGTCGCGAATCTGCGTGCTGAAAATCTTCGCGCTCGGCGCGGCGCGCTTCGCCGCGCGGAACTGATTCAATCGGAGCTGCATCCTCATCTTGGGGACCTCGATGTCAACACCGGTGCGGATGGAGTTGAAAATCAGGCCTTGCACCTGCGCCGGCGGCCCCATCGAGGCCTTACGGAAGCTGCCTGAGAGCGAATGGAACTTCTGGAGCTTGTCGACGAGGAGCGTGAAACCGATCAGGCTCAGGGCGTCCGGATTCGAGGGGACGTAGATCTCGTTCGACGCGAACACGCCGCACTGGGCCGCGCGCAGCAGGTTCGGCGGGCAGTCGAAGAAGATGTAGTCGTAGTTGGGCTCCAGCGCGGCGACCTGCTCGCAGAACACCAGGTACGCGGGCCGCTTGGGATCGCCGGAGTATTCCCCCTCCAGGTCGACAAGGTTGAAGCTCGTGGGCACCAGGTCCAGGCCCGGGAGCAGCTTCTCGCCCGACTTGCCCTCGACCACGTCCTTCACCACGATGTCCCTGACGTGGGTCTTGCCGGGATCAAAAATTGAGTAAATCGAGCCCTCGCTGGTCGAATTGATCTTGTTCCATCGGTCGAGCTTGAGAAGCCAGATGCTTGCGTTCGACTGCGTATCGAGGTCGAACAGGAGGACCCGCTTGCCCATCTTGGCCAAAGCGGCGGCCGCGTTCACGATCAGCGACGTCTTGCCGACGCCGCCCTTGTAGTTGATGAAGCTTATTTTGCGCGCCATGAAGGAGGATATCCGTTGTCACGAACAATGTGCGGACTGCACCGTCAAGCCGCGAGTCAAAAACACCCCCGCATATCTACGCATCAGGACGGTTCCGCACTGCCCACTCGCCTGTGACGGTTGTTAGCGCCCCGAGGGCTAGCGAGTCAAAAAATTCTGAATATTTACGTAGTCCGGTTTGCGGCCGGACTAGCCCCCCGCGGTCCATTTGAACACCAGGGTGGTCAGGGGGGGCAGCGTGAGCTCGATCGACTGGGTGTACCCGTCGCGGGGTTCGGCCGTTGCGGTCTGGCCACCCAGGTTTCCCAGGCCCGAACCGCCGTAGTATTCGCTGTTCGAGTTGATCAGCTCGTGCCAGCGGCCGCGGCGGGGAACCCCGATCCGGTAGGGGCGCGTCGCGCCGCCGAAGTGGCCGACCACGACGAAGAGCGTTTCCTCGCTCGCGTCCGTCCGCAGGTACGCGATCACGTTGGCGTCCGCGTCCAGGCAGTTGATCCAGCGGAACCCGTGCGGATTGAAATCGTTGGCGCCGAGGGCCGGCTCGGAGGCGTAGAGCCGGTTCAGGTCGCGCACGAGCCTTCGAACGCCCTCGTGGTCCATGTACTGGCACAGGTGCCAGTCCAGGCTGGCCGCGTGGTTCCACTCACCCGACTGCGCCCATTCGCTCCCCATGAACAGCAGCTTCTTCCCGGGATACACCCACATGTGCGTGTAAAGCGCGCGAAGGTTGGCCGCCTTCTCCGGGATGTGCCAGGCGCCCATCTTGTAGAGCATCGACGCTTTGCCGTGCACCACCTCGTCGTGCGAGAAGACCGACACGAAGTTCTCGGCGTACTGGTAGAGCATCCCGAAAGTCAGGTCGTTCTGGTGCCAGCGGCGGTTGATCGGCTCCAGCGAGAAGTACTTCAGCGTGTCATGCATCCAGCCCATGTTCCATTTGTAGTCGAATCCAAGGCCGCCGGCGGACGGCGGCCGGGTGACGCCGGGGAACGAGGTGCTCTCCTCGGCGAACATCAGGGCGCCCGGGTAGTAATGGTGGACCAGGTCGTTCACGCGCCGCAGGAAATCGATCGCCTCCAGGTTCTCGCGGCCCCCGAAGCGGTTGGGCACCCACTCCCCGTGCCCGCGCGAGTAGTCGAGGTAGAGCATGGAGGCGACGGCGTCGACGCGCAGTCCGTCCAGGTGGTACCGGTCGAGCCAGGCGAGCGCGTTCGCGATGAGGAAGCAGCGGACCTCGTTGCGGCCGTAATTGAAGATGAGCGTGCCCCAGTCCATGTGGGCCCCCTGCCTCGGATCGGCGTGCTCGTAGAGGTGGGTGCCGTCGAATTCGGCGAGTGCAAACGCGTCCTTGGGAAAATGGGCGGGCACCCAGTCGAGGATGACGCCGATCCCGCGCTGGTGCAGATGGTCTACAAACCACGCGAAATCGGCCGGAGCGCCGAAGCGGTGCGTCGGCGCGAAGAACCCGGTCACCTGGTAGCCCCAGGACCCGTCGAACGGATGCTCGGCGATCGGCATCACCTCGACGTGCGTGAAGCCCATCTCGACCGCGTAGTCGGCCAGCTGCGGGGCGATCTCGCGGTAGGTGAGCGGGCGGTTTCCCTCGTCGGCCTTGCGGCGCCAGGAGCCGAGATGGACCTCGTAGATCGAGATCGGCCGGTCGTGCAGTCCCGCCTGGGAGCGGCGGCGCTCGATCCACGCGGCGTCGCCCCACTCGAAGCCGCCGGTCTCGCAGACCCTGGCCGCGTTTCCCGGCGGCCCTTCAAAGCGCGTGCCGTACGGATCGGTCTTGACGTGCAGGCCGCCCCGGCTGTCGCGGATCTCGAACTTGTAGAGCTCGCCGTCGCCAAGACCCGGGATGAAAATCTCCCATACGCCCGAGGGCCCGAGGCTCCTCATCGGATGGTAGCGGCCGTCCCAGCCGTTGAAGTCGCCGACGACCGAGACGCGGGTCGCCGCAGGCGCCCACACCGCGAAGGCGACGCCGAGCACCCCGCCGAGGTCGCGAATGTGCGCGCCGAGCTTCTCGTAGATCCTGTGCTCGTTGCCCTCGTTGAAGAGATAGAGATCCTGCGCGCCGAGCGTCGGAAGGAAGCAGTATGGGTCGCGGAACTGCCGGACGCGGCCGTCCGCCGAGGTGGCCCTGAGCTCATAGGCGCAGACGTCCGCCCGCGTCGCGATGAACGCCTCGAAAAGTCCCTCCGGCGCGAGAGAGTCCATCGGGAATACCGAGGGCGGGCTGTCCGAAATCAGGACGACGTCACAGGCCGCGGCGTCGCGCAGGAGCGCCCGGACGACGAGCCCGGGGCCCCGGCGGCTCGTGAACGGATGCATCCCAAGCACGGAATGAGGAGAGCCGTGCCGGGCTTGCAGGATGTCCTTTGCGTCGTTCTTGGATAGGGTCACTGCTCGGCGCCTTGGGGTGTTTGTTGTACTGCACCCGATACCGACCGGTGCCAAATTAAAACGGGAGGACTCAGCCCGTGTTCTTTAGCCCCCCGCTGATGCCGTTGATCGTGAGCTCGATCACGGCGCGGATCGCCTCGGCCTCCCGCGGCGGCGGCGCGTCCGCGCTTCTCAGGCGCCGCATCATGTCCACCTGGATGTAGTTCAGGGGATCGATGTAGGGGTTGCGCAGGTCCACCGATCTCAGCAGGACAGGTTCGCGGCCGAGGAGCCGCTTCTGGCCGGTGACGGCGAGGATCGCCGACTCCGTGCGCTCGAATTCCGCGCCGAGGATCCCGAGCATGCGGCGCCGGATCCTTGGATCCTCGACGAGGCCGGCGTAGAGCGCGGCTATCCCCATGTCCGCCTTGCGCATCGTCAACTGGGCGTTGTCGATGAGCGTCTGGAAGAACGGCCAGCCCGCGTGCATCGCCCTCAGGCGCGCCCTCGCCTTCGGCCCCTGGCGCAGCATCGAGTCGAGCGCGGTCCCGAGGCCGAACCACCCCGGAAAATTGAACCGGCTCTGCATCCAGGAGAAGACCCAGGGGATGGCCCTAAGGTCCGCCACGTTCTGCGTGGCCCTGCGGTACGTCGGACGCGAGCCGAGCTTGAGGTTGCTTATCTCGTCTATCGGCGTCGCCTGCCGCCAGAAAACCAGGAACTCGGGGTCGTCGTGGACGAGGGCCTTGTAAGCCTCGAACCCGGCCCGGCTCATCTCCTCCATGGCGTCGCGCCAGTCCTGGGGCGCCGAGGCCTCGGATTGCGCGGCGCGTATGCCGAGCATCACGCCGTAGGCCATCTGCTCGAGTATCCTGTGCGCAAGGTCGGGATCATGGTACCTCGTCGAGAGCACCTCCCCCTGCTCGGTCACGCGGATGGCGCCGTCGCGCAGGCCCGCCGGCTGCGCCAGGATGGCCTTCGCCGCCGGGCCGCCGCCGCGCGCGATGCTCCCCCCGCGCCCGTGGAAGAGGGTCAGCGAGACGCCCGCGCCGCGGCAGATGCCCGAGATCGCCTCCTGCGCCTTGAAAAGGGCCCAGTTCGCCGTGAAGTAGCCGCAGTCCTTGTTGCTGTCCGAGTACCCCAGCATCACGTGCTGGTGGGCGGGGCGGCGGCCGGGGAGCGCGAACAGATCGGAGAGCACGTCGGGGGCCCGCTCGAGGTCGTCGCGGGTCTCGAACAATGGCGCGATGGGCAGCGAGGACCCGGCGAGCGCCTGAAGCAGCTCAACCTCCAGGATGTCGGAGAGGCCGTTGGTCATGCTGATGACGTAGATGCCCATCGCCTCCGGGCCTATCGCCGCGCAGACCGCGGCCGAAAGGACAAGCGGCTCGATGACGTCGCGCGTCGCGCCCGAGAGGCGCGCGACCGCCGCGGGCTCGAGCGGCGTGGCCGCGAGGATCGCCTCGACGAGGAGCCGCCTCTTGTCGCCCTCGCCCAGCCTGGGATAGTCGGGCCGCCCGACGATCTCCGCCACCGCCGCCTCGTGCAGCGACGAATGCTGCCTGAGATCCAGGCGCGCCGTGTGAAGGCCGAAGACCTCGAACTGGTTGGTCGCCGCGGCAAGGTCGCCGCCCGCGAGCATGCCGCCCCTGCCCGCCTCGAGGCCGGCCCGGATCGTCTCGAAGGTGTCGGCAACCGTCGAGGGGGAGAGGCACGAGCCGGCATCGGGGCCGAAAAGCGTGCGCCCGTCGCGCAGCTCGTCCCGCGCCTGCCCGAGCCGCTCGTGAAGCACCCCGAGGATAAGGCGGTAGGGCTCATGGGGGTAACGCTTCTCGAGCTCCGACAGGTGCCTGGAGAGGTGGAGGTCCTCCCGAAGCTCCCGCTTGAGCGCGGGCACGACGGTGTCTCGGCGGTCGCTCACGGTGAGCGTCCGGCTGAGCTCGCTCGTGGTCGAGCGAAGCTTCTCGATGGCGAGGCGGCGGTGAAGGAGCAGCACGTCCGCGGTGACCGGCGCCGTCACCTCGGGGTTTCCGTCGCGGTCGCCGCCTATCCACGAGCCGAAAGTAAGCCAGCGCCGCGGGGGCCGCACCCCGGGGTAATGCCGGGCAAGCGCCCTCTCCATGTCCAGCTGGAGACGCGGCATCGTCTCGATGAGCGTCATGTCGTAGTACCAGAGCCCCGTCCGGGCCTCGTCCCTGACCCCGGGCCGAACGGTGCGGCTGCGGTCGGTAAGCCAGAGGGAGGCGATCTCGCGCTCGACGGTCTCGGCGTCTAGGACCGAGGAGTCAGGGGTCGACTCCGGCTGCGCCCGCGCGCGCAGGATCCCCGCAAGGCGCCTCAGCTTCGCCAGCAGCGTGCGACGCTTCGTCTCGGTCGGATGGGCGGTGAACACCAGCTCGATGCCCAGCCGGTCCACGAGTCGCTGCATCTCCTCCGCTTCCACCCCCGCCGCCTTGAGCTCCATCACGGCGGCCTCGATGGACTCGCGGATCGGGCTCCCGTCGTCGGTCCCCAGGGCGCGGGCCGCGCGCCGCCTGCGCAGGAGCGTGATCCGGAAATTCTCCTCGGCCAGGTTCACGAGCTCGAAATAAAGCGTGAAGGCCATCGCCTGGTTGAAGGCCGCCTGGGGGTCAAGCTCCGCGACGGCCCTCCCGAGAAGCCGTTCCGCATCGGCGTCGTTTGCGCGGCGCGCCTTGGCGAGCTTGCGGATGGCCTCCACCGTGTCGAAGGTCCCGCGGCCCTCGATCCGCGTGATGACCCGGCCCAGCGCGGCGCCCAGGCCGCGCACCTCGGAGCGAAGGGGGGCCATGTCGCGCACGGCTTTGGACATGCGGATGGTGGGTTTGCTGGGCATGGCGGCCCGCAAAGATGGGGGCCGCCGCCCCGCCTAAAAAGACAAAAGTGCGCCTTTGCGGCGATTCGCCGCCGATTTTTGACGGCCCGCGAGGCTTGCTTGCGCGCGTCCCGGCGCCTTTGCTTGCCCCAAGTGATGCGCCGCCTCGCCCTCCTACTCGCATTAGCAGCCGCGCTTGCCCCGGCGGTACGCGGGCAGTCGAAGACGGACCTTTCGGCCGACTCGACGATCCAGATCGACGACGTGACCGGAGACCTGGTCGCAAAGCCCAACGCGAGGCTCGTCGACAAGAACTTCCTCCTGACCGCCGACGAGATTCGCTACAACGAGCGCACGCAGATCGCCATCGCCACCGGGCACGTGGTCCTTACGCGCATCGGGGACCGCCTCCTCGCGGACAGGCTCACGTACAACCGGAGCAACGGGACCTTCACGGCGCAGAACCTGCGCGCCGGAAGGTTCCCGTATTACATCGAGGGGCCGACGGCCGAGGGGAACCAGACCGAGGTCGTGGTCCACGATGCCAAGGTCATCTACCGCGAACCCGGGCCATGGCAGCCGACCATCAAGGCAAAGACCCTCACCTATTCGCCGGGCCACTACCTTCGCCTGGCGAGCGCCAACGTGGGGGTCGGCAACTACCTTCCTCTGCCGATATCGCGCCTCGGACAGAACCTCGCGCACGAGGCGAGCGCGTGGGACGTGACGCTCGACGGCGGCTATCGCCGCAGCCTGGGGGCCTACCTTGACGGGGAGATCCACATCCCCTTCGCGCCCGGCGTCAGCTACGGTCCCGACATAGGGATCTACACGTTCCGGGGCATCCTTCTCGGCCCGATCGCGAACTACAATGTCACGCTCGGCGACGGCTCGATGCAGGGTTTCCTCAAGTCGGGCTACATCTATGATTTCGGGCAGCGGCTGACGGACATCCTGGACAACCCCGTGCCGCCCAACCGCGCCTTCGCGGAATGGCAGCACTTCGAGCAGATCACGCCGGACCTGTCACTGAACGGCGACATCAACTGGTCCACGGACTCCGAGGTCATCCGCGATTTTCACGCGAAGGAGTTCGTGCCCGTCCAGGAACCCGACAATTTCATCGAGGCGGTCTACACGGCCCCGGACTACTTCGCGTCGGTCTTCACGCGATTCCAGCCCGACCCGTTCTACCCGGTCCAGGAAAGGCTGCCGGAGATCCGGTTCGACCTCGTGCCGACCTTGATCGGAGGCGGGATCTATGTGCGGTTCGACGCGGGCGTCGCGCATCTCGAGGAGAACCCGCCGGACGGCGGCTCCCATCTCGAGAGCGACCGGTTTGACACGTTCCTCGGGATCACGCGGCCGTTTTCGTACAAGGGCTACCTCGACCTGACTCCCGTGGTCGGCGGCCGGTATACCGAATATTGGGACACGGCCGGTGCGGCCGAACCCGGCGGCGCGGGCCGGGCCCTGGGCGAGCTCGGCTTCGACGCCGACCTCAAGATGAGCGCGACGTTCGACTACGAGAATCCCCTGTGGCACATCGACGGCCTTAGGCATCTGCTCACGCCAACGCTGAGCTATCGGTACATACCGAATGGGGACAAATCCGCGGACTGGATCCCGCCGATCGATCGGAGCACGTTTTCCAACTACCTGCCCATCATGGAGCTGGGCGACATGAGGGCGCTCGACCAGCTGCAGGCTGAAAACGTGCTGAGGGTGGGATTCAACAACACGCTGCAGACCCGGGACAAGACATACGGATCGATCGACCTGCTGACGTTCAACTTGGCGGAGGATTTTCAGTTCCAGCGCGCGCCGGGAATTACCGACTTCTCGGACGTTCACGCAGAGCTGACGGCCACCCCGGCGCGCTGGCTTGAGCTGCGGGTGGAGGACTCGGTCTCGACCCGGAGGGCCGCGCAGCGGGCGATGGACACCACCGTCACGGTTCGCGAGGGCGACGTGTGGTCGGTCGGCTTCGGCGTCGGGTACCTGTCGGACAACTACGGATCGTTCTACCTGCCCGGCCTGGGCAGCTACCCGATCGTCGGGCTCGACACCTACCACCTGGAGTGCCGCGCCCGCCTGAACGAGGTCTATGAGGCCTTCGTCCGCGGCGACTACGACGCCTACAACCACCTTTTCGTCGACCAGTTCTACGGGATATCACAGAAGATCTCGAACACCTGGATCGTGGAATACGCGGTGGTTTTCTCGTCCGGGCCGAACAACGGGCAGGGCCACTTCGGATTGAACGCCACCCTCAACATGATTCGGTTTTGACCGGCCGCCGGGCGACTCGCGCCGAACCGAGCCCGTGAGCCGCGCCGGAAGCCAGAAGCGCACGCTCGTCGGGCTCCTGGGGCGCCTGCGGCCGCACTGGAGAAACGACGCGGCCCTGCCCGCGAGGATCGATTCCCTCCTGGGCGGCGACAGGCGGCTGGGCTCGCGGGACCGCCGGCTCTACCGGGAGATGGTCTACGCGGCGCTGCGCTACCTGCCATGGGTGGAGGCGTTCCTGGAGCCGGATCCCGGGGAGGCCGTCCGGCGCATCGCCTGGCTCGCCTCCGAGACGCCGTCCACACGGGCCTTTCGCGATGAGATCTCCGGCGGACTTCCCCCCTGCCCTCCCGGTGTCGACGCAAAGGCCGCCCTATTGGGCGCGGATCCCGACGCGCTCACCCCGGGCTGGTTCCGCGCGGAATGCCCCGAGGCGTTCCTCGCCCCTCTGCGCGACGCGCTCGTCACACGGGCGCCCCTCTGGCTTCGCCTGCAGACGGCGGAGCCGGGGCCCGTCCTGCTGGAATTTGAGCGGCGGGGATGGCCGTGGCGCAGGAGTCCGCTCCTGGCGGGCGCGGTGAGCCTGCCGCCCGACTGCGATGTCTCGCGAAGCGATGCGTACCGCTCGGGCCGGGTCGAGATCCAGGACGTCGGCTCGCAGCTCGTCCTGGAGTCGGTCCGGGTCTCCCCTCGCGGACATTGGCTCGACGCATGCGCGGGCGCCGGCGGGAAGACGCTGCAGCTCGCGTCACTCCTCGGGGCCGCCGGCCGGGTCTGCGCGCGCGACGTGAGGCGCGCGCCGCTCGAGGAGCTGTCGGCCCGCGCCGCCCGCGCCGGCCTTGCCGGCAGGATCGAGGTGGGGTCTCGCACCGACCCACCCGGCGGGTTCGACGGGGTTCTGGTCGANNTCCGGCTCGGGGACCTGGCGGCGCGCGCCCCATCTCAGATGGGTGACGACGCCGGGCATGGTCGCGGGCGCGGCGGCGCGCCAGATCAGCCTGCTTCGCGAGAACGCCGCGCGCACAAGGCCCGGGGGCCTCCTGGTCTACGCGACCTGCTCGCTCTGCCGGACCGAGAACGAGTCGGTGGTGGAGGCGTTCCTGCGCGGGTCCCCGGGGATGGAGCCGGAGCTCGCCGGCATGCGGCTCATGCCCCAGTCGCACGACGGCGACGGATTCTTCGTCGCATCGTTCAGGCGAACGGGACCTCCTTCCTGACGGGCCGCCTATTGCTTCTGTGCCTCGCGGTGGGCCCGGACGACGACGCGGAACATCTGCAGCGCGAGCCAGAACACGAGTGTCAGGCAAAACGAGCAGGCACCGCCCCAGAGAAGCAGCATCCGGGGGTCCTTGGACGGGACATGCGACACCGTGACGTGGTACATGAGGAGAAAAAATGCGATGACAAGGATCGCATCCACCGCCAAGCTGGCGGGCGTGACGTGTTTGTTTTCCGGCTGTTGCATGACGCCCTCAAGCAAGGGCGGGCCCATCCGGGTTGTCCATGCAAAATCCCCGCTGATTTCGCGGCCGCGGCCCCGGCCCACGCATACGCCATGATCGCCCTGAGATGCGTGGTCCTGGCGGGACTGGCCACGTCGCTGGCCCCTTTCTCCTCGGGCGCGGAGGCTGTGGCCGGCCGCATCCTTGTCAGGAACGGCACGCTTTTCACGCTCAGGTCCGACGAGACCGAGCCCCGGACCGGCTATCTCCTGGCGGGCGACGACGGAAGGATTCTCAGGGTCGGATATGGCGACCCACCGCCTGATATCCGCGCCGCTCAGGTCGTGGATGCCGCAGGCAAGTTCGTCATGCCGGGATTCGTGTCCGCACACTGCCACATTTATCAGGCCGTGATGCGCGGTCTCGCGACGGACCAGGCCCTGGGGGGCTGGCTCGGCGTGATCCGGCCCTACATCTATGGCACGCCCCCCGGCGACCGGTATTTCGAGACCCTGTCCGGCTGCTTCGACCTGCTGCGCCACGGCGTGACGACGGCCTTCAATTTCAATGACGGCAACGGGCATCCGGAACTCGACACCGAGGCGTTCCGGGCGGAATTGGCCTCGGGAATGCGCTTCGTGCATGGCTATTGCCTTCCCGTGCGGGGCACAAGGGAGACCCGGCTGAGCGATTTCGAGGCCTTTTACGCCCATGTGCGGGCCGCCCCGAAGGGGCCGACGTTCCTGGGAGTGGCCCTCGGCGGGTATTCCTGCGTCGCGGACGACAAGGACTACGCGATGACCGAGGGCGGGATCATGTCGAGATATGGCCTCTACAATCAGGCCCACTACCTCGAGCCGGCGGACCCGAAGCAGGTGAGCGCGCAGCGCGCGCGGTTCGACTGGTTTTCGGACAGCGGCGAGCTCGGCCCGCGGCTCAGCTTCGGACATCTCGTCCACGCCGACGACGCCATCCTGGGGCGGATCGCGGCCGCCGGCGCGGGAATGGTCTGGAATCCCCTCTCCAACGGCCGCCTCGCCTCGGGAATCGTCGACATCCCCAAGATCATGCGCCTCGGCATCCGGATCGGGATGGGCGTGGACGGCCAGGCGAGCGCGGATGTCGCCGACCCCTTCGAGAACATGCGCACGGGCCTCTACCTGGTTCGGGCGCAGTCCGAGGATCCGTCCCTGCTCCAGCCCCGCGACGTCCTGCGCTTCCACACCCTCGGGAGCGCGGACGTCATCGGGGTGGCGGACCGCGTGGGCAGCCTTGAGGCCGGAAAGTTCGCCGACTTCCTGATCATCGACCCCCACTCGATGGACACGGGCCCGGTCTTCGACCCCTACGGCACGCTGGTCCTCGCCTGCGGGACGCCCAACATCGAGGCCGTCTATGTCGCCGGCAGGATCATCGTCGACCACGGCAATTGCGTGAGCCCGGAATTCGCGCGTGTCTCGGCCGAGGCCATCCGGCGGATCGAAAAGCTGCGGGCGACCATGGTTGCGCCCAACTCGGCCGCGCCGGCTCCGAGAAAATGAGCGCCACCCGAACCCACGGCCGGTCGCTCCGGCTTGCCCTCGTCTCGATCGTCTCGGCCGCCGCGTCCGCGGCGCAGCCCCCGGCGCCCGGCGCCTGGCGCATCGAGGAGGACGAGGCGGCCACCCCGCTGGAGCGCTTCGCCGCGCGGGAGCTGCAGCGCTATGTCTATGTGTGCACGGGAACCGTCGTCCCGGTCAGCGCCGACCCCGGCATTCCCCCGGGTCCCGCCCTGCTCGTGGCGACCCGGGCCCACGCGCTTTCGCACGTGACGGAGCCCGGCCAGCCCATCGCACCGAGGGACTACCGCCTGCGCAGCGCCGGCCCCGGCGTTTCGCCGGGCGTTTCAATCATCGGGGGAGACGACGTCGGCACGCTCTACGGCGTCTACCGGTTTGCAGAGCGCCTTGGCGTCCGGTTCTACCTTCACGGGGACGTTATCCCCGATTCGCTCGTGCCGCTCGCGTTTCCGGAATTTGCGGAGGATGGGCATGCCCTGTTCAGCGTGCGCGGGCTGCAGCCGTTCCACGACTTCGCCGAGGGGCCGGACTGGTGGAACACGGATGACTACCTCTCCGTCATGGGCCAGCTGGCCAAGCTGCGCATGAATTTCCTGGGGTTGCACACGTACCCCGACAGCTCCGTGGGCCCGGAGCCCACCGTATGGATCGGAGAGCGCGACTCCTTCGACCAGTATGGAAACCAGCTCGCCTATCGCGCATCCTACCAGACGACCGGCCGAAGCGGCCGGACGTGGTGGACGTACGCCCCGCTCCGGACGAGCGATTTTATCGGGGGTGCCGCCGACCTCTTCGACCGCGACGATTTCGGTTCGGACGTCATGAGGGGGCTGAGCTTCGAGGAGCAGACCCCCGCCGGGTCGCAGGAGGTGTTCGACCGCACGGGCAAGATGCTCGGGACGGCCTTTGCCGAGGCCCGCCGCCTCGGGGTGCTCACCTGCATCGGTACGGAAACGCCCCTCACCCTGCCCACCCCTCTTGCGTCGGAGCCCTGGCGCCCTCGCCGCGACCCTCGCGATCCAACGGTGGCCAGGGCGATCTACACCGCGATGTTTGAGCGCATTGGCCGCCTCAGCCCGGCCGACTACTACTGGCTGTGGACGCCCGAGACATGGACGTGGGAGGGAAACGCACCGACGCATTTCAAGGCGGTGACGGACGACATCAACGCCGCGCTCGGTGCGCTCGGCGACCTCCACAGCCCCATGACGCTCGCCACGTGCGGTTGGGTGCTGGGACCGCAGAACGACCGCGCCGCCCTCGACCGCATCCTGCCGCCCTCCTCTCCGATGAGCGCGATCAACACGGCGGTCGGCTATGACCCGATCGAGCGCCAGTTTGCCAACCTGGGCGACCGGCCGCGCTGGGCCATCCCGTGGCTCGAGAACGACGGCGACCTCACCAGCCCCGAGCTCTGGACCGGGCGCATGCGCTACGATGCAGCCGATGCGCTGCGCCTCGGCTGCACCGGCCTCATCGGCATCCACTGGCGCACCAGGATCCTCGCCCCCAGCATAGCGGCGCTCGCCGCCGCAGGATGGGACCAGTCGTGGGTGCCACCCGGCTTCGACACGTCGCGCATCCCGCCCCAGAACTCATCCGGCGCCGAGGGCGGCACGGTGGTATCCTCCTCCGAGCACATCCGGGCCACCGACCAGGAGCCGCTGTTCCGGACGAACCGGGTGGGCATGGGCTCGTATGACCTCCTTGTGCCGAACGGAACCTATCACGTCCGGCTGGGATTCAGCGAGCTCCAGGACGCGGCGCCAGGCCACCGGGTGTTCAGCGTGAGGCTGCAGGGCAACCTGGCGCTGGACCAGCTCGACATCGCGGCCAAGTACGGGCCCGACGAGGCTGTGGTCCACGAGTTCAAGGACGTCGAGGTCTCCAACGGACATCTCGTCATCTCCTTTGTCGCGTACGCCGGCCAGCCATCGATCGCCACGATCGAGATCGATGGCGTCACGAAGGTCGGCGAGGCCGCCTACGAGAGACGAATCAACTGCGGCGGCCCCGCGTGGGATAACTACGAGGCGGACCAGCTTCCCACCCGGCCGCGCCCGCCCGCCGACCGTACGATGCCGACCGAGGCCTTCTACCGCGACTTCGCCGCGGCGAACTTCGGTGTCGAATCGGCCGATACGATAGGGACGATCTTCAGCCAGATCGACGGCGTTAACCTTCCGGTCCCGTCCCATTGGGTCGATGGCCCGGGTGACATCCTCCGCAATCCCGAGACCTGGTCTGCCACGGGGCCGAAATACGGGTTCGTCCAGATGCTCGAGTCGCTTCGGATCGGGGTAAAGGGCACCGCCAACCTCGAGCGTTTTGACTACTGGCTGAACCAGTTCCGCGCCATGCGCCTCATCGCCCAGATCGGCTGCACCGCGGGCGAGCTCGACCGGGAGATGGCCGCCATCGAGGGGCTGGCGGATCCGGCCCAGGCGAGGGATCGCCTGCGGTATGCGCTTGCGCTGAGGGTGCAGCTCGCGGACCAGTGGACCCTCCTTCTTCGCACCGAGGTCGCCGGCGCGTCGAGCCTGGGAGAGCTCGGCACCATCGCCAACCTCGAGCAGCGGAGCCGCGTGCACCAGGCCATACTCAGCAAGCACGACGCGGTGCTTGTGAAGCTGCTCGGCTACGATCTGCCCTTGTCCGCATCGCCGTCCCGCCGCTACGTCGGGCCTGACCGCATCATCGCCCCGACCGTGCGCACCTGCGCGGCCGAGGGCGAATCCATCAATTTCCGCGTCCTCCTGGCGGCCATGGAGGACCCGGCGGAGGTGGTGCTCTGCTGGCGGTGGCTCGGGGGCAAGGAATACGTCAGGCAGCCCTTTGCCCATGTCGCCCGCCGAGTCTACCAGGTCGCCCTGCCAAGGTTGGTTTTCCCGCACCCGGCGGTTGAATATCATGTCGAGGCGCAAGTCGGCCAAGCCATCGTGCGCTGGCCCGCCTCGGATCGCGGCCTCGACCAGACCCTGATCATGTTCGAGCCCAAGTGAGCGCCGACCCTCCCGCTCCAATTGCGGGGAATCTGTGTTCACGCTAGCCGACGGCTCCCACTTCTGATCGGCTCAACGCCGTGTCACCCCGCACAAGCAGCGCCGCACCCGTGAAATTCGGCGAATTCGACGCCTCCCGGGATGAACCGTCGCCTGACGGGCCCACCGGCCGCGAGACGCGCGCCGCCGACCGGATAGGCTTCGGCGAGAAGACCGCGCTCGGCTCGGGCAGCCTCCCGCTCTTCTACGGCACCTCCGGGGTGAAGAGCCTCGCCATCCCCGTCTACCAGATGGTGCTGGGCGTCAACCCGACGCTGCTCGGCATCGCGCTGGCGATCCCGCTGTTCTGGGACGCGCTGACCGATCCTATAGTCGGGATGATCTCCGACAACTGCCACACCCGATTCGGCCGCCGCAAGCCGCTGATCGTCCTTGGCGCGATCCTTCAGGCGGTCGCCTTTGGCGTCATCTGGATGGTGCCCGGCGGCATGAGCCAGACCGCGACGATCACCTATCTCATCGGCACGCTGTGCCTCTTCTACACCTGCTTCTCCATATTCTCGGTGCCGCTCATGAGCCTCACCTATGAGATGACCCCCGACTACCAGGAGCGCACGCGCGTCTCCTCCTTCGGGGGATTCTTCTGGAAGATCGGCGAGCTGACGTACAGCTGGACCTTCTGGGCCGCCAATCTCGCGATCTTTGGCACCATGCTTGCCGGGGTGCGCACGATCGGGTGGATCGTCGGCGTGGCGGTGATGGGCGTGGTGGGCGTGATACCCGGCATCTTCGTCCGCGAGCGCTACTACAAGAAGGCCGTGAAGCAGGAGCGCGTGCGGATCGGCCCCGCGTTCAGGGCCGCGTTCAGCAACCGCGCCTTCGCGGTGCTCACGGGCCTCACCGTCTGCCAGGTGCTCGCCGGCATGCTCGCCAGCAACATCGACTACTACCTGCTCGTCTACAACATGTGCGGCGGAAACATCATCGAGGGCACGAAATGGAAGGGGGTGCTCTCGTCGGCCTACGCCCTATTCGGGATCGGCATGATCTACCCGATCAACTGGATGGCCAACCACTACGGCAAGCGCACCACCCTCAGCGTGATATTCGGGCTGGTCCTCCTCGGCTCCGTCGGCAAGTGGTTCGTCTTCACGCCGGGCCACCCTTGGAAGATCCTGCTCGATCCGCTCCTCTGCACGCCGGTTTGGACGGCGCTCAGCATACTCACGCCCTCGATGCTCGCCGACGTGTGCGACGAGGACGAGCTGCTGCACGGGCTCCGGCGCGAGGGGATGCTCGGCGCGCTCTTTTCCTGGGTTCAAAAGACGGGATTCGCCCTCTCCTTCTTCGGAGCCGGAGTTGTCCTCAACCTCACGGGATTCAACGCGACGCTCGGGGGCATGCAGTCCGCCTCAACCATCCTTGGGATGCGGCTGACCCTCGCCGTCTCGACCGCCGTCTGGTCCCTCATAGCGATCGGGCTGCTCGCGTTGTACCCGCTCACAAAGGAGCGCGCCTACGAGACACGCGACACCCTCGAGGCCCGCCGAGGGAGGGTCTGACTCTGGGTCCCGCGAGGCGGCTAACGCATGCCGGCCGCGGAGAGTTGCACCTCGTAGCGCGGGATGATCTCGACGCCTTCCACCTCGGCGACGCTGGAGGCCCCGCCGAAATCGGGGCGCGCCGAATCGGCCATGAAGATGCGCTGCTTCTCTCCCGCGATCGCGTCCCTCCGCAGCGGGAGGATCGCGATCCGCAGCTCACCGGCGACGATCTCCGGCGCATAGCGACGCAGGCCGAGGTCGAATGCGTTTCCGTTGTAGAAGTCATCGACGAGGAGCCGGCCGTTGAGCGTGAAGCGCGCGACGTCTCCGGCGTAGCGGACGCGAAGGATCGGATTCGCGCCGAGGTCGATGCCGTCCGGCAGCCTGATCCTCCACACCGCCGCCTTCGCGAAGTCGGCGTCGCTGGGCTCCGTGGCGACCGGCTCCGAGATTTTGCCGAGGGGGATCTCCCGCGCGGGGCCCGCCTCCTGCAGCTTCGCGACGGAGGCCTGCCATTTCGCCGTGTGCGGCGCCGCCGGCGTGAAGCGCGTGAAGACTCCGTCGCTTTCGCCCCCGGCAAGACCGGCGGGAGCGGGAAAAATCCCCACCGATAGCTCGGAGGGCTGGGTCGATTCCAGGCGTAGGTTCTCCCCGTCGATCACGAGCCCGGACCCCGTCAGGAAAACGCGGTCGCGGCCGCCCCAACTGCCCTTCCAAAGCGCCAGCGAGTCGGCCTCGCTGAGGAGCACGACCCGGATCGTACGCCCGCTCTTGCCCGCGATCTGGAATGCGGAGCCGCGCCCGGGCGACACCGATCGGACGGCGGATTCGCCGGCAACCGCGAACTGCGCCGGGACCCCGGCCGTCTCGGCGAAGAAGGTCGTGCTTCCGTCGACGTCGCTGATCCCGCAGATGGGCTGCGCCGTGGCGTAGTCGAGCCGCATCCCATCGCCGAGATAGAAGTTGAACGGCCAGACGAACATGCTGTTGGCCGGCACCGTGACGGGCGTGGCGGGAAAGGTGAATGGCCCGGACGGCAGCGTTATCGTGAACTGCACACCCCGCTTCTCCGGCATGGGCAGCGAGCGCTCGTAGTTGTTCACGTAGATGAATCCCCTCGTGCCGTCGGAACGCGATGACCAACAAAGCGTTGAGATGTCATCGCGGCCCCCGGGCCGCAGGTCGGGCATCGCCGGCGACATGTGCGCCAGAGCCGGGCCATAGTCCGCGAGGAAAAGGTGGAGTCGTCGCAGCAGATGATACTGGGGGCGAAGCTGGCCGAATTCCCCGATCGGCGCCTGGAAGTCATAGTTCATCTCCGGCATGTCGTTGTAGTTCGTCATCGGCGTGTCCTGCGCCTCCATTAGCGTCGTCAGCTTCCCGGTCGGATTGGTGCCGCCGTGGTACATGTAGTAGCCGGGCAAGGTGCTGCCGGAACCGAGCTTGATCAGAACCGTCGACTCGACGTCCTGCGGATTGATCAGGATGCGCCGATGATAGCTGCTCATCATGCCGCCTCCCATCTCGCATGTGAGGTACGGGTACCTCGAGACATCCGGGGCATCATGGGCGTCGCGATGTCCGATCTGCTCCTGGCTGATGACATCGTCGACGCGCAGCAGGGAGAAGCGAAACGCGGTCCAGAACTGCCCGGGCATCGAGGTGAGCTCCCGGGACCAGAATCCCTCGGCGTAGGCGCCGTAGAGCGGCACGATGGCGCCAAATGGCATCGGTGTTGTCAGCTGCGGCCACCCGGTCCGCGTGTAGACGGGAACGTCGAGGCCCTTGTCGCGGGCAATCTGCTTCAGGGCCAGCAGGTACTCGGCCGGGCCGCCGTATTCGTTGTCCAGCTGGATTCCGATGACAGGGCCGCCGTCCTTCCACAGCAGGCCGCCAAGCTGCTTAGCTATCTCGCCATAGAGCACGCGAACCTTCCCAAGGAACCGGTCGTCGACGCTTCGCAGCTTCCACCCCTTGGCAACCAGCCAGTCGGGCAGTCCGCCATTGCGAACCTCTCCGTGACACCAAGGCCCGCATCTCACGATCACCTTGAGGCCGACGCTCCCGGCAAGCCGGACGAATTCGTGGAGGTCGTGGTTGTCGGACCAGTCCCATGTTCCCTCGATTTCCTCGTGGTGTATCCAGAAAACGTAGGTCGAGACGATGGTGATGCCGCCGGCCTTCATCTTGAGCAACTCCTCCCGCCATTCGTTCGCCGGGTAGCGCGCATAATGAAACTCACCCATCACGGGAACCCAGGGCCGCCCATCGAGGCGCAGGCTGGAGTCATCGAGCGTCAGGGTGGTCCCGTCCGGCTGGCGGGCGGTGCCCATGTGAAAGCTCTCCGCGGCCGCCGGGGGCTCGCTGCGCATGGTCACCGAAAGCGGCTCGGCGCCTGCAACTGTTCCGAGCGCGATCAAACTGTTTAGTCCTATGGCCAAATAAAAGACCCTGCCCGCCAATACGGAAATTCGGACCGGGCATCCGCCCGCATCACCGTGCGCGGCGGGTTTCGCCGGTTTGTTTAGGGAATGTGCTCGCATGAATGAAGTCATTGAACCGAGTTTCTTTCGACAAGCCGGATGGGAAGAACCACGCGCCGCTCCGTGACGCGATGCCCGGTCGTCAGCTTGTCGAGCATCGCCGCAGCCTGCTCGGCCATCTCACGCAGGGGCTCCTCGATCGTCGTCAGGGGCGGATTGAGCAACGAAGAGACCCTCTCGTTTTCGCCGCCGATAAGCGAGATGTCCTGGGGCACTTTCATCCCCATTACGTATGCGAGAACATGCAAACACTCAAGGGCCTCGTAGCTCGATCCCGGCGCGTAGATCGCGTCCGCCCCGGCCCGCACGGCGCGGGTCACGACCGACATGTAGTTGCTTTCGGGGCCGTAAAGCGACGCGCGCTGCTCGTCGATCGGGATCTCGGCCTCCGACAAGGCCTTCTTGAATCCTTTGAGCCGCTCGGCAAACGCTGCGTAGTCGCCGCCCACGAACGCCGGCCTGCGTTTGCCCCGCTCGATGAAATGGCGCGCCGCCATGTAGCCGGCCGCGTAATGGTCAGAGCACACCACATATTCGTCCTGGGCGTTCTGGAACTTGTCGATGTGGACGACCGGCATCCTTTTTTCGAGCTCGACCACCAGCTCCCTCAACGCCTTCGCCTCCGTCACCACGACGATCCCGTCGATGAACTTCGTCGGGAGCTCGACGAGAGGATTCACGGGAAGGAGCACCCCTATGTTGCGCCGCGCAAACGCGAACGAAAGGTGCGCGGTGAGCGTCCCGGCATATCCGCCAAAGCGGTCGGGATAGGTCGGCTCGGACAGGATTGCCACCTCCCGGTTGCGCACCGAGGCCTGTGGCTTGAGGTTCAGGTCCGCCGCGGCGCGCAGCACCGCCTCGCGCGTCTCGGTCTTTACGCGGTCGCGGTTGTTGAGGACGCGGCTGACCGTTCCCGGAGAGACATTCGCAAGGCGCGCCAGATCATAGATGGTCGCCCGCTTGCCCGCCTCGCGGGGCTTGGCGGCGTGCCTTGCGGGCGTCTTGGGCGCGGCGTTTGCCCCGGCGTCGGGCCCTTGGTTGTCCTTTGATTTCGTCACTGCAGACTGATCCTATCCCCTAATTCTCATGATGTTCCATCGAATTCGGAACCGGTTTACTCATTGTGCTCCCAGAGTGTGACCCTCGAGACATGGTCATATGGGGGATAAAACATGAACGCCCCTGTCACCAGCTCGATGCGCCCATCGTTAAACAGGTCAGCCGCCTTTACAACTATCAGGTGCGTAGGCTCATGTGCAAGAACGCGGGGCGTAAAATGCGCCGTGCCGTCGTTTTCGAAGCACATCAGGGAAACGGCGTTCTTGTCGCTCCAGTCGTTGAAGCCGCTGCAGGTCACGATATCCTGGTGTCCGTCGCCCTTGAGGTCCGCCACCACCGGGCTGAAGGCACCGGGAAAATCGCCGACACGATGGTAGGTGAACTTTCCCTGGCCGAGATTTTCCAGCCACTGGACGCCGTGCCAAGGCCGCGAGCCAGGCGTGGCGTAATCGAAGCCGTCCCCGTTGGTGTAAACGACATCGGGCTTGCCGTCCAGATTGACGTCCGCGATGCAAAGCCCGCTGCTGCCAAAGTCCTTGTTGGTCGATCCGTAGAGCACGCGGTCCCGAAAATGCCCGAGGCCGTCATTCATGAACGCGTGCACCTCCTCAGAGTCCTGCGAGACAATCGCCACGATGTCCATTTTGCCGTCCCCGTTCAGGTCCGCAACCGGCGCATGGATGGTGCCGGGCAGGTCAAGCAGCTGATGGCTCTTCCACTGGCCGTCGCCCATGTTTTCCATCCAGCGGATCTCGCCCTCGATGTAGCCGAACTGACCCACCACAAGGTCGAGGCGGCCGGACTGGGTGAGATGGGCCGCCTTCACGTACGTCACCCTCGCCACGTTCTCGAGCAGCACATGGTTCGTGAAGTGGTTCGTGCCGTCGTTCTCAAGCACGACGACGGAACCTATCTTCTCGTTGTCCGGCGGGATGACTCCCATGGATGCCACCAGGACGTCCAGGTGGCCGGTTCCGCGGAGGTCGGCCACCTCGACGTGCGCGGGCCCGGCGATGGGGCCGCCGATGTCCTGCTCCTCAAAAACGCCGATGCGCACCTGCCTGATCCAGCTCACCCTGTTTCGCTTCCCGTCGCAGACGAGGATGTCCTTGAGGCCATCCCCGTCCAGGTCCGTAACGAGCAGATCCGAGATCCAGGGAAGACCCTCGGGGGCCCTTCCGATGGGCCGGTGGGTGTAGAAGTTCACGTCGAGGGGCTTCCTTTGTAGCAAGCGCCCGCCGCCGCCCGGCGCAGAGGCGTGGCCCGCGCCGGCTGCCTTCGGCGCGCTTGACCTCTCATATAGATACGCGGCAAGCGCGGCGCCCGCGACGATGCACGCGAGGATCGTCGCCTTTCGCTTCATCGGAAAGTGTCGGCCGTTACCGGGCCGGTCAGCCTCGCGTTGATGGCGTTCGTCAGGTCCTTGTCCCCGGCGCCTGCCAGCTCGAGGGCCCTGCGCCAATTGCGGTGGGCCTGCTCCCCTTCTCCCTCTTGGAACTGCACGTCTCCCAGGCTGAGATAGACCGTGGGGTTTCTCGGCTGGAGGGACGCCAGCTTTTCAAGGGCGGCGGCGGCCCCGCGCCACTCCTTGAACTGCACGCTTGCGACGGCCTTGTCCGCATACGCAGCCGGGTTCTCGGGGGAAAGCGCTATGGCCTTCTCGTAGTAGGTCGCCACGGCCTCCGCCAACCGCCCCTTTTCGACCGCCGCGTTCCCGGCCTGGACGTATGCCGTGTAGAGCATGGCCTCCAGGTTCTTGTGCAGCGGACCCGGCGCGCTCTCGTGCGCGATGGCCTGTTCGAGGGGAGCTATCGCGGCGACCGGGTCCGGCTTCCCGAGATAGTATTCCCCCAGAAGCGCCCGCGAGGCGATGTCCGAGGGCTTCACCTCGGCGATTCGCCCGAGGCATGCCGCCGCCTCATCCCGTTCACCCGACGCCCAGAGTACCCTTGCGAGGTTGAAATTCGCGGAATAATCATACGGCTCCTTGTCGAGCACCTTCCGGAGGAGGACCCGGACCATGTTCGTGTCCCCCTGCTTCACGGCCACTTGCGCGTACGCCGTCAGTATCGGAATGGAGTCGGGCTTTTTCGCATAGTAGCCGGCCATCAACCGCGCCGCGTCGTCGACTTTTCCCAGGGCCAGCATCGATTGCACCATGTACGGGCAAAGCTTCTCCGGGTCGCCTCCTTTTTCAAGGGCCTTGCGGTATTCCTGGACGGCCTCGAGATCGTGGTGATCGCGAGCCTGGGTCCAGCCCCGCAGGAGCTCGGGGATCGGGCTCTTGGGATCGAGTTCCGCGACGCGGTCTAGGAGCGGGACCGCCAGGGCGACTTGCCCGGATGCGAAATACTCCTCGAATTTTAGCCCGAGCCTCTGCACGTCATAGCAGTCGGCCAACAGCGCATCCATCCACGGGTCTGCCGGCACCGGCTCGGGCTTTTGCCGGCTCCACTGGCGCATCGCGGCCGCGCGCCTGGCGTCGCCGCGCCGGTCGAGGACCTGGGCGAGAAGCCCCGCTCCCGACGTCATTTCGGGATGGCTTGCCATCAGGCCCTCCAGCCTCGCCACCGCGGCGGCATCGTCGCCCTTCAGCAAGTCGATGCGCGCAAGCCCGAACAACGCCTGGGGCTGATTCGGCTCCAGCTGGAGGATCGCGCCATATTCCTCCGCGGCCTCATCGGCGCGGCCACTCTTGAACAGGACGTCCCCGAGCTCAAGGCGCGCGGGAAGGTAGCCCGGTTCAGCCTCAGCCACCGCTTGAAGCTCCGTCCGCGCCCGCTCGAGGTCGCCCTCGTACTGGGCGATGTCTGCTAGGTAGTAGTGGTCGTGTGCCGTCAGCTTCGAACCCTTGGCGATGATCGCGTAGCAGGCGCGGGCTTCCTCGTGGAGGCGGTTCGCATGGTAGAGATGGGCGAGCGCCCTCAGGTCCTCCGGGTCGAAGTCGTTCCTTCGCACGGTCCCGCGCGCATTCCCGAGCGCCTGGTTGAAGGCCTGCGGAAGATTCCCGTAGTATGATTCGCCAGGAAGCTTCGGCGAAATCGCCCTGCTGGCCAATACAAGGCCGGCGGCCACCGCGAGGCAGGCGCCGCACACGAGACTCCAGCGCTTGGTTCGTGGGGTTATCATCCGCGACTCTTCCGTCGCCGGGAGATTCTCGCAGGCCGCGGCCACTGTCGACGCCGAAGGGAGCGGCGCCTAGCGGCCAGTGCCAGGTCGTCGCACTTTTCCAACCGCGGCCGCGACAAGATCAAAAAAAAGTCCCCCGGGGGTGCACCCCGGCAGGACTTCGTGGTTGGCCGGCGCGGCGTCTGGCCACACCGCCCCTATGTGCCGTCCCTAGAATTTGAGATCCGTGGTGAAGTAATAACTTCGAGGCGGCATAATCTCGAACAGCTGATGCGTGCCGTCCGAGTTCGCGCCGACAGCCATGTAGCCGCCGCTTGTCTGCAAGTTGTCGACTTCAAGCCGGAACGACAGGAGGTACTTGTCGTGGTAAACCTTCCTTGAATAGGTGAGCCACGCCTCGACCGTCGTCTGGCCCGGAACAGTATAGGGATGTGCAAGGTCGAGGCCGGTGACCGTCTCGGTGCCGTTTTCATCCGTATAGACCGCCGGGTTGCCGATGATCGTCTTGTCGAAGTACCGCAGTCCCGTGCCGATCCCGAAACCCTTGAGGTACGTCTGGTCGAACGTGTAGTTCGTGACGAGGCTGGCCTTCCATTTGTGCAGCTGCTGCGACGGCTGCCCGTTTGCCGCCTGGTATGTGATGAATGGCCCGAGCACGTCGTCGTCGAAGACCTGCTGCCCGGTTTCCGGGCCGCCGCCCCAGTCGTCCTTCGTCGTATAGGGTCCGTTCCAGATGCCGATCGACTGCCAGTAGGCGACGTGCTGGTTTATGAATGTCGTGAGCGCGGGCGCGATGTTGGATTCCTCCGCCTGCTCCCGGGTGACCGTGCCAAAGACCCGCCAGTTTTTGGTGACGTTGTAGGTGAGCTCAAACTCCATTCCCTTGGACTGCTGGCTGGAGGTGTATGCGTTTGCCAGCCTGGCGTCCCCGGGGACCAGGCCCGGCGCGAGGCCCGTCGTGTAGTTCGTGACGCCCGCTTCCTGGGCCAGATTGGCAAAGGGGCCCACGTTGTAATTCGATGTGTTCTGCTGACCGTTGCCGACGCCCGTGTAGGGCAGGATGTCGAATGGAATGCTCCACTGCACCAACGGGAAGTTGACCGTCGGGTCCGCTGCGTTGGCCGCAATCGTGGTGAACCAGTCGATCTTCGCGTTCAGCCTCCCGCCGAACAGGTCGACGATGATGCTGTAGTCCTTGTTCGTTCCCGTCGGATCGGGCGTGGGATTGCCCAGCAGGTCGACCGATCCCGCATTCGGCACGAAGTTCTGGGACTGGTCATAGGCCACGCTCAGCCACCTGAGGTCTACGTTTCCGATCTTCGGGCCGTGAAGGACCACGCCGTACGTCTTGGTCTGCGCCTGCACGGTCGCCAGGGGACCGGTCGAGAAGTCGCTTGACGGGAGTGGAACCTGCAGTCCCGAGGCGGGATCCGTCGAGCTGCTTGCGAAGCCGGCTTCGTCCTTGTCGCGCCTGATGCCGAATGTTCCGACGGCCAGGTTGTCCGGAAGGAGGTAGGCCTGCAAAATGAAGGCGGAGGTCGTGAGCTTCGTGATGTCCTTTTCCTCTTCCTTGAGCGCAAAGTCGGTGGTGTACGTGTCGCTTATCACGCCGCTGGAATTGGCAACCGGAAGATCGGTGAAAAGCATGGGCTCCACCGGCGGGCTCGTCGCGAAATATCCGTTCGCCGAGNNTCGCCGAGCTGCCGCCGGTGTAGGTGATGACGCCCGGTCCGCTGCCGACGACCGCCCCGCCCGTTCCGGTCTGCTGGATGTTGAAGTCGATGAAATCATTCGTCGTTCGCCGGGTTTCCAGGAAGCCGGTGAACACGTACCTGCCGAGCCATCGGTTGTACTTGTTGAGGTCGAGGTCGTAGGTTCCGGTTATGCGGGCGACTATGTTCCGCGAGTATGTGGCATTCTGGTTATCGAGGCCGCCAAAATACATCTCGGTGCTGCCATAGTAGGGATTCGGCGCGCCCCATGGCAGCGTCGGGTTGACGTCGATCATGTCAGCCACGTAGTCCGGGCGTCCCAGGCTCGGGAACTCGGTGTAGTCGGCGATCTCGTGCACGATGTCGGCCTTGAAGCTCAGGCCCGGAAGTATGTCCTGCTGCTCGGCCGAGGCTTCGAACGTGGTAAGCGTGTTTTTTTGCTCCGTGCCGTTGATGTTTGTGGTCTGCCAGTCTCCGTACTCGTTGTTCGACATGCGCAGGGGCTGCCAGATTCCCACGTTGGAGAGGTTCTGCTGCTGATAATAGTAGGTGGTGCTGTCGTTATAGGCACCCAGATTTGTCCCGTTGGGGGAGTAGTAGACATTGTTCCCCGTGTTCAGGCCCTGATAGAAAACGGCGCTCGAATTCGGAATCGTCAGGTTCGAGCTCCCGGGAGGCGGCGCCGCCGGCTTGCCGAGCTGGATCCATTGCGTGATGTCATCCTCGGGGGTGTAGTTGTTGGGAAGATGCTCGTGGACGTTGGCATCCTCGTAGGACGCGCGGATCGTGGTCTTCTTGAAAGGCTTGAAGGTCGCCGCCACGTAATATCGCCTGTCCAGATCGTAGGACGGCTTCTGCTCGAAGCCCTCGTCCTTGTAGAGGTAGGCCACGCGAAACGCGAGCATGCCGGGTATCGCGACAATGTTGTCGTTGAACACGGCGCGCTGGTCGCCCCAGCTCCCGAATCGGTACGAAAGCTCGGTCGAGTTGCGATCAAGGCCCGCGAGCTGCGGGGCATAGTTGATGAGACCCGCGGGNNGGGCGAGCCGAGACCGGCGAGAATCGAGTTCGCGCCACGGTTTATCGTGAGCGAGTCGATGTCGTAGGTGTCAAAACCGACCGACTGCTGGCTGTAGCCCGTGATGACGTCCGACAGCGAGTAGAAGTAGTCGCGCGTGAAGTCGAACGCGGCGAGACCCCGCCCCCGGGTGGCTCCATTCGGGTCCTGGGCAGCATTGTCGCTCGTCCGGCCCAGTTGCGCGGTGTTTGACGAGAAATCCTTGGTGCCTTCGGCGCCGACCTCATACGTCAGGATGTCGTTTACGTCGACGGCGCCGATGTCCTCCATGAAGTCCTTCGTCACCACCGTGATGGGGCCGGCGATGTCCTTCAGGTCGGTATTGATGCGGCTTCCGGCCAGCGAATCGTGGGCTCGATAGCCCTGGTCCTCAGTCGATTCCACTTCAAACGGCGACATCAGAACGGGTGCCGGCTGGTCGCCGCCGGCGGCGGTAGAGGTTGTCGTGGTTGTCGTGGTTGTCGTAGCGGCCGGGGCTGCCGGGGTGACGCTTTGAGGCGTCGTGTTGGGACTGGCGACCTGGGCCAAACCCGTGTTCAGCAGCAGCGAGAGCACTGCGGCCGAGGAGAGGTAGCGTGCTTTTGTGGGTAGGTGGGTAGCTTGCATGTCTTGGTGTTCTTCTATCCTTCTGACGCGGGAGATTCGTGCCTAGGCCGAGGAGTAACTCCTGGTCCGAGCAGGGGCAAAACGCGGGGAAATGGGGGTGAAATGCAGGGGAAAGCAGGTAAAACGGAAAAGTTTCTGTTATTGGCGGCTGGCTCTGTCAACAGTTTTTCAACTTGTGAAACAATTTTTCCGTGGCCCCGTTTGTGCCACTCATGTGCCCCTAGCGATTCTTCCCTAAGGAGCGGCCAAAATCAGCCTCTTGGCCAGGGGCGGGACCACGTGGGTGGAGGAAATTCCCGTGGGCCAAAGCACCTGGATCAGCACCGGCAGGTTGGCATCACCATAGCCAAAAAAACACGCGGGCGCCGACTGGGAATAGTAACCCGAGCCGGCATAGACCTCGGCCATCTGCGCCGTGCCGTCCGCCAGACGGACCGTAATTCGCCCTCCGATCGCCGTGGGGTTTCCCGCGGGCCCGCGCAGCCGGACGCACAGCGAGCGCCGCCCCTCGACGCCCGCATTGCGGCAGGCCAGCGTGGTGTTGTTGTTCCGGGTGATCAGGAAATCGGGCCATCCGTCCTGGTCGAGATCGACAACCGAGAGCGCCTTTGCGTCGCCCGGCACGACCAGGCCGCATTCCGCCGGCGGCACCGGCGTGAAGCCGCCGCGACCGTCGCCGCGGAGCATCTGGCCCAAGCCCCCGTCGAAACGCCCGACGGAGGGGATGGGCGAATAGGAATTCTGAACCGCGTAGACGTCGGCGCGGCCGTCGCCGTCGAAATCCCCGGCCGCGAGGCCCTGGATCGGAGCGATCTGGGCGATCCGGGGCAGCGGCTCAAACCGGTGAGTTCCGTCGGGCTGGCTCAGGAAGACCCCGCTTCGGAGCTCGGTGGCCTCGAATCTCCGCGCGGCGGCCAGCTTGTCCTCCCCGAGGATCTCGCCAAGGGTCGCCCGGGCATAGTAGTCATTCCGCGGATACCGTGCCAGCACCGACGGGATGGCGGCCCCGAGATCCCTGCGGGGTCGCCAAGGATACAGGCGGTCGCCCTCGTAATAGGCCTCGACAACCTGCCGGGCGCCGCTGCCCGCGAAGTCCCCGTAAAAAAGCAGCGCGGGATGCGACGGCGAGGCCTTGTACTGGGTGTTTAGGCCCACGTTGCCGGCGACATAGTCGGGCCGCCCGTCGCCGTTGAAGTCGGCCGCCGCAATCGAGGTCCACCACCCTTTGCCGGCGGCGGCAAACCCGGCCCGCTCGGTCCAGTCGTCGAAGCCCTTTCCGTGGTTGTTGTGGAAATATTTCACGTGTCCCCACTCGAGGGTGACAAGGAGGTCGAGCCAGCCGTCGCCGTCCACGTCGCTCCACAACGCCGCCGTCACCATCCCCACCTCCCTCAGCCCGGGAGCGAGGGCCTCGGTGACGTCCTCGAACCTGCCGCCCCGATTCGCCCACAATCCGCTTCGGGGGGAAAGCGGATACTGGCCGGGCTCGACCCGCCCACCGATGAAAAGGTCTATCCTCCCGTCCCGGTCGAAATCAGCGGCAACAACCGCGCCTGCGCTGACCGGAAACGTCGGCAGCACGTCGCCCGGAGCGGGCCTGAAACCTCCGCGGCCATCGCCGAGGAAGAGGCGCGGCTGATACCCGTTGGCGCCGGCGGGAAGGCTGCTGCCGCCCTTCGTCAGCAGGAGGTCGCTCTTCCCATCGCCGTCGGCATCAAACACGAGGACGGGCCCGTCATTGACGGGCCCGTCGGGGGCGAGCTGGGACGGGCTGGAGACCACATAGCTCGCTGCCGAGTCGGCAAGGAGGATGCGGGCCGGGTCGGCGGGCGTGCCCCCGAGCACGACATCGTCCCTGCCGTCGCCCGTGAGGTCGCCCACCGCGAGCGCGGGCCCCCTCCTGTTCTGGCGCATCGGCAGGAGCGGCTGCTGGACCGCCTCGTCAACCGGGGACTCGCGCGAGAGCAGCGAGAAATTGGCATCGACGCTGACGTCGGAAAACTGGCCGGCCGCGGCCTGGACCGGGGCCGGCGGCTGGACGAGCCCCGAAGGCTCAGTTATCGTGAACTTCCTGTCGACCGCGAGGTCCGAGAACGCCTGGGCGTGGCCGCTCGGCCACGCCACCATGAGGCGCCGGATGCGGGCGTCCTCGCCGAGCCCGAAGTGCACGATGGGCTCCGAGCTGGAAAGGACTCCGCGCGCCAGCACGAGCGTGCGCACCTGGACGCCCGAGTCGGTCTCGATCCGCACCGTGGCCCCGACGCCAAAGCGATTCGAGCGGGTGCCGCGGAGCGCCACCGTTATCCGGTGTCCCGTGTCCGAGTCGTTGCGAAGCACCGTGACACCCTTGCGGTAGTTGGAATAGACGACGTCCAGGTTGCCATTGCCGCTCAGGTCGCCGAAGGCGGCGCCAAAGCTGACGCCCCTCTGGTTGAGGCCCCATTCGGCGCTGACGTCCTCGAAGCGCAGCTCCCCCCTATTTCGGTAGGCCAGGTGCTGCTCGGCCAGCACCGGCGCAGCCCTCTCGATCCGCACCTTGTCATCGGGCGTCTCAGCCATCGCGACGCGCATGATCAGGTCGACGTTCGTGACCTCCCGGTGCATGCCGTTTGTCACGAACAGGTCCAGCCGTCCGTCGTTGTCGAGATCCTCAAGGCGCACAGACCATGTCCAGTCGGTCGCGGACAGCCCGGCCAGGAACGCACCCTCGAGGCAGCGCCCGACGCCCGTGTTGACGTAAAGCGCATTCCGCGGGACCTGCGGCGCCGCGCCGGAGCGCTCCGGCGGGTCCATGTTCAGGCTGCGGGCCACGGCCATGGTCCGCTGGTCCTTCTGGTGCGTGGTCGCCGCCATGTCGGCCACAAAAAAGTCCATCAGGCCATCGTTGTTCACGTCGCCCAGGTCCGACCCCATTGAGGAATAGGGCATGTGCGGCACCACGGAGTCGATGACATCGGTGAACGTGCCGTCCCGGTTGTTGCGATAGAGCCTGTCGGGGGCCGCGAAGTCGTTGGCCACGTAAAGGTCGGGCCAGCCGTCGCCGTCGTAGTCCCACCACACGGCCGAGTGGCCCTGCGCATCGCCGCTGATGCCGGCCCTATCGGTCACGTCGGTGAACGTGCCGTTCCCGTTGTTTCGGAAAAGATAGTCCCGCTGGCCCTTCGGGTGGGTCGTGGCGTCCAGCAGGTTCGTCTGGATGAAGACATCGAGGAAGCCGTCGCGGTCGAAGTCGCAGAAGGCGGCCATGACGGAGGCGTCCTTTACTGCCAGGCCGCGCGCCGCCGCCTCCTCCCTGAACGTGCCGTCACCCTGGTTGATGTAGAGGAGGTTCGGCGCGTTGAACCGGCAGACATAGATGTCCAGGAGCCCGTCGTTGTCCACATCCACGAACGTCGCGCCCTGCTTCCAGATCGCGGCGGCGGCGCCCTTGTCCCCCACCCCCGCCCTATCCGTCACATCCTCGAACCTCCAGTTGCCCAGGTTGCGAAAAAGGCGACAGCTCTCGGTCTTGCTCACGACAAAGAGGTCGGGAAGCCCGTCGCCGTCATAGTCCCCTATCGCCACGCCGGTGCCCACGGCGCCGACGTCGAATTCGTGGATGCGATCCGCCGAGATCCTCGGGTCCGTGCGGCCGGCCGATGTCGCCACGGGATCGGCGTAGTTGTTCTCGGTGGCGACCCCCGTCAGCCCCGGTGAAAGCTCGGCGAACAGCGTCCCGCCCCTCCGCGCGGCGCGCGGCGCGAACGGCTTTTCAGCGATCGAGCCGCCGGAATCGGGCGGCTGCGAAGCGGGCCCCGCTGAAGCGCCTGCCATGAGCGCCAGCGGGCGCCCCAGAATGACCACTCCCCCGGCGGCCATCATCTCGATGAATTGCTTGCGGTTCACGTCGGATAAGATGCGTTGCTGCTTCTTGGCAGGAAAAAGGGAATGACCACAAGGCAATGCGGAGCGGCGGTCACCGAGTCCTACGGCGCCGGGATGGACAGGACCACGGTCGACGACCGCGCCGGAACGTCGTGCCGCGTCTCGGTACCCGACGGCCAGCGCACGCGGATGAGCCGCGGTGGATTGTTTTCGCTCCAGCCGAAGAAGGATGCCGCCGAGGACTGCGAATAGTACCCCGAGCCGGCGTGCACCTCGCACATCTGCGACGATCCGTCCGCGTGCTCAAGGGTGATCCGGGCGCCCACGGCCGTCGGATTGCCCGGGAGGCCCCTGAGGAGGACGCGAACCGAATTGCGGCCGGCGATCCCGTTGTTGCGGAAGGCCAGGGAAGAGCTGTTGTTGCGGGTGACGACGAAGTCGGGCCATCCGTCCCCGTCGAGATCGATCACCGCGAGGGCCTTGGCGTCGCCGGGGACCACAAGGTTGCTCTCCGCCGGAGAAACGGCCGTGAACCCGCCGCGGCCATCGCCACGCAGCAGCTGGCTCAAGCCGCCGTCGAACCGTCCCACTGCCGGTATGGGCGCGTAGGAATTCTGCACGGCATAGACGTCCGCGCGGCCGTCGCCGTCAAAATCGCCCGCGACGAGGCCCTGTATGGGCGCTATCTGCGCGATCCTCGGCAGCGGCTCGAACCTGTGGCTTCCGTCGGCCTGGCTGAGGAAGACGCCGCTTCGCAGCTCCGTCGCGGCGAACCGGCGCGCGGCGGCCAACCGGTCCTCCCCTACGATCTCGCCCAGCGTCGCCCGCGCGTAGTAGTCATTTCGCGGAAAGCGCTTCAGGATCGACGGGATCACCGCTCCGAGATCGTGACGTGTCCGCCAGGGATAAAGGCGGTCCCCCTCGTAATAGGCCTCGATCAGCTGCGGCACGCCGTCGCCCCTGAAATCGCCGTGAAAGAGCAGCGCCGGACGGTCGGGGCTCGCGCGGTACTGGGTGTTCAGGCCGACATTGCCGACGACGTAATCGGGCCGGCCGTCGCCGTTGAAGTCCGCCGCTGCGATCGAGGTCCACCAACCCGTGCCCGCCGACGCGAATCCCGCCCTTTCGGTCCAGTCCTCAAAACCCCCGCCCTTGTTGTTGTGGAAATACTTCACGTGACCCCACTCAAGCGTGACAAGGAGGTCGGGCCAGCCGTCGCCGTCCACGTCGCTCCACAGCGCCCCGGTCACCAACCCCACCTCGCGTAGCCCCGGCGCAAGCGCATCGGTCACGTCCTCGAAGCTTCCCCCGCGATTTGCGAGGAGGGCGCTCCGCGGGGCCAGCGGGTAGTCCCCCGGCAGAACGCGGCCCCCCAGGAAAAACCCCAGGCGTCCGCTCCGGTCGAAGTCGGCCGCCGCAACCGCGCCCGCGCTGATGGCCAACGGCGGAAGGACATTGGCGGGCGCCCTGCGGAACACTCCGTACCCGTCGTTCAGGAACAGCCTAGGCTGGAAGTCGGGGGAACCGGCCGGGCGGCTGCTGCCGCCCTTTGTGACAAGCAAGTCGTTGGTGCCGTCGCCGACCGCGTCGAATAGGAGGATGGGCCCGTCGCTCAGCGGGCCCTCGGTCGCTAGCAGGGAGGAATCGGAAGAATAAAAGCGGGAAGCGGAGCCATCCAGGAGGATCCTTGCGGGATCGAGGGGCGTTCCCCCCAGAACCAAGTCATCCCTGCCGTCGCCGTTGATGTCGCCGACGGCGAGAGCGGGGCCGCGGCGGTTCTGGCGCACGGGCAGCAGGGGCTGCTCCGCGGTCTCGTCCACCGCGATTTCCCGCGACCGCAGCGAGAGCTTCGCGCCTTGGCTCACCTCGGTGAATTGGCCCCGGGCCGCATCGGCGCGCGCCTCGGGCGAGGCGGCCGTGCGGGGCTCCGTGATCGTGTACCGCCTGTCGGCCGACAAGTCGGCAAATATCTGGGTTACCCCGCTCGGCCAGCTGACCGTGAGGCGCTTGATGAGCGCATCGCTCCCCAAGCCAAAGTGGATTATCGGCTCGGAACTGGAGAGAATGCCGCGCGAAAGCACGAGCGGGCGCACCTGGATCCCGGAATCCGTCTCGATCCGCACGAGGGAGCCCACGCCGAACCGGTTCGAGCGCGTGCCGCGGAGCTCGATGGTGACCCTGTGGCCCGAGTCCGAGTCGTTGCGCAGGAGCGTGACCCCCCCGCGGTAGTTTGAATAGACGATGTCGAGGTTGCCGTCGCCGTCCAGGTC
>PLKS01000189.1:32370-32545 GCA_003140665.1 Opitutaceae bacterium
GTTGCGGAAGGCGAGGTGCTGCTCGGCCAGCTCGGGACCCGCGCGCTGGATCTCCACCTTGGCGGCCGGCGAATCCGCCATCATCATCCGGGCCATCACGTCGGCGTTGTTGGTCTCCCGGTACATCCCGTTTGTGACGAAGACGTCAAGGCGGCCGTCGTTGTCGAGGTCCTCG
>PLKS01000079.1 GCA_003140665.1 Opitutaceae bacterium
CAGTGCCAGTGCCTCATTCGCACCAGCATTACGACGAGACCATTTATGGTGTGACCGGCGTGGTGACGTTCACTGTGGAGGGAAACCCGGTGGATATTGGCCCGGGGGAATCTTGTTTCATTCCGCGCGGGGCGGTTCATGGTTTCAACAACCTAAAGCCGACCGATGCGAAGGCGCTGGCCATCATTACTCCGGCGTTGCTCGGCCGGGATTTCTTCAAGGAGACGGCAGCCCTCGTGAATGCCGGTGGACCGCCCGATGTTGAAAAGTTGAAAGCGGTGCTATTGAAACACGGGCTGGTTCCTTGAAGGGGTCGCCAACGCGTTTTGTATTCGACCGGATGAAAAGACGGGTTACACATCCATTTTTTCTGCTTGCGTCAAAGTAGTCGTATAGTCTTGTTGTTCAATAATAAGCGGTGGTAGCTCAGCCGGATAGAGCAACGGTTTTCTAAATCGTCGGTCGCGAGTTCGAGTCTCGCCCACCGCGCCATGCCTCTCCTAGTGGCGAAGGCCCTTCAATTCCGAGCGCCAGAGCGCGGCCTCACCAGCTATCCCGTGCCTTTGCAGGCGCGCCCCGATCTGCGTGGCCGTAGGTTCAGCCACCTTGTGCCTTGGATCGCCGTGCAATTCGGGCATGACCCTTCTCGCAAGCGCCCAGCAGGCCCAGGCCCTCCAACGCCGCTGCTCCTTACGCGGCTCATTCATCCGGCCGGCATAGTGCTGGAAATGGACCCGCGGGTTGCCGATGAAGACCCCCTGGGGCGTGTGCCGCATGAACCAGATCATGGCCGCGTACGGCAGCGGCCATTCCAATAGGACGGACTCATCGCCCCGGAGGTCCGCACCCATAGCCCTGTCGAGGCACAGGATCGCCCTCGCCGCATACCCCCGGTGCCAGAGCGAATTCGCGTACTCCAGGCACGCATGGTAGAAGAGCGCGCCGCGGTCCCCGTCCGCGAATGCGTTGAGGGTGCGCCAGTCGAGCCCCGGTCGCGGGGGAGGCAGGTGCGGACACAGGGCCATCATTCCCCGTTCGGTGCCCGTAAAACACGCGTTCGTCAATGCGGCTCGACAGGCACGCGCCATTTGCGAGACAAGAGCGACGCTGAACACGCCTCCCGAGAACCCCATTCACCAGCTCCCCCTGTGGCGTCGCATCGCAGTCTGGCCCCTGGCGGCAACCGTGCGGCTCTGGGCGAGGACGCTGAGGGTATCGATCCCCGAGGAGGATCTCCGGATCGTGACGCTGCAGGGCCAGCCGACCCTCTTCATCCTCTGGCATAACCGGCTCTTCATCGCCGCCGACCTCGCCCGGCGCTTCCGCGGGGGTCATCCGATGTGCGGGCTCATCAGCGCGAGCCGCGACGGCGGGTGGTTGAGCGCCTTCTACTCGTCCGCCGGCGTCAAGGTGATCAGGGGATCATCGAGCAGGCTTGGACGCGAGGCCGCGACGGCGCTCATCGCGGAGCTCCGCGCCGGGAACGACGTCGGTATCACGCCGGACGGCCCGCGCGGTCCTGTCTACGTGATGAAGCCCGGCGCCCTGATTGTGGCGCGCCGCTCGCATTCGCGGGTGGTGCTCGCGGGGTTCGACTATGAGTCGTCCTGGAGGGTTCCAAGCTGGGACGGGTTCCACCTCCCGAAGCCCTTCTCGCGCGTCCACCTGCGCATCGTGCAGGTCGGGGCCGAGGAGATGGAGGATCGCGACGAGGCGGNNCGCGCCGCCTGGGCGCGCGCCTCGCCGAGATCAATCCCGACCGAAGGCCGGCCCCAGTCAGAAGCCGGGGCTGACGGTCACCGTGTCACCGGGTCCCGCAAGGTAGTCCTTGCCGGCGGACCACTTCTCGTCGTTCAGGAGGAGTTTGAACGCGAAGGGGCTGGCGGCCCCGGGAAGGATGATGCTCCAGGCGTCGTTTGCGACGCAGGTGAGCGGTATCCCCTTGCCCCAGGTCAGCCCGGCGCCGCTGCCGCGGATGAAAAGGGCGTTGCCGAATCCGGCGTCTATCTTCGCCGTTATGGACACGCCGGCCAGCCTGGGTTTGGTCATCGCGGGCGAGGCTGGCGACGTCGCCGCCGGCTTCCTGATCTTGGGCGCGACGGTGGACTTGCGCGCCGGGGCAGGCGCAGTGAGCTTGGTCGCCGGGGCGGGCGTCTTTGTGTTCTTTGTGTTCTTTTTCATGATGAGACGATGGAATACCCTGGGTACAATCAGCCCCACGGACTCAACCAAAACATAGCAATTGCAACGCCAAACCGCAATCAGCCCGGGAATTTCACGGTCCGCCATCTGTTTGCCATTTCACCGGCACCGCGCAAACCGATGGGACTACCTCACCTGCAGCGTGTCCCCCTCGAATTCCAGGCCCAGGGACGGGATTGAAACGGCCTTTCGCCCACGGTCCGCCCGCACCTTCCCCGCGACCCAGGCATCGTACCCGGTGGCCCGCGCGGCCTCGAGCGCGGCCGCCGCCGCGGGCTGCGCCACGTAGACCGCGAACCCGATCCCCATGTTGAAAGTCGCATACGCCTCCCGCAGGGCAACCGGCCCCGACTCCATCAGGAAACGGAAGATCGCCGGATGGGGGCGCGGGACGGTGATCTCGTAGACAAACGGCTCGTCGAGCCTCATCAGCTTGCGCCAGCCGTGGCCCGTGACGTGCGCGGCGTACTTGAGCCGGATCGACCGACGCTGGCATTCCCGCACGAAGGCGACGTACAAAGTCGACGGTTCCAGGAGGGCCTCGCCGAGGGTGACGCGCCCTTCGATGCGGGTGGCGTAGCGCTCGGGAAGGCCCTCCGCGATCCTCCGGCAAAGCGTCAGCCCGTTGGTCTGCACCCCCGAGGACGCCAGGAACACGATCGCGTCCCCGTCCCTGACGTCTCCCGTGATCCGGAGAGACTTCGGCGCGATCCGGCCGATCGCGGACCCGGCAAGGACGATCGTGCCCCGCTCTATCATCCCCTGGAGCGCGGGCGTCTCACCGCCGCCCCATACCGCGCCCGCCGCGCGGCAGCCCTCGGCGAATCCCCTCACCAGCTCCCCCGAGCGGTGCTCGTCGGCGAACCAGCCCGAATCCCCCACGGCCGCGTGCATCGCGACGGCGATCGGGAGGGCGCCGCACGTCACCAGGTCGTTCGCGATCGTCGCCACCGTGTCGATCCCGATGGCCCTGTAGTGGCAGCGGCCGCCGTCGGCCTGGACCGCGTCCGCCACGAGATTCTTCGTGCCGAGACCCTCCTCGACGTGAGCCAGGAAATGATCATCGGCCTCGATCAGGTATGCGCTCTCGCCCCGGGAGGTCGCCGGCTCCCTGAAGCCGTGGCTGGCCAGCAGGTCGGTGGTCGTGCGCGCGGCCTTCTGGCACGCCCGCTTGAAGGAATCGAGCGGACCGTACCGCACCCCCGAGGACTCGTAGGAAAGCGACATGGAGAATGGCTAGTACGACCTTCCCTCGCTCTTCTCGTAGTAGTTCACGTAGGCCTGGTTCACCACCCGGAATCCCCCGGGGGTCGGGTAGTGGCCCGTGAAGTACCAGTCGCCCGTGTGGCCGGGGACGGCCGCGTGCAGGTTCTCGATCGTCTGGAATATGATCTCGATCTCGCCGTGCCACTCGCTGGGGGTCGGCCTCACCAGCTTCGATATCCGCGCGGATATCTCCTCTGCGGTGAAGGGCTCGTAGAGCCTGCGCACGTGGTTTACCGTCCCCTTCTCCTCCACCTCCTGGCGGCACGCCCGGTAGACATCCCCGAGCAGCTCGGTGCGGCCGCTCTCCTTCAGCAGGTCCACGGCCGCCTCGAACGCGACGAACTTCCCGATCTCCGACATGTCGATCCCGTAACAGTCCGGATAGCGGATCTGCGGCGCCGTGGACACGATCACGATCTTCCTGGGATTGAGACGGGCGAGTATCCGGAGGATCGAGCGGCGAAGCGTGGTGCCGCGGACGATCGAGTCGTCGACGCAGACCAGGCTGTCCACGCCGGCCCGCACCGAGCCGTACGTGATGTCGTACACGTGGCTCGCGAGCTGGTTCCTCATGGACTCCTGGCCGATGAATGTCCGAAGCTTGATGTCCTTGCTGACGACCTTTTCGCCGCGCGGCCAGTTGCGAAGGACGAGGTCGTCGAGCAGGGCCTCGGTGAGGCCGCCCGCGCGGCTCGCCTTGAGTATCGCCGCCTTGACCTCGTCCCGGCGCACCGCCCGCAGCGCCGACATCAGCCCGTAGTAGGCGACCTCGGCCGTGTTGGGGATGAACCCGAACACCGTGTCCGCGAAGTTGTGGCCGATCGCCCTGAGCACCTGCCCGGCAAGCCTGCCGCCGAGCGCCTGGCGCTCCCGGTAGATGTCGACGTCGTTTCCGCGCGAGAAATAGATCCGCTCGAACGAGCATGACGCGCGCGGGAGCGCCTTCCGGAACGCCCGCTCCGAGACGGTCCCCCGGCGCTTGATGACGACCACGTGCCCCGGCTCGACCTCGTTCACGTCGCCGACGGCGAGGTCGAACACCGTCATGAGCGGCGCCCTCTCGGAGGCGAACGCGACGACCTCGTCGTTCTGGAACCAGTGGCACGGCCGTATCCCCGACGGATCGCGGGCGACGAACGCGTCGCCGTTCCCGACGAGCCCGCACAGCACGTATCCGCCGTCCCACCTCTGCGAGGCGCGCGTCAGCACCCGGACCAGGTCGAGCTCCTCGCTGATCCTGCGGGAGAGCACGTCGCCGGACACGTTCAGGGTCCTCAGGTACCTGTAGATGTCCTCGTGCTCCTCATCCAGGAAGAACCCGATCTTCTCCAGGATCGCCTGCGTGTCCGTCGCGAACACCGGATGCTGGCCCTTCTCGATCAGCGACTGGTTCAGCTCGGCGGTGTTGGTCAGGTTGAAGTTCCCGCACAGGGCCAGGTTGCGCGTGGCCCACGGGCTGCGCCTGAAATAGGGGTGGCACGCGCTCAGGTTGTAGCCCCCGCTCGTCCCGTATCGCAGGTGGCCGAGGAAGAGCTCGCCGCCGAAGTCGAACTGCCTCTTCACCGTTTCCGGGAACTCCGGATGGATCGCGCCCGACGCCACCTTGTCATTGTACTGGCCGAGGAGGGTCTTGAAGATACGGTCGAGCGGGTTGCTCTTCACGTTCCTCTCGCGGTACATGAACGGCTCGCCCGGCGGGACGTCCAACTTGACGCAGGCGACGCCGGCGCCGTCCTGGCCGCGGTTGTGCTGCTTCTCCATCAGGAGGAAAAGCTTGGTGAAGCCCCAGAGCGGCGTCCCGTACTTCTCCTGGTAGTGGGACAGCGGCTTAAGGAGGCGCACCAGCGCCACCCCGCATTCGTGTGAAAGGAAATCGCTCATGGCCGTGCCTCAGCCGAGTCCGGGACGCTTCATCGCCGTCTCTATGCTGGTTTCCCAGCCCACGCGCAACACGGAGACGTCCCATTCAAGCGGCCCCCGCGCCGTCCTCACGCCAAGCTTCCCGTTCGCCGTGACCTCCCCTATGGGGTTTGCGGGTACGCCGGCCGCCTTCGCCGCCGCCATCACCGCCGGCTCGTCGGCGGGCGCCGCGGATATCACCACGCGCCCCTGGCTCTCGCCGAACAGGAGCGCGTCCTGCCGCGGCGCCGGAAGTCCCGAGAGGTCGAGTTCCGCCCCCAAGGGCGCGGGGCCGAAAAGCATCTCGCAGACCGCCACGAGGAGGCCGCCCTCGCTCAGGTCGTGCGCGGCGCCCACCCTTCCCGCCTTTATCTGCCCGAGGAGGAAACCCTGAAGGGCCTTTTCAGCGTCGAGGTCCACCGCGGGCGCGTCGCCCGTCTTCATCCCGTGGATGATCCCCAGGAACTGGCTGCCCCCGATCTCGGACGGCGCCCCCCCGAGGAGGATCAGCCGCCCGCCCGGCGACCCGGCGAACTGGCGCGTGATGTGCGCCTCGCTCTCGATGAACCCGACCACCGAGACGGTGGGCGTCGGGTCGATGGCGCCCGCGGGCGATTCGTTGTAGAGCGACACGTTGCCGCCCACCACCGGGACGTCGAAGAAGCGGCACGCCTCGGCGAGGCCGGCCACGCACTCCTTGAGCTGGTAGAAATTCTCGGGCTTGTACGGGTTGCCGAAATTCAGGTTGTCGGTCATCGCCAGCGGCGTCGCCCCCGCGCACACGAGGTTCCGCAGGCACTCGACCATCGCGATCATCGCGCCCCGTCGCGGGTTCAGGTAGCAGTACCGCCCGTTGCAGTCGTTGCTGATCGCGATGAACTTCTCGCCAGGGCCGAGGCGCAGCCGCACCACCGCGGCGTCGCTGCCCGGCAGCACGACGGTCCCGTGCTGGACCATGTGGTCGTACTGGCGGTACACCCATCGCTTGGAGGCTATCGTCGGGTGGGAAAGGAGCCTTGGGAGCGCGGCCTGCGCGCCGGCGATGCCGACGTCGGCCAGGCCGGCGCCTTCCGGCGTCCAGCGAGACGACTCGTCCAGGTACGCGGGCCTCCTTGCCTCCCGCTGGTAGACCGGCGCCCCGTCCGTCAGCGCCGAGGCCGGGATGTCCGCGACGGGGACCCCGTGGTGCCTGACCACCATCCGGCCGGTGTCCGTGACCGAGCCCACGCGCGATGCGTGCAGGTCCCACTTCGCGAAGACCTCCTCGATCTCGCCCTCGCGCCCCGCCTGTACGATGACGAGCATCCGTTCCTGCGACTCCGAGAGCATGATCTCGTAGGAATTCATGCCCGGCTCGCGCTGCGGAACACGGTCGAGCTCGATCTCGATTCCCGCGCCGCCCCGGCTAGCGGTCTCGCACGTGGAGCACGTGAGCCCCGCCGCCCCCATGTCCTGGATCCCGACGACAAGGCCGGGCACCGCCATCATCTCGAGGCACGCCTCTATGAGGAGCTTCTCCATGAAAGGGTCGCCCTTCTGGACCGCCGGGCGGTCCGCCGCGCTCTCGGCGCTCAGCTCCCTCGACGCNNAGCGTCCCCAGGCACAGCGCGTTGACCAGCGGGTTGCCCTCGTAGGAGCGGTCGAAGTAGATGTCGCCCCCGACGGTGGGCACGCCGACGCAGTTCCCGTAATGGGCTATCCCGGCGACGACGCCCCTGAGGAGCCGCCGGGTGGCCGCGGAGTCCAGCTCGCCGAACCGCAGCGAGTTCGTGAGGAGGACGGGACGCGCACCCATCGTGAATATGTCGCGGATGATCCCGCCCACCCCGGTCGCTGCGCCCTCGAACGGCTCGATCGCGCTCGGGTGGTTGTGGGACTCGATCTTGAACGCGATGGCCCAGCCGTCGCCCACGTCGATGATGCCCGCGTTCTCCTCGCCCGCCTTCACGAGCACCCGCCCGAACTCCGCGGTCGCCCCGGATTTCTCGGTAGGGAACCCCTTGAGGAGCGGTCTCGTGTTCTTGTACGAGCAATGCTCCGACCACATCACCGAGAAGATACCGAGCTCCGTGAGCGTCAGGTCCCTTCCCAGGTGCCGCCGGGCCTGCTCAAACTCGTCCGGCAGGAGCCCATGCTTCTTCACCAGCTCCGGCGTGACAAGCTGATTGAGGACCGGGTCGGGATTGGGAGGAAGCCCCGCTCGTTTCATGCGGATTGCCGGATCAAGTCGGGGAACCTGGCCGCCAGCACCGCGCGCGCCACGGAAAGCCCATCGCGGCTGGGATGAAACCGCTCGAATGCCCTGTCCGGATGGGGCATCATCCCGAACACGTTGCCGCCCTCGTTGCGCACGCCGGCGATGCCCTCCAGCGAGCCGTTCGGATTCTCGCGGTACCGCAGGAGGACCTGCCGGTTGGCCTCGAGCCTCGCCCTGCCCGCCTCGTCGATCCTGTAGTTGCCCTCCCCGTGCCCGATGGGAAGCCGGATCCGGTCCCCGAGCGCCCCGGGATTGAAGGCCGGCCCGGCGTCCTCCACCGAGAGCTCGCACGTCATGCAGCGGAATTCGAGCGAGCTGTTGCGGATCAGCGCGCCGGGCAGGAGGCCCGCCTCGCAGAGGATCTGGAAGCCGTTGCATATCCCGAGGACCAGGCCGCCCTTTCGCGCGTATTCCAGGACGGCTCCCATCACCGGCGAGAAGCGGGCGATCGCGCCGCAGCGCAGGTAGTCGCCGTACGAGAAACCCCCGGGGAGCACCACAAGGTCCGCCCCGCCGAGCCGCGTGTCCTTGTGCCAGACGTAGCGGGTCGGGAGGCGGAGGCCGCGGGAAAAAAGCTGGAACGCGTCCTGGTCGCAGTTGGACCCGGGAAACTGCAGAACGGCGATGTCCATCGTGCGTCCGCTCAGGCGCCCGCTATCTCGTAGTGGTAGTCCTCGATCACCGGGTTGCTCAGCAGGTCGCGGCAGAGCTTGTCCAGCTGCGCGCGGAACTGCGGGCTGTCGGCGCCCTCGACGTCCAGCTCAACCACCTTGCCCACCCGGGACCCCTTTAGCCCCGAGAGCCCCAGGCTCTCGAGCGCGTGCCCGACCGCGGCTCCCTGGGGATCCAGGACGTTCCTCTTGGGCGTTACGTAGACTTTGATCTTCACGGACCGTAAAGGCAGAGGATCACGCCGCGAATCGCAAACCGGTCAAGGTTTTTGGGCCGCCTCCCGGATCATTTCTCGCGGTTGCGGGGATGGAACCGGGCGTGCTGGTCCAGGAGCCGCCTGCCCTCGACCGCCGTGTAGATCTGGGTCGTGGAGATGCTGGCATGGCCCAGCATCTCCTGGATCGCGCGGAGGTCGGCCCCGCCCGACAGGAGGTGGGTGGCGAAGGTGTGGCGCAGGAGGTGGGGCTTCACGGACTTGGTGATCCCGGCCCGCTTTGCGTGCTTCTTGACGATCGACCAGAGCGAAACCCTCGAGAGCCCGGTCCCGCGGCTCCCGAGGAAGAGCTCGCTCCTCGTGCGCGGCTTCACGAAGTGCGGCCGGCCCGAGGCGATCCAGGTCCCGAGCGCGTCGCGCGCCCTGGCCCCCATCGGCACGACGCGCTCCTTCGATCCCTTGCCGAAGACCCGGGCAAACCCGCTTTGGAGGTCCACCTGCTGGAGCGTCAGCGCAGCCAGCTCGGAGACCCGCAGCCCACTGGAGTAGAACAGCTCGAGCAGGGCGCGGTCGCGCAGGGACGCGGGATCGCCGCCCGAGGGGGACGCGAGGAGCCGTCCGGTCTCGGCTTCCGAGAGGGACTGCGGAAGCCGGCGGACAAGCCTGGGGCCGGACAGCAGCGCCGTGAAATCGTCGGGGCGCAGGCCCTCGCGGACCAGGAACCTCGAGAACATCCTGAGCGCGGTGAGCTTGCGCGCCTGGCTGGACGCGGCCGTGCGCCGGCCGAGCGACCGGATCCAGGCCCCCGCCAGGTCGGCCGTGACGGCTCGCCAGCCCGCCGCGCCCCGGCCCGCGGCGAAGGCCGCGCATTGCTCAAGGTCGCGGCGGTAGCTCTCGCGGGTGTTGCGCGACAGTCCACGCTCAAGGTCTATGTACGCGAGATATGCGTCGATGTCCGACGCAAATGCGCTTGCCTGCATGGGGCCTGCCGGCCCGCCTCAGTAGCGGCGGCGCGGGGGCGGAGCGGGCGATCCGCCCTGCTCCTTCATGCGGAACGTGATCCGCGCCTTCTCGAGGTCGTACGGGCTCATCTCCATCTTCACCGTGTCCCCGGCGGCAATCTTGATGAAATTCTTCCTCAGCTTGCCCGAGATGTGCGCCAAGACCACGTGGCCCGGGCTTTTCAGCAATTCCACCTTGAACATCGTGCCCGGAAGGACGGCCACGACCTTGCCCTCGACTTCTATCGCGTCGTTGTCAGGCATGGTGCGCGCAGGCTCCGGTCGACGGGGCTTGGGTCATGAATCGATATGGGAGGGTTTCAGACGAAATGTCTAAAGGCGTCATCCGCTCCGTCGAGTCAAGGATTTACGTCTCAGGCGATGGCCGGCCGGCCGGGATCCCCGCCGCGATCTGGCCGCGGCCCGCGCCCCCCCGTTCAGACGCCGAGCTGCGTCCTCATGAATGCCTTCATGTTTGCGGGCGCGAAAATCGGATACCGGAGCACGTGGGTCGTCCCGTCCTTCAGCCTCACGGTGAACCGGTAGACCTTGACGTTGTTCTCGAGCGTCATGATCCATTTGACGTATTCGTCCGCGGGGTTGTGCGCGATGGAAACCCCGTTCCAGACGTCCTTTATCAGAATGGGCGCCTTGTCGGTGTAGATGCTCAGGATGGGGGTGTCGGAGACGTCATCGACCGTGATCTCCACGGGCCTTGCGCCGTGCTTGAACTCCAGCTGGAACGCGAAGGCGAGCCCCTTGCCGGTTCCCATCGCCCACGGCGCAAACTGGAACCTCTTGACGATCATCGCGTCGTCCTCGACCTTCGCCGGGGCAGTATTGAGCGGCACCTCCATCTGCACGCCGTCCGCCGTGGTCACGTTCGCGGAAAAATTCGCGCGCATCAAGCATCCGGTGACGACGAGGGAGGCGGCGGCCAGCATGGCCGGCAGGCATCGGTGCGCGGAACTGGGGGGCGTCGGGGGTTTCATAGGGCGGCGGATCGCCAAAGTTTCGCAATGGCGCGCCGCTCGGCAAGCCGCAACAGAGCGACCGACGGATTATTCGGCTGCACCCTGGCGGATCAGCCACCGGTCCCATCGAGGGTTTGCCCATTTGGCGGATTTGCGATTGATCGGGGCAGTGGCCGCTCCCGAGATCTCCAACTGCCCGTTCGAGAAGCGATATCCGTCGCAGCTCGTCCGCGACGACGCGTTCTTCATGAGCCTCGCCTACAACCGGGCGATAGACGCGTGGCGCGAGGACGAGGTGCCGATCGGGGCGGTGATCGAGTCCGGGGGCGAGGTCATCGGCGCCGCCCACAACCGCGTCGAGAAGTCGGGGGATCCGACCGCGCACGCCGAGATGCTCGCCCTGACCCAGGCGTCGTCGAGGCTCGGCGACTGGAGGCTTGAGGACGCCACCGTCTACGTGACCAAGGAGCCCTGCCCCATGTGCTCGGGGGCGATGGTGATGTCGCGGGTGAAGCGGGTCTGTTTCGCGGTGCCCGACCCGAAGATGGGCTGCCTAGGGGGGGCGGCCAACCTCAACGACCTACCCCGGTCCAACCATCATTTCGCGGTGACGGCGGGAGGGCCGCTCGAGGCCGAATGCCGGGAGCTGATCCAGGCGTTTTTTAGGGTCAAGCGGGCGGGGCCGGGCGAGCCCTGACGGCGCCACCGGCGGCGCCCTCCAAAACGGCCCGAGGCAGTTGACGCACGGATGCTTGAGTGCAAGGTTTGGGGATGGCCTACGAACTTCCGAAGCTGCCCTACGCATACGACGCGCTGGCTCCCCACATCGACGCGAAGACGATGGAGATCCACTACACCAAGCACCACCAGGCTTACATCACCAATGCCAACAAGCTGCTGGCCGACCAGCCGGCCCTTGCGGCCCTCGACGTCAACGCGCTGATCGCGGACCTTTCAAAGGTTCCCGAGGCGATCCGCACCGGCCTTCGAAACAATGCCGGCGGCCACAGCAACCATTCGTTCTTCTGGACAATCATGGGCCCGGGCAAGGGCGTCGCCCCGAAGGGCGCGCTCGCCGACGCGATCACTTCCGCATTCACCTCATTCGACAAGTTCAAGGAGGAGTTCGGGAAGGCCGCGACGACCCGCTTCGGGTCCGGCTGGGCGTGGCTGTATGTCTCCTCCGGCAAGAAGCTCGCGATCGGCTCCACGGCGAACCAGGACAGCCCCATCATGGGCAAGGAAGTCGCCGGCATCGCCGGAAAACCCGTCATCGGGCTCGATGTCTGGGAGCACGCCTACTACCT
>PLKS01000247.1:0-2252 GCA_003140665.1 Opitutaceae bacterium
GGGCCTTCGCCAGCCTGTCGTCACCCACGATCTCGCCCAGCGTGGCCTTGGCGTAGGAGTCGAACGTGGGAAAGCGCTTCAGGATCGCCGGCAGGGCGGCGCCGAGATCCCGGCGGCTGCGCCTGGGGTAGAGCGTGTTCCCCTCATAGTACCCCTCCACGATCTGCTTCGGCCCCGAGTCCCTGAACTCGCCGTAGAAGAGCAGCGCGGGATGGACGGGATCGGCGGTGTAGATCGAGTTCAGGCCCACGTTGCCGACGACGTAGTCGATCCGACCGTCGCCGTTGAAATCCGCGGCCGCGATCGAGGTCCACCACCCGGTCCCGGCGGAGGCGAAGCCGGCCCTCTCGGACCAGTCCTCAAAGCCCTTTCCCTGGTTGTTGTGGAAATACCTCACTCCGCCCCAATCCAGCGCGAGCAGCAGGTCGGGCCAGCCGTNNGCCAGCCGTCGCCGTCGACGTCCGTCCACAGGGCCGAGGTCACCATCCCCACCTCGCGAAGGCCCGGCGCCAGGGCGTCGGTCACGTCCTCGAACCTGCCGCCGCGGTTGGCGAGGAGCGCGCTCCGCGGGGGGAGGGGATACTGGCCGGGCTGGACGCGGCCGCCGATGAACACTCCGAGGCGGCCGCTGTGGTCGAAGTCGGCCGCCGCGACCGCGCCCGCGCTCACGGGAAGCGGGGGCAGCGCGTCATCGGGGGCGGCGCGGAAGCCGCCGTGGCCGTCGTTCAGGTAGAGCCTCGGCTGGTACTCCTGGGCGCCGGCAGGGAGCGAATTGCCACCCTTGGTCACGAGGAGATCCTGCCTTCCGGTCCCCGCGGAATCGAACAGGAGCACCGGCCCGTCGTCGACGGTCGTGCCCGTCGGGACCGCCGTCGAGTCCGCAACGAGGTACTCGCCCGAGGGCGCCGCGTGCACGATCCGCAGGGAATCGCGCGTCGTGCCGCCGAGGACGATGTCGTCGCGGCCGTTCCCGAACACATCCCCGACGGCAAGCGCCGGGCCGTGCGGATTCTGGCGGAACGGGATGAGCCGCTGCCCGACGAACTCGTCGACGGCCTCCTCGTGGGAATAAAGCGAGAGCCCGGTGGCGCGGCCCACCTCCTCGAACTGGCCGGGGGCCCGCGGCGGGGTCGCGGGGATGGCGATGGGCGCCGAGGGCTCCGTTATGGTGTAGCGCCGGTCGACGGCGAGGTTCTCGAACGCCTGGACGTGGCCGCTGGGCCACGTGACCACCATGCGCCGTATCGTCGTGTCCGCGCCGAATCCGAAATGGAGCATGGGCTCGCTGCTCGACATATACCCGCGCGCGAGCGTGAGCTGCCGCACCTGGACTCCCAGCGCGCTTTCCACCCGGACCGTGGCGCCGACGCCATAGCGGTTGGAGACGGTCCCCCGGAGGTCGATGTTGGCGACATGGCCCGTGTCGCAGTCGTTGCGCAGGACCGTGACCCCCGCGTGGTAGTTCGAGTAGACGATGTCGAGGTTGCCATCCCCGCTCAGGTCGCCGAGCGCGGCTCCAAAGCTCACTCCCTTCCTGCCGATCCCCCATTCCGTGCTCACGTCCTCGAACCGCAGGTCCCCCATGTTGCGCAGGGCGAGGTGACGCTCCGCCTGGGGCGGGCTCTGGTACATGATCCGGATCCGCTCGGCGGGCGTCTCGGCGCGCATCATGCGCAGGACGGTGTCGGCCCCCGGGTCCCGCGGGAATCCATTCGTAACGAAAAGGTCGACGTGGCCGTCGTTGTCCAGGTCCTCGAGCCGCACCGACCATGTCCAGTCGGTGGCGGCGATCCCGGCGAGGTAGGCGCCCTCCTGGAAGGCGTCCGTGCCCGTGTTGAGGAGGAGCGCGTTCCTGTGGTATTTCGGGGCGGAGTTCGGCTCCTCCTCGGTGCGGCCGCGCGCGTCGGCGATGGAATGCTGGTCCCGCGCGTGCGAGGTCGCGGCCATGTCGGCGACGAGGAAGTCGATGAAGCCATCGTTGTTCACGTCGCCCAGGTCCGCGCCCATCGAGGAAAACGAGGTGTGCGGCAGCACGCGGTCGAGGGTGTCCGTGAAGGTCCCGTTCCGGTTGTTGTGGTAGAGCCTGTCGGGGAAGCCGTAGTCGTTCGCGACGTAGAGGTCNNTCACGTTCGTGAACGTGCCGTTTCGGTTGTTGTGGAAAAGGATGCCCCGCTGGCCGTTCGGCTGGGCCGTGATGTTGAGGATGTTGGTGGCGATGTACAGGTCCAGCCACCCGTCGCGGTCGTAGTCGC
>PLKS01000247.1:2272-2694 GCA_003140665.1 Opitutaceae bacterium
GCCCGCTGTTGTTGATGTCGACAAAGGTGGCCCCCTGGTTCCAGACGCCCTGCGTGGCGCCGACGCCCGCCTTTTCCGTCACGTCCTCGAACTTGTATCCGCCGAGATTGCGGAAGAGGCGGCAGCCCTCGGTCTTGCTGACGACGTAGATGTCGGGGAGCCCGTCACCGTCATAGTCGCCGATCGCGATCCCGGTGCCCACCGACGAGGTCTCGAACTCCTCGTAGAGGTCGCCGTGCATCCTCGGGTCGGCGTACTTGTTCTCCGTCCGCACGCCGGTCTCGTCGGCCGGCAGCTCGACGAACATCGTCTTTCCGCGCGGGAATGGCCGCGGCGCGAGGGGCTTGCCCGCTATGCTCCCGGCGTCGTCGGCGCGCGTGGCCGCTGCGGCAAGTAGCCCCGCCGCGACAAGGCCGAGCCGG
>PLKS01000081.1 GCA_003140665.1 Opitutaceae bacterium
GCCGACTATGGCGGCGCCGTCACCGCGATCGTGGCGCGCGACAACATTTTCGGCACGCAATTCCATCCCGAGAAGAGCCAAAAGCTCGGGCTGGCGCTGATCGCCAATTTTCTCAAGTGGAAGCCGTGATCCTCTTTCCCGCGATCGATTTGAAGAATGGCTTTTGCGTGCGCCTGGAACAAGGAGACATGGCGCGCGTGACGATTTTTCATCGCGACCCGGCCGAGCAGGCCCGCAGCTTCGTGGCGCAGGGCTTCGACTATCTGCACGTCGTCGATCTCGACGGTGCGTTTGCCGGCCGGCCGATGAACGCCGCGGCCATCGATCGCGTCCTCGCCGCGGTGAAGATTCCGCTGCAACTCGGTGGCGGCATCCGCGACCGCGCGACCGTCGAGAAATGGCTCGGAAACGGCGTCGCCCGCGTCATTATCGGCACCGCCGCCGTGCGCGATCCGGCATTGGTGAAAGAAGCGGCGAAAAAGTATCCCGGCCGCATCGCCGTCGGACTCGATGCACGCGACGGCAAGGTCGCGGTCGAGGGTTGGGCGCAGACCGCCGAACTTTCCGCGCTCGATCTCGCGAGGCGGTTCGAAGATGCCGGCGTCGCCGCTTTGATCTACACCGATGTCGCGCGCGACGGCATGCTCAAGGGCCTCAACCTCGAGGCCACGCTCGCGCTCGCCGACGCGGTGGCGATCCCGGTCATCGCGTCGGGCGGCCTGGCGTCGCTTGATGATGTGCGCGCGCTCTTGGCGCCGCGCGCGAACAAGCTCGCAGGCGCCATTGTCGGCCGCGCGCTCTACGATGGCAGGCTCGATGCGGCGGCGGCGTTACAGCTTGTCCGCGCAGCCCAGGCTGCTTGAAAAATGTTCGAGGTCCGCGTCATTCCCTGCCTCGACGTCAAGGACGGCCGGGTCGTCAAGGGCGTCAATTTCGTCAATCTGCGCGACGCCGGCGATCCGGTCGAAGCGGCGATCGCCTATGACGCGGCCGGCGCCGACGAGCTGACCTTCCTCGACATTACGGCGAGCCACGAGGATCGCGGCATCATCCTCGACGTCGTGCGGCGCACCGCCGAGGCCTGCTTCATGCCGCTCACGGTCGGCGGCGGCCTGCGCTCGGCCGATGACATCGGGGCGATGCTCAGGTCCGGCGCGGACAAGGTCTCCCTCAACACGGCGGCGATCGCCGACCCGGGCCTCATCCTGGAGGCCTCCGACCGCTTCGGGTCCCAGTGCATCGTCCTCGCGATCGACGCGAAGCTGGAGCCCGGCGACGGCACGCGCTGGCGCGTGCACACCCACGGCGGGCGCAACCCCACCGGCCTCGAGGCCGTCGAGTGGGCCGTCAAGGGCGTCGAGATGGGGGCCGGCGAGATCCTCCTCACGAGCATGGACCGGGATGGCACGCAGGCGGGCTACGACATCGAGCTCACCCGCAGGGTGAGCGACGCGGTGCCGGTGCCCGTGGTGGCGAGCGGGGGCGCCGGGCGCCTCGAGCACTTCGCCGACGTGCTCGGCAGGGGCCGCGCCAGCGCCGTCCTCGCGGCCTCCCTCTTCCATTTCGGGACCCTCACGATCCCCGGGGTCAAGCGATACCTCTCGGAGCAGGGCGTGCCGGTCCGGGTGTAGGCGCGGGTCAGGCCGAACCTGCGCCGCGGCGGCGCCTCAGCGGACCACGATCGTGCCGCCGTGACGCGGCGGGGCGCACTGGCACATGATCTTCAGCGTCCCGACAGCGTGCAGCTCTATCTGCCATGTGCTTTTCCAACGGCCGCCCTTGACGGTCTTGGCCGCCGTCTTGACGACATCCGGCGGCCCGATCCAAAGAAACGCCTTTTGGCATTCGTCGCCGGCCTTCTTGCAGTCTCCCTCGCACGTGATGCTGCGGTACCACTTATCGAACTGCTTCAAGACGTCCTCCATGAGCTCGTACCCCTTAAGCTCCGCGGCCCGTTCGACCTCCCAGTAGCCGGCTCCGACCGCCTCGACCACCACTTCGCCGGTGGCCGGCACGCGAATCTCCCTCTGTTCGGACCACGGACAAGAAGACGTCGGCATGTCAATTTTCCTCCTTTGAAGGCTTCATCTGGACTGATGCTGAACAGGATCGTCGGCCGCGACCCTACCGCCCTGGGAAATCATGTCGAGGGCATATATCGAGGTCCCGCCGGGCCCCGGGAAGCGTTCCTTTGTGAGCATTACATCGAGGCAATCCCATCCGGCGGCGGGCGGTCGGGCGCGCGCCCCGGGAGGCGCCTGAGCAGCCTGTGGAGCCCGTCGCTCAGCGCCACCGTGACCGCCAGGCCGACGATCATCCCGACGATGAGCGAGCCGGGGGTCAAGGCCGAGCCCGGGAACAGGTGCCGCTGGACGTAGCTGTTGTATTCGCGGAGGAGGGGCTGGTGGATCAGGAAGATCTCCAGGGACCGGTCGCCGAGGAACCTGAGGGCGCCGCGGGTCCCCGGGCTCGTGAACGGCCGCACCAGGTAGGCGTAGGCCATCATGAGCGCGAACCCGACCCAGACCGACGCGAAGACGAAGTTCTGGGTGAAGGGCACGTAGAAGAGGATCAGGAAGGCGCCCCCCAGCGCCGGGGTCGCGGCGATGTCCAGGCGGCCGGTCCTGAGCAGGCGGCCGAACAGCAGCCCCAGGAAGAATCCCGGGATGCGAAGCGAAAGGTGGTCGAACCCAACGGGCTGCCGGATGCGATAATAGAACACCGCCGGCACGATCGAGACGAGGGCGCCGTAGAAGAGGAGCCTGTCGGGCCGGTCGACAAAGCGCCGCAGCGGGACGTAGACCAGGTAGAGGGAGACGATCAGGGTGACGAACCAGAAAGAGTCGTTGATGCTCAGGGCGAACCTGTCGCCAAACCACGCGTGGACGCCCAGGTAATGGAGGGTGATGTCGGCCGTCGAGAAATGCCTGTTCCAGAGAAGGGCGTCGCCGGCCAGGAGCGCCGTGAGCACGATCCAGTACGCGGGATAGACCCTCCAGAACCGGCGCAGGAGAAACCGGGACCCGCTCCCGGCCGCTGAACCCAGCGTGAGTCCCATCCCGCTCAGGATGACGAACATGTCGACCCCCACGTCCCCGTGGGCGTTGTTCTCCAGGCCCAGCACCCCGCCCGCGTGGTACAGGATGATCAGGAGGATCGCCACCCCTTTGAGCTCATCCAGGGCCCCGACGCGGCCAACGGCCGGAGCGGGCAGCTCAAGGCGCAGGGAGGCCATCAGGCTCCGGTCGAAGCCGGCACCTCGGGTGCCTGCGGCGCCCTGGGCTCTCCCACGAGAACCGAGAGCTGCTCCCGCACGGCGACGAAGAACTCCGGGCTCAGGTCGATCGCGGGAACCTCGTAGAGCTGCTTGGTGCGCGCGTGCTCGTAGAGGTCCCGGGTCCCGTCGGGCGCCCGGCCCCTCGGGCGCAGCAGCCTCTTANNGAGCATCAGGGCGAGGAAGCGGACAAGCCGCTCCGTCTCGGGGGTCGCCTCCGTGGACGGGTCGGCGAGGGTCAGGAAGAGGGTCTCGGCCGTGAGCTTGAGCGCCCGCTCCGCGTTCTCCTCCTTCTGCGGAGGCCTGAAGACCTGGACCCAGCGGCAGGCGACAAAGCCCTCGGGATGGAGCGAGCCCGCATGGGACTCGAGAGCGTCGTACCGCACGACGGCCCCGGCATCCGTCCTCGCCAGGAGGCTCGCGACGCGGTCTCCCTCGCGGAAGGGCTGGCCGCACACGAAACACGCCGCGGCCCGGGGTTGCAGGTTCAATTCCATGGTCTGGAGCCTTTCTTGTTTACTTCCACGCCGGGTGGACGCTAGCAAATTTGCGCCGCAACGCCACTCGCGGCAGTTTCATCCATGACCGGACGCCTCATTGCCGTTGGCGACATCCACGGCTGCCACATCGAATTCGCCGAGATGCTCGAGCTGCTCGAGCTCCAGGGCGGCGACCGTCTCGTGCTCCTCGGGGACCTTGTCAACCGCGGCCCGGACAGCAACCGGGTGATCGACCTCGCCCGCGCGGCGGGCTCCACCTCCCTCCTGGGCAACCACGAGCTCAGGCTGCTCAAGTACCGAAGGACCGGGGACAGGAAGTACATCAAGGAGCGCGACCTCGAGACCTTCGACCGGCTGCGCCCCGAGGACTGGGCCTACCTGGAGTCGATGCCCCTCACCTTCGAGGAGCCCGAGCTCAACACGGTCTTCGTCCATGGCGGGTTCCTCCCCAACGAGCCCTGGCAGAAGCAGCCCGCCGAGGTGGTCACCCGGATCCAGGTCGTCGACAGCGACGGCAGGCCGAGGAAGCGCGCCGACGCGCCCGACGCGCCCCCGTGGGCCGACCTCTGGGGCGGGCCGCCCTTCGTCGTCTACGGCCACACGCCGAGGCCCGAGGTCTACAAGCTCAAGTGGTCCATCGGGATCGACACCGGCTGCGTCCTCGGCGGAAGCCTCACCGCCCTCGTGCTGCCTGAAAAGCGGCTTGTCCAGGTCAAGGCCCGCCAGCGCTATTTCACGTGAAGCCCGACAGACCCGCCGAGGGAGCCCTGCTGCTCTGCCTTGACCTGCAGCCGGTGTTCCTGCGCGCCGTCGCGCACGGCGCGCAGGTCCTCGGAAGGTGCCGGTTCGCGGTCTCCTCGGCGCTCGGGCTCGGGATCCCGGTGGCCTTCACCGAGCAGGTGCCGCAGAAGCTCGGCGCGACCGACCCGTCCCTGCTGGCCCTCGTCGAGGCGCCCGAGGTCCACCCCAAGGACGCGTTTTCCGCCCTGGCGCCCGGCAGCCCGGCGCATCTCCTGCTGACGGCGGGCGGCCGCATCGAGCACCTGCTCCTCTGCGGCGTGGAGACCCCCGTCTGCGTCTACCAGACCGCGGTCGACGCGCTCCAGTCCTCCCTCTCGGTCACGGTGCTCGCCGACTGCGTCGGGGCCCGGCGCGAAGCCGACGCCAGGGCATGCCTGGACGCGCTCGCCCGCGCCGGCGCCCACATCCTGCCCGCGGAAACCGTTTTCTACTCGATCCTGGGCGGCGCGGCCCATCCCTTCTTCAAAGCCTACACGGAACTCGTCAAGAAACATGCCTGAATCCCCCTCCCCCCTTTCGTCGGTGCGCGACCTGAAGGCCGCGGACGCCCCCGCCGGCCGCCCGTTCGCGAGCATCCTCGTCCTGAGGAAGCTCGCGACCAAGACGGCCTCGAACGGCAACCCGTACCTGAACGCCGAGCTGGGAGACCGGACGGGATCGTTCAGCTGCACCGTGTTCTCGGACAGCCCCGCGTTCGAGGTCGTCCGCTCGGCGGGGGAAGGCGCGGTGATCCGCGTCGAGGGCAGGACGGACTCCTACCAGGGCCGGCTCTCCCCGAAGCTGTCGCGCGCCTCGGTCGTGCCCCCCGAGGAGCTGTCGTCGCCCGAGGTCGTCGCAAACCTCGTGGAGACGGCGCCCGAGGACGCGGACGGGCTCTGGAAGGAGCTCGACGGCTTCGTCGAATCGATCCGGCAGGGCGAGCTCAGGGCGACGGTGCGGCACGTGCTGGACGAGGTCGGCGAGGCGTTCCGCACGGCGCCGGCGGCCACGATGATGCACCACGCCTACCGTCACGGGCTCCTCGAGCACACGATCCACATGGCGCGCGCCGCCAGGGCGCTCCTGCCCCTCTATCCCGAGGTGGACCCGGACCTTGCGATGGCGGGCATCCTCCTCCATGACACGGGAAAGACCATCGAGTACGAGGGGGCGCTCGCGGCGAAGCGGGGACGGCGCGGCATCCTCCAGGGCCACGTGGTGCTGGGATACCAGCTCGTGCGGCGGGCCGCGATCAAGGCGAAGCTCGACCCGGACCGGACCGAGCGGCTCGAGCACATCATCCTGAGCCACCAGGGGAAGCTCGAATGGGGGGCGGCCGTGCTCGCGGCGACGCCCGAGGCGGTCTTTGTCTCGAAGGTGGACGAGCTGGACGCAAGGATGGGGATGGTCCAGCGGGCGCTCCGCAACGCGCAGCCCGGCGACGATTTCACCGAGAGGATCCTCGGCCTTGACGTGCCGCTGCTCGTCAAGCGGCTCCCGCCCTGAGCCCGGGCCGGTGTCAGAGCTCCCGAAGCCTCGCGCCCATCTGCACGAGCCGGTCCCTCATCGCCACGGGGTCCTGGGCCTTGTCCAGCACCTCGTCGGGCGAGACGAGCTCCCGGTTCACGAGGTTCATGAGGTGCGTGTCCATCGTGATCATCCCCAGGTTGGCGCCCGTCTGGATGTCGGAGTTGATGCGGAAGGTCTTGTTCTCGCGGATCAGGGAGGCGATCGAGCTCGTGTTGACCATGATCTCGTACCCGGCGACGCGGCCGCCGCCGATCTTCTTGCAGAGGACCTGGGAGATGACGGCGACCAGCGACGAGGCGAGCTGCGTCCGGATCATGTCCTTCATGTTCGCCGGGAACGCGTCGACGATGCGGTCGACCGTCTTCGCGGCGCTGTTCGTGTGCAGCGTGCCGAACACGAGGTGGCCCGTCTCGGCGGCGCTGATCGCCGCCTCGATCGTCTCAAGGTCGCGCATTTCGCCCACCAGGATGATGTCGGGGTCCTGGCGCAGGCCCCGGCGGATCGCCTCGGAGAAGCTCGGGACGTCGACGTGGACCTCGCGCTGGGTCACCACGCAGCGCTTGTGCGCGTGGTAGTACTCGATCGGGTCCTCGATGGTGATGATGTGTCCGTCCCGGTTCTCGTTCACGTAGTTGATCATCGACGCCAGGGTCGTCGACTTTCCCGAGCCCGTCGGCCCCGTGACGAGAATCAGCCCGCGGGGCCGGTAGAGCAACTCGCGGACCTTGTCCGGCAGCCCGATGTCCCTCAGGCCGAACATCCGGTTCGGGATCTGGCGCAGGACAAGGCCGTAGTTCCCCTTCGCCTTCAGCACCGAAACGCGGAACCGCGCCTTTTCCATGTAGGCGAAGCCGAAGTCGGCGCCCCCGTTCAGCTTGGTGCTCTGGACGTGGACGTCGGGGGTGATCGCCAGCATGAGCTTCTCGGTGTCGATCGGCGTCAGCGGCGGCCCGTCAATGGGGGTCATGCTGCCGCTCAGGCGAAGCGTCGGCGGCTGGCCGACCTGCAGGTGCAGGTCGGAGGCGTTTTGCTCGAACACGAGTTCGAGCAATTCGTTCATCTCGTAGTTTGCTGTTTCGACGGTGGCGGGCATGGAGGCTACTGCCGGCTAAGGCTCAATAGGAATTCAGCGTTGGATTTGGTCTTCTTCAAGCGTTGAATCAACATTTCCATGGATTCGATGGGCCCGAGGCCCTGCATCGCCCGCCGCAGGCCGTAGATCCGCTGGAGCTCCTCGGGATGGTAGATCAGCTCCTCCTTGCGGGTGCCGGAGCGGTCGATGTTGATGGCGGGGAAGATCCTGCGTTCGACCAGGCCGCGGTCGAGGTGGAGCTCCATGTTGCCGGTGCCCTTGAATTCCTCGAAAATGATCTCGTCCGCGCGGCTGCCCGTGTCGACGAGCGCGGTCGCGATGATCGTGAGGCTGCCGGCCCCCTCGATGTTGCGGGCGGCGCCGAAGAACCGCTTGGGCTTCTGGAGGGCGTTGGACTCCAGGCCGCCCGACATGATCTTGCCCGAGCTCGAGGCGAGGGCGTTGTAGGCCCGCGCGAGCCGCGTGATCGAGTCGAGGAGGATGACCACGTGCTCCCCCTGCTCCACGAGGCGCCGGGCCTTCTCGCCAACCATCTCGGCGCAGTGGACGTGGCTCTCGGGGGCCTCGTCGAAGGTCGACGAGACCACCTCGCCCTTCGTGTGGCGCCTGAAGTCCGTCACCTCCTCGGGCCGCTCGTCGACGAGCAGGCAGATCAGCTTCGCGGTGGGGCTGTTCTCCGAAACCGAGTTCGCTATGTTCTGCAGGAGGATCGTCTTGCCCGTCCTGGGCGGCGCGACGATGAGCCCCCGCTGGCCGAAACCGATGGGCGTGAGGATGTCCACCGTGCGCATCGACACGTCCTTCTGCGCCTCGACGTCCTCGAGAAGGATCCTCTTGAGCGGGTAGTACGGAATCAGCTCCTCGAACGGGGTGACCTTTGAGATGTCTTCGGGATCATGTCCCATCACCTTGTCGATGCGCACGACCGACGGGCAGCGCTCCCCGTCCCGGGGCGGCTGGATCAGCACCTCGACCTGGTGCCCGCGCTTCAGCCCGTAGCGACGGATCAGGCTTTCGGGAAGGTAGGCATCCTCCGGATAAAGCCGGTAGTTGACCTGCTCGTGGACGATGAACGCGCCGCGGTCGGTCATGTCGATGTATCCGCGGTCCGCCAGCGGGCGGCGTTCCTCGGTCGCCGCGACAAATATCCTCAGGATCAGCTGGAGCCGGTTTGGCGCGCCCTCGAAGGGGATCCTGAGGCCGCGCGCGAACGCCGTCAGGTCGGCCAGGTTGAGCGAGTAGAGGTGATCCAGGTAGACCGGCTCCCCCTTCCCCGAGGAGATCTCCTTTGCGAGGGCGTCGAGGGCCGCCAGGTCGTTGAACCGGGCGGGATCGGGGAGGTCGCCGTATACGGGCGCGGGGGCGGGAGGAGGGGGCTGCGGGGGATAGTGGGAAGCGGGGCCGCCGCCGGAGCCCGGCTGCCAGTGTCCGCCGTGGCGGCCGCGCTTCCGCTTGTTGCGCTTCCAGGAATTGCGGTCCTGCCATTCGCCATGGCCGCCCTGCCGGCCGTCGCCTCCCGAATCGGCAGCGGGTTCGCGGGTTTCCCGCGCGCCATCGGCATGGTCCGTCTCGCGCGGCGCGGCGGGGGCGGACTGCGGGGATGGAGAGGATTCGGGCCTTGCTTCCGGCACAAAAATCGCCGCCGGGGCGTCCGACGAAGCCGGCGCGGCTTCCCCGTCCGGCTTGCGGGTGCGCGGCCTGCCGCGCTTGGCGGGCTTGCCGCCCGCGTCGTCGCCGGAGGTGGAGACTTCGTCTTCGGTCTTTGGGGGAAGGGACATCAGGGTTCTGTGAGAGGGGTGACTGCCTTGGCGCGGTCGAGGGAGTCCACGATGCGGTCGACCTGGGCCTTGAGAAATCCGGTTGAACCGTCATTCCACAGGACGAAATCGNNAAACCGGTTGAACCGTCATTCCATAGGACGAGGTCGGACAGCTCGATCTTCCGAGCCAGCGGCAATTGCTTTGATATGCGTTGCCCGGCGAGCGCGCGGTCCAGACCTCGCTGCTCCAGGCGGGCGAGTTGCGAGGAGGAATCACACGCGACGCAGACCGTGAAATCAAACCAATTCTCGAGCGACTTCTCGAACAGAAGGGGTACCTCCACCACGAAATCGGCCCCGGGGTCCTCCCGGAACATCGACCGGGTGATCTCAAAGAAACCGGGATGCGTAAGTTCCTCGAGCCAGAGCCTTTCCGTATCATCCGAGAAGACGATTCGGGCCAGCGCGGGGCGGTCGACCGGGCCCGAAGGCAGGAATACCCGGTCGCCGTACCGCCCCCTCAGTTCGGCGCTTAAGGCATCGGTCGGAAGGACCCTCTCGCGAACGATCGCATCCGAGTCGATATGGCGGAATCCCCGGCCGGCGAATAGCTTCGCCGCTGTCGATTTGCCGCAGCCAAACCCGCCGGTGAGTCCCAGGACCATAGCGTGAAGGGGCCATAGGATACGGAAAAGCCATCGAGTTCAACAGCCGGCTGGAAATCCCGACTTCCGGGCCCGGGCCTGGCTTCCGTTTGCGCCGGCCGTACCGCGCCTTGCCACTTGACCGAGGCGCCATTCTAGCCGGAAATCCCCGGTCGAAACCGAGCCCGCCCATCCCATGCCCACGTCCCCTCTCTTCCCCGTTGCCGCCCTGTCGCTGATCGCTGTCCTCGCGTGCCCGCTTCGCTCCGAACCCAAGCCCGCCGACCCCAAGGCCGCCGACCTCGATAAGGGCGACGCCAAGCCGGAAGCCGAGCCGCCGCTGTCGGTCACCGCCCACACCATCACCGTGAACGGCAAGGCGCTGAGATACCATGCGACCGCGGGCTACCTCATCCTGAAGGAGGAGGAGGGGAAGACTTCCCTGCAGGCCGGCGCAGAGGAAAAGGCCCCCGCCGGGTCCAAGGGGGAGGCCGCCAAGTTCGACGACGGCCTCAAGCCCAAGGCGAAGGTGTTCTTCGTGGCGTACACGCTGGACGACGTGGCGGACCCGGCGAAGCGCCCCATCACCTATATGTTCAACGGCGGCCCGGGATCAGCCTCCATCTGGCTGCATATCGGCGCCGTCGCGCCGCGCCGCGCCGTGCTCACGGACGAGGGCGAGGCGCCTCCCCCGCCGTATCAGCTGACGGACAACGAATCCACCTGGCTGGACGCCACCGACCTGGTCTTCATCGACCCGGTCTCCACGGGCTACAGCCGGCCCATGCCAAAGGAGGACCCGAGGCAGTTCCATGGGCTCAAGGAGGACATCGCCAGCGTCGGCGACTTCATCCGCCTCTACACGTCGCGCAACTCGCGGTGGCTTTCGCCAAAGATAATCCTTGGTGAAAGCTACGGCACCTTCCGTGCGGCAGGGCTTTCGGACTACCTGCAGACCCGCTACGGCCTCTACCTGAACGGCATC
>PLKS01000238.1:0-150 GCA_003140665.1 Opitutaceae bacterium
ACGCCATCATGCTTTCGGGCGAGACGACAACCGGCCGGTATCCGCTCGAATGCGTTCAATTCATGAAACGCGTGGCGGGCCGCATTGAATCCAGCGCCGCCAAGGGCTATAACGCCGCTCTTCCTCTCAAGACCCACAAGGACCGGCTGC
>PLKS01000238.1:219-30427 GCA_003140665.1 Opitutaceae bacterium
ATGCTGCTCCTGTGGGGGGTCGAGCCATTCCTGATGAAGATAAAGGAGGAGCCCGAAGAGACGATTTCCGACGCATTCGCCTACCTTCTTCGGCGCGAATGGGTGAAGCCGGGCGATTGGATGGTGGTGGTCACCAACGTCATCGCGGGCAAGAAGACGCTCGATTCGATCCAGATGCGGCCGGTCGAATGAACGGCTCCGGCCCATCGGGCCCGCTGGGGGCGCCATTTCGATCGCCCCTCGGGNNCGGTCGAGTGAGGATTCCGCCCACGGACACCCCTCGATTCATACCAGAGAGATCTGCGCGGAACGTGAGGGACGGATTTGGCCATGCGTTCGGATCTTCTGCGTCGGCGATCCAAGGCACTTTCCTGTCCTGGCGCCCCCGGTGGGGTCGAACGGCGGGTTGGAGGCGGGTCGTTTCGCCCCGTCGCCCTGGGCACTATATCTGCTTCGATGGAATGAAAGGCCACGCATGATGCGGATCACGACAGGCGACGTTAACGACCCGCGGGTGATCGATCTCCTGTGCATCCACCTGGCCAGCGCCCGTGCGGAAACGGCGCCCGGCAGCGCGCACGCCTTGGACCTCAGCGCGCTGCAGTCGCCCGACATCCGGTTTTGGGCGATCTGGGAGGCCGAAACGCTCCTGGGCCTCGGCGCATTGAAGCGACTTTCGCCTGATCATGGCGAGGTCAAGTCGATGCATACCGCAAAGTCCGCGCGCCGAAGGGGGGCGGGAACGGCGATGCTGCGCCACATCATAGGGAGCGCGCGGGAATGCGGCATGTCGCGCCTCAGCCTCGAGACCGGTTCCTGGGAGTATTTTCGCCCGGCGCAGACGCTTTACAGGAACCACGGCTTCGTGGAGTGCGCGCCCTTCGCCGATTACGTGCCGGATCCGAACAGCGTGTTCATGTCGCTCGACCTCCGGGGATCCTGATCCGCGGCATGCTTGCCCGGGACGCGAAGCCGAAGGGTGGCGGCCGTGACCCGGCCGCGGGCCCTACGTCAGGGATGCCATCCAGGAGGCGCTGCCCGATTTCCGCGGCTGGATTGCCAAGCCGCCCGATCTGATTCTGAATCTGGCCGCCGATGTCAGTCGACGAATTCAGGGAATCGACAGGGGGACAACCGCCCCGGGGCCTTTCCGGGGCCCTTCTTGGGCTTTGGCATGACAGCCGCGGCGATTGGGCCGCCGCGCACGAGGCCGCCCAGGCGGACGGGAGCGCCGATGGGGCGTGGGTGCATGCCTATCTTCACCGCAAGGAAGGCGACCTGCCCAACTCCGGCTATTGGTACCGACGCGCGGGCCGCTCGATTCCCACGTGCGGCATCGAGGCCGAATGGGCCCAGATCGCCGGGGAATTGCTGGCGGGAGGGCAACATGGCGAAGCCGCTCGATGAGCTTCGCGAGCGCCTGCTGCGGGCCGGGAGGATGCGGAATCCGCGGCGCTCGCGCGGCTCGGCAGGGCCCATGACCTCTCCAAGGCGATGACCGAGCAGCGCCGGTTCCAATCCTGGTGCGCCCGGGCGCCATGGGCGATGTTCGGTCTCGCCCCGCTCCTCGTCCTGGCCGGAGCCTACCTTGTCGCGTGCCTGATCCTGTGGTCCGGCTGGAGGATGTTTCTTCCGGGGACCAGCACCCCCTTCGTCCCGATAGATGGGTTCGCGGCTCTTTATTTTGGGGTTGGCAGGTGGATCTACTTCGGCGCGCCGGTTCTGGTCGGCTGGGGAATCGGCGGCATCGCAGCCCGGCAGAGATTCAGGGCGGGATGGCCCACCGCCGGCATGGCGCTGATCTCATTGATCGGCGCAACCGCCCAGATGCGTGCGGGTCGCCCGGCCGTTCTCGGCGGAGCCGGGCCTATCAGCATGGGCCTGGCCCTCGGGCCCTCCCTCGGGGCCGTCTCCCACGGCCTGATTCATGCCTTGGTGATCTTCTCGCTCGCGGCGCTGCCCTTCCTCGTTTGGAGGCTGCAGAAGGCTCGCTCGCTTTCCGCCTAGCCGGCCCATTCGCGCCTCGATGGGACGCGCAGGGGTCAGCGCCATTCCGCGATTTCCGTGATCCTCGGAAGGGGATTCTGCGGCCAGCGGTCTCCGACGGGCGTGAAGACGACGGCGAGGCGCAGGTCGGCCGTCGCGCCGCCGGGCGGGGTTTCCAGCGCGAGCACCGAATCCCCTTTGTTTTGATTCTCCGAGGAAGTGGCGGGCGTCGCCGGTCGTATTTCAAAACGGCCCTCGGCCGGGGTCAGCACCTCGGCCCGAAGCTGGCGCCCGGCCTGCGAAAGCAACGCGGTACGGCCATCGGCGGATAGCCTGATGTCCGCGCCGGTCATCATCACCCAGTGGATGGGAATCCCCGGCCGCAGGGCGAAGAATTCGTCCTGAACAAGCATCTGGGCCCGGTCGATCATGGCGACGCCGCGCAGGATGCGGCGTGCCGCCTTCGGATAGGCGGCCGTCAGGTCGGCGACGGCGAAGGGGCGCGCCCCGGAACCCGCAAAGTCGATGATCGGGGCCCTCGCCTTCGGATCCTGGAGCCAATTCCCGGGCGTGATGGTGTTGTGGCTGCGATTGTTGAGCCTGAAATAGGACCAGCGTCTGTCGCCGAAATATCCCGGCAGGTCGTAGTCATCGGACCCCAGGTCCACGGCCCAGCGCACGCCATCGGACTCGAGCACGAATGACCCGAGATCGAGGTGGGAGTGGTTTGTCGCGTTGTCGCCCGCCTTGAAGCCCAGGAAAAGGGCGCGCGGGTCGTTCCAGGCGCTGCGAAACAGCGCGATGTCGGCGCCGCCCCGAAAGTGCAGGCAAAGCGGAAACTGCCCGAACGCACCAGCCGGGTCGGCGCCGTGGGGCGCGAGCGAAGGGGCGGCCGGAAGGGTGGGAAACCAAACCGCGTGCAGCGCGAGGAAGCGGTCGTGGGAGCGCTGGTCGATCTCCGCGCGCAGGAGGGCGCGGCTGTTCTCGAGCGACGCCTCGTCATGATAGCGCCGCGCAAGCCAGGTGTACGCCGGAGTATCCTCGAACCGGGTGTTCCCGTCGGCGTAGTTGAACGCGAGTCCGGTCGGACCCGCCACCGCGCTCCGGTAGAACGCGGTGCGGGCGAACGCCGGCGAGTCGCCCAGGCCGAAGTCCGTTCCGAGGGTGCCCTCGAGCAGGGCGAGGATGATGACATTGTAGCTTGTGCCGTAGGACCAGTAGGCGGGGCCCTCCGGATAGGCGCCGTCGGGCTTGTAGGCGTCCATCGCAAGGGGAAGCGAGCGCCGGACGCCGCCCACGACCCGTCGTGCAAGCGCCGGCTCCTCGTCGGCGACCGCCAGGGCCGCCGCGAGCAGCCCGCCGTTGCACACCTGGTTCCAGTTCATCCGCGCCGTGACAAAGAACAGCCTCTTGTCCAGCTCGCCGGGCGGGGAGTAGGCCGCCGGTGCGAACGCCAGCGCCTTCGTGAGCAGCGCCTCCCTGATCACCGCCCGGTCCGCCGGGGAGAGCCTCGGATAGAGCCAGTCGTAGCCGATGGCCACGGCGAAACTCATCTCGGCCACGTCCAGAAAATGGGACGGGTTCCAGTCCGGGAACGCGGCCACCGTCAGGAGGTCGCTCCTGGCCCTCGCGGCAAAGCGGGGGTCGCCGGTCAGCCGGTAGGCCATCGCGCAGGTCACGATGTACTCGATTGCGGCACGCGACTGGTCCAGCATTCGCGGGCCCTTGAGGACGTGGGCCAGCGGCTTTGCGGCGAGGTCCGCCGTCGCGGCCGCGACGATGCGGGCGTGAAGCGCGGAGCGAAGCGGATCGGTCTTCGCGGCCTCCAGGGCGAGTGCCAGGTCGCTGTTTGGGAAAAGCAGCCGGGGATGACCGCGACGAAGGTCGCCGATCGGGTCCGTGAGAGCGTCGGCCGCCGAGGCGGAGAGGAATGCGGCGGACAGGAGCGTGGCAAGCGCGAGGCGCATGGGGGGCGGCCATCATGGCGGCAGCCGGGAAAAAAACAAGCGGCCGCCTTCCGTCGAGGGCGCGCCGCCGGTTCGACGAGGCGAAGGCCGGCTGCCCGGCATGGCGGGAGCGGTCGGTCCCGACCCCCGAGACCCGGGCGCGCCCTCCCTTCAGCCTCCTTGACTCGCCCGCATGGCTGCGCTCACTCGACTCCCATGCGTGCCGGTGCCCCGTTCCTATTCGCCGCCGTGGCGCTGGCGGCGGTCCGCGGCGCGGAGGCTCCCACGCCGTCCCCGACCCCCGTCACCGACCCCGACATAAGGAGGATCGTCTCGGACATCTCCGCCGAGCGGATCCAGCGGTCGATCTTCGTCCTCGCCAGCTTCAAGACGCGGCACACGCTCTCGGATCCGCTTCCAAGCGGGGACGGCATCGGGGGCGCCGCATCCTGGGTGCACGCGGAGTTCGAGAGGGCGTCGGCGGAGTCGGGAGGCCGGCTGAAGGTCGAGCTCGACACGTTCGACCAGCGGCCCGCCCCGCCGCGGATCCCCCAGCAGGTCCAGATCACCAACATCGTCGCGACCCTCCCGGGGACCCAGCCGGATCCCGCGGGCCGGACGCTTGTCGTGAGCGGGCACTACGACTCGCGCGCGACGAACCCCCTCGATGCGACGAGCCCGGCGCCCGGCGCGGACGATGACGCGTCGGGAACCGCGTCGGTCCTCGAGCTGGCCCGCGTCATGTCGCATTTCAAGTACAGGGCCACCCTCGTGTTCCTTGCGGTCGCCGGGGAGGAGCAGGGCCTGAACGGATCGACCCACTGGGCGCAGGACGCGAAGGCCAGGAATGCCGACATCGAGGCGATGCTGGACAACGACATCGTCGGGAGCAGCCGGTCGGAGAGCGGGCAGGTCGACCGCGGCACCGTGCGGCTCTTCGCCCAGGGGATTCCGCCCACCGCGACCCCCGACGACGCGCTGCTCTCCCTGATCAGGGCGGGCGGCGAGAACGACACCCCGCCGCGCGAGCTCGCCCGCGCGATCAGGGACATCGCCGCGTCCTACGTCCCGTCGATGAACGTCCGGGTGATCTACAGGGCCGACCGCTACCTGAGGGGAGGGGACCACCTGCCCTTCCTCGAGCGCGGCTATCCCGCGGTCAGGTTCACCGAGCCCGCCGAGGATTTCCGGCGCCAGCACCAGGATGTCCGCGAGGAAAAGGGCGTCCCGTACGGCGATGTCCCCGACCACGTGGATTTCGCCTACACGGCCGACGTCGCAAGGGTCAACGCGGCCGCGCTCGCGGTCCTCGCCATGGCGCCCGCCCCGCCATCCGGCGTGCAGATCGAGACGGCGCGCCTCGAGAACGACACGACGCTCAGGTGGTCGCCGAACGCCGAGCCGGACCTCGCCGGCTACCGGATCGTCTGGCGCGAGACGACGGCCCCCTTCTGGGAGCACTCGACGGACGTCGCGAAGGATGTCACCCGCACGACGATCCGGGGCGTGTCCAAGGACAACATGGTCTTCGGCGTCGAGGCGTTCGACGCGGCGGGGCACGCGAGCCCCGCGGTGTTTCCAAGCGCGAGAAGAACCCTCTAGAGGTTGGCCTTCAGGAACGCCTCGACCTTGGTGTAGAACGCCACCGCGTCCTGCGAGTGCGCGAACCCGTGGCCCTCGTCCTTCGCGAGCATGAACTCATAGGTCTTGTGGTACTTGTCGAGCTGGCCCTTCAGCTCGACCCACTGGGCGATGTCCACGCGGGGGTCGTTCTCCCCGTAGGCGTTGAGCAGCGGCACCCGGATCCTCTCCACGAAATTCACCGGCGACCGGTCGTGGAGCTCCTTGCTGCTCGAGTCGATCGCCTGCTTGTAGAAGCTGAGCAGCCCGGCGTCCTCCTCCTCGTACTTCCGGCGGGTGAGCTCCACCAGGTCGCTGACGCCGACATAGTTGATCCCGCACTTATAGAGGTCGGGCGTGAACACGAGGCCGGCGAGGGTGGCGTAACCCCCGTAGCTTGCGCCGAAGATCGCGACCCGCTTCGGGTCCGCATACCCCTTCTCGATGGCCCATTTCACGCCGTCGCTCAGGTCGTCCTGCATCTTGCCGCCCCATTCGCGGTAGCCCGCCTGCAGGAACCGGTTGCCATATCCGCCCGATCCGCGGAAATTGACCTGGAGAACCCCGTAGCCGCGGTTCGCGAGAAGCTGCACCTCCGGGTCGAACCTCCAGTTGTCCCTCGGCCCGAACGGGCCCCCGTGCGGGTGCAGGACCAGGGGCACCGGCATCCCGGGCGTGAAGCCCTGGGGAAGCGTCAGGTAGCCATGGATCTCGAGGCCGTCCCTCGCCGCGAACGAGATGGGGAGGACCGGCGCCATGTTCGCCGGGTGGATCTGCGGGGCGACCGCGGTCACGAGGCCGAGCGTCCCCTTGGTGAGGTCCAGCAGGTAGTAGGCGCCGGGGTCGCGGTCCGAGGCCGTGCGGATGAGAATGCGCGTCTCGTCGTCCGAGATGCTGGCGATGCCGGCGATGTAGCCGGGAAACGAGTGCTCGATCTTGCTCTGGAGGGCGGCGTACTTCGGGTCGAACCAGTGGAAATGGAGCTTGTCGGTCGTATACCGCAGGCCGATCAGCCGCCCGTCCTTCGGGGAGAAGACCAACCCCGACGACGGCGGGTAGTCCTGCCCGATCTCGCCGCCTTCCGGGGTGAAGAGCGCCGGCCCGAGGGTGTCGGTCGAGGGGTCGAAGACGCGGAGCGCACCCGCGTCGGCGCTTTCGTGGTCGTTGATGTAGACCCCCGAGCCGTCGCCCGTGAATCCAAGCACGATCCACAGGGGGCGGTTGGCCTCAAATCTCTTGATGACCCTCCAGGTGTCGGCGGTGTCGTCGCGGTAGAGGAGTTCCGCGCGGTCGCCCTTGTTGCGGACCGCGGTTCTGACCCTGCCTTGGTGGTCCACGCCGAATTCGCCGAGCGATGCCGAGGGGTCCCCGTCGGTGGCGGGGCCGAGCAGCGTCCGCGCGCCGTTGTGGATGTCGATCTTCAGGAGGAGCCGGTCGGGCTGGTTCTGCGCCAGGATGTGCTCCTCGTTGCTGTAGTTGGAGTCTGTCGTGAAGCCGATGGCGTAGATGTGCTCGGGGTCCTCGGTGCGCTCCGAGAACACGAAGCCCGAATAGACGGAGCCGAGCAGCTTGGTCGTCTGCGCCTTGAGCAGGCTGAAGACCCGCTTGCCCTCCAGGTCGGTGACCGCGACCTGCGGGACCTCGATGCCCCCGATGTCCCCCTCGAAGACCAGGTGCTCGTTGCCCTTCCAGTAGAACGACTGGATGCTGTCGCCCTCGATGTGGACCGGGACGGCGACCTTGCGGGTGTCGAGGTCCAGCAGGGCGAGGCTGTAGGTCCCGCCGTTCGGCGCGAGGAAGGCGACCCTGCGGCCGTCCGGCGAGAGCTGCGCCGCGCGGATGAAATGGGTCCCGAAGAACGTCTCGATCGGGACAAGGGGAGCCGCGGCATGGACGGCGGTGGCTAGGCTGAGCGCGGCCAGGGCCGCGAGCGGTCGATTCATGCCCCATCCTGTGCCGCCGGGCCCGGTCAGGCAAGCGCCCTCCCGCTTTGCTCTCGACGCCGGCGCCGCCCCCGTCAAGAACCCGTCCCCGTGAGGATGCCGACGTGACCGACGCAGAGCAGCAGGACTGGTTCGGACAGTTCGCGCCGGGGCACGGCGTGCACCGGGCCCCGCCGCCCAAGGCGGAGGGGCCGAGGGACGGCATCGTCTTCAGGAGGAGCCCGACCGCCCGGAATTACCGGCTTTCCCTGGGCCGCGACGGCGTCGCCGTCGCGACGATCCCCGTGCGGGGGTCGATGCGCGAGGCCGAGCGCTTTGTCGAGCGGAACCGGACCTGGCTCGAGCGCGCGCGCGAGCGGCAGCGGAGCCGGCCGCGCGCCGCGGACGTCTGGACGCTGGGGACCCGCGTGCTGTGGCGCGGGGACCTCGCCGAGATAAGGCGCGCGACCGACGGGGAGCGGCCGTCCGTGTGCCTCGGGGCGGACGTGTTCCGCGTCCCGCGTCTCGAGGACGACCTGCGGCCCGCGCTCCACGCCCGCTTCATCCGCCTCGCCAAGGTCGAGCTGCCCGCCCGCGCCTGGGAGCTGGCCGCGACGACGAGGATGAACGTCACGCGCGTCACGGTGCGCGACCAGCGGTCCCGGTGGGGATCGTGCACGGCCGCGGGCGTCGTCTCGCTCAACTGGAGGCTGATCCTCACCCCCGAATCCGTCCGGGACTACATCATCCTCCATGAGCTCATGCACCTGCGCGAGATGAACCATTCGCGCCGGTTCTGGGCGTGCGTCGGGGAGGTCTTTCCCGCATGGCGGGAGGCCGAGGCGTGGATAAAGCGCAACGCGGGATACACCGGCCTTTAGCGGAACGAAAGGGCTCCCGGGCTGTCGGACTGGCCAGCGACCGCCCATGGCACGGCATTCCGAAACCTCACCGGCCCGAGCGCGGGCACCTTCCAAGCGCCTGATCGGGGCAAAGGGGCGCCGCATCGTGCGCACGCTGGCGCAGAGAACGCTCCTCGCCGCCGGGATAGCGGCCACGCAGTTCACGATCCCGGAGGTCGACCCGAAGTATCCCATCTTCGACCCGACCCTCGTCGACCGGCTCCAGGCCCCGGTCACCCGCTACCACGAGTAGCGGTCAGTGAAAATCGATCAGCTCCACGTCGAATACGAGCGTCGCGTGGTAGGGGATGGTCTCGGGCCGGTTGCTCCCGTCGTAGCCCAGCCAATAGGGGATGATCAGGGTTCTCTTCGCCCCCTTCTTCATCGTGAGGAGGGCCTCGTCCCAGCCCTTGATCACCTTTCCCACGCCCACCTGGACGGCCAGCGGGCCACCGTGCGCATACGAGCTGTCAAAGGACGTCCCGTCGAGCAGGCGGCCCGTGTAGGCGACCACCACCTGGTCCCCGATCCGCGGGGTCGCCTTCCCGGCGCCCGGCGCCCGTTCCAGGTACATGAGCCCCGTCGGGGTCGTGTACGCGGTGGGATACTGCTGGCGGATCGCGCGCGCGTCCTCCTCCGGCAATTCCGGGCGGCTCTCGGCCAGGGCGGCCCGCATCGCGGAGTTGAGGGGCTCGCCGGGATTCTTTCTCGCGAACATCCCGGAGCGGACGACCAGGGCGAGGGTCAGGAGGGCTGCGCCGAGCAGGACGATGTAGATGAGGCTCCGCATTGGGTTTTCTCTGGACCAAATGGACCCCGCGCAGGATGGCAACACGCCTTTGAGGTAAAAGACGTGTTGCCTTCGCAGCCCCCGTGCCATTCACAAGCGGCGATGCCGACCCAGCCGGCCCTTCCCGCAGATGATTCCCCGGCAGCCGTGGACGTGCGCGCCCTCGTCAAGCACTATGGCAAGGTCGAGGCGCTCCGGGGCGTCGATATCCGGGTCGGGCAGGGCGAGATGTTCGCCCTGCTGGGACCCAACGGCGCGGGCAAGACCACCCTCTTCTCGATCCTTGCGACGCTGCGCGCGCCGACATCGGGCGTCGCCCGGGTGCTCGGGCGGGACGTGGTCGCGGAGCGCGATACGATCCGGCGCGAGATGGGGATCGTCTTCCAGGAGCCGGCGATCGAGCAGCGCCTGAGCGGCCGCGACAACCTCTTCCTGATGGGCCTGCTCTACGGCCTGTCGATGTCCGCGGCCCGCAAGCGGGCGTCCGACGTGCTGGCGCAGCTCGGCATCTCGGAACTGTCGGGCAGGCGGGCGCAGCAGCTGTCCGGGGGGCAGCGCCGGAAGCTCGAGCTTGCCCGCGCGCTCGTCACCGACCCGCGCATCCTGTTTCTGGACGAGGCCACGCTCGGCCTCGACGTCGACGCGCGCCGGATCTTCTGGGGCCAGGTGCGCGGGCTCGCGGACGCGGGCAGGACGGTGTTCTTCACGACCCATTACATGGAGGAGGCCGAGGTGGCCGACAGGATCGCGCTCATAGACTCCGGCCTCATCGTCGCCCTGGGGACGCCCCGCGAGCTGAAGGCCCGCCTTGGCGGAGGGATCGTGAGCCTGGAGACGAACGACGACGCCCGCGCCCGCGCCTGGCTCTCCGAGCACGGGTTCTCCCCGGAACCCGGCGGCAAGGGGATCACGCTGATCCACGCCGATCCCGCCGCCGTCCTGCCGGAGCTGCTGCGCAACCTTCCCGTGAGGGTGGAGCGGGCGGAGGCCCACGCCCCCAGCCTCGAGGACGTGTTCCTCAAGCTCACGGGCCGCGGCCTCGAGGGGGGGGCGAAGCCATGATCCGGGGGATTGTCGCCATCGTCATCCTCGACCTGAAGCGGTTCTGGATGGACCGCGCCCGCCTGGTCGCGGGGCTGGTCCAGCCCCTCCTCTACCTCTTCGTGCTCGGGGCCGGCATAGGCGCGAGCGTGAAGATGGGCAGCGGCGACTACAGGCGCTTCATCTTTCCCGGGACGATGGGGCTTTCGCTGCTTTTCTCGGCTACGTTCGCCGCGATCACAATCGTCTTCGACCGCCAGATCGGGTTCTTCAAGGCGGTGCTGGTGGCCCCGATCCCGCGGCCGGCTATCGCGCTCGGGAAAATCATCGCGGGCGCCCTCCAGTCGCTCGCGCAGGGGATGGTTCTCCTTCCATTCGCGCCGCTCGCGGGAGCCTCCCTCAACCTCGTGGAGACGGTGGAGATGATCGGCGCGATGGCGCTTGCCGCCCTCACGTTCTCGACGATAGGCGTGGCCATCGCGTGCCGCTTCAGCTCGACGACGGTGTTCCCGGTCGTGAGCAACGCTGTGCTGCTGCCGATGTTCTTCCTGTCGGGCGGCCTTTATCCGCTCGCCCGCGCGCCCGGCTGGATGCAGGTCGCGGCGCATTTCGACCCGGTGGCCTACGCGGTCGACCTGATGCGCGGGTCGGTCCTCGGGAATTTCTTCTTCCCGGTGCCCCTTTCCCTCGGCGCCCTGACGCTGACGATAGCCGTTCTCGTGTGGTCGGCCGTCAGCGTCTTCAACAGGGGCGAGGACGACTCGAGCCTGGGCGCCACCCGCTACAACTGGAGGCGATAGCCGTCAGTTCTGGTAGGTGATCGTCCGTGTGCCGGCGATCGCGCTGATGGTGATGGTCACCCCCTGGGTGTAGAAGCCGGGGTATGACTCGCTCGCCACCGAGTTGAGAGCCTTTATGTAGCTGGTCGGACCCAGCAGGTCGCTCAGGACCACGGTCGATACGCCCGATTCCATGAAATATTGGTCTGCCGCGGACGAGAGTTGCCGGGCATTGTTAAGGACCGCCTTGTCCTGCGACGCCTTGGTGACGCGCTGGAAGGCGGGAATGGCCATCGTGGCCAGAAGGCCGATGATGACCACGACGATCATGATCTCAACCAGGGTGAAAGCCCGGTAAGCGACTTGGTATGATGAATTCATTAATAATTATGGGCCGCGCTTAGTGGCCGTCCGGAATGTGGCATTTCCGTTGGTCAAAGGCACGCCGCTTGCGGTTGAAGGCGCAAAGTGTTGGGAAAAAGTTGTAAAAACTAAGACGTTTTACCGGATTTGGCCCCATCCGAATTCCCGAAACCGCCTCCCGGTCTCGGCCCGCCAGCTGGCCTGGAAACCCGACTCACTTCGTAACCTATTATTGTTCTATGAGTTTTGAAATCAATCCATCCACGATGGCGTCGACGGATGCCTTGATTCGCTGGGGATCGGTTTGTAAAATATTTGGTAAAATGATTGCCGACTCGGCAAGATATTTGGCGGCGAGCGCTTGGGATTTTACGAGGAAATCCGATTCGGCCTTCCTAAGGGATCCGTTGTCGATCAATTCCTGCGGTTCGCCCGGCAACCCGGTGAATCGCCCGACCATGTCTTTGCCGACGCGCAGGAACCATTCGTTCCTGTCGGCGATGTAGATCGCGAGCACCCCGTTCTCGTCGGTTCCGAGCGCGTGGGCCAGCCCGTCTGCAAGCGCGCCGGGCGTCTCGGCCCCTGGCTCCGCGACAAACCTCGGGAGGACGCGGATGTCGATCCGCACGCCTGTGGCCCGGTCCACGTTGTTAAGCTTGAAGTTGATATACTGCGCCCGTGGCGGATCGGCGGGAAAGAGCTTCCCCGGGTCGTCAAAGTGCGCCTTCGGGCCCGGCTCCTTTTCGTTCCCATATTTCGCAGCGGCCGCCAGGCGCTGCCTGAAGGAGGCGTCGTCGGCCCGGAATGCCTGCGCCGCGGGCCCTATCCGGATGATCCGTACCTGCATCGCGTCGCCCTGGTCGACCTTGGGAAGCACATCGATCCCGCGCACGGTGTGGCCAAAAACCGAGTAGAGGTAGTTCAGGCGCGCGACCGGGGACAGGGTGATGAAGAACTGCGAGCCGTTCGTGTCGGGCCCGTCGTTGGCCATGGACAGGACGCCCACCGAGCCATGGCTCAAGCCCGGGCCGAATTCGTCCGGGAAAGCGTAGCCGGGGCCGCCCTCGCCGGTCCCGAGCGGGTCGCCGCCCTGGATGACAAAATTCGCGACGACGCGGTGGAACTTGAGGCCGTCGAAGAACGGCTTGCGGGGGGCCGGGCCGAGCGTTCCCTCCGCAAGCCCCACGAAACTGGTGACGGTGAGCGGGGCCTTCGTGTATTCAAGCTCGCAGGTGATGACGCCCCTCGGAGTCGTGATCTCGGCGTACATCCCGTCGGGGAGACCCGCGGCCTGCACCGACGCGGCGAGGGGCACCAGCAGGAGTAGCGACCCGAGGCGTTTCAATTAAGGAAGGAGCAGATGTACTGGCAAAGGCCGCTCTCCACCTCGACGCTGAAGCCGCTCTTTCCGGGCACCTGGAACTGCGAGCCCACCGCATGGACGCGCACCTCGGCCGCCCCGTCGATCGTGACGCGGCACGTCCCGTCAACGATCTCCATGAGCTCGGGGGCGTCGGTGTTGAAGTGGAAGGAGCCCGGGCGGATGAGGCCGAGGGTCTTCTTCTCCCCGTCCGGCATGAGGATCGTGTGGCTGATGACGCCACCGTCGAAATACACGTTGGCCTTGGTCACGATGGACACCTCGTTGAATTGGGTCGCGATCGCGGGCATCGAATCTGTTTGGACGGGGATGCGGGGCGGCGCGCCGGCCGCGCACCCGTTTCAGGGAATCTTGAGGGTGCTGCCCACCACGAGGCTCTTCTCGTCCTTAAGGATGTCGTGGTTCGCCTTGAGGATGTCCTCCCAGCGGGCGGAGGTCGCGTAAAACCTCCTCGAGATCTTCGTCAGGGTGTCGCCCTCGACGACCACGTACGTGCGCGGCGCGGGGGGAGGGGGTGCCGCCGCGGCCTCCGGCGCCGCAGCGCTGATCGCGGCGGCCTGTCCCGGGCGGGTGGGGGCGGGCCTCAGGGCTCCCGGCCCGGGCGCCTGGAGCGCGAGGCGGGTGCGGAGCTGCGCGTTCTCTATCGCGAGCTGGCTCGCCTCGTCCTGGGCCTGCCTGAGCTCGGAGCGCAGGGGCTCGATCTGCGCGGTTGCCGCGGCCTGCACCTGCAGCGACGCGACCGAGGCGCGCGCGGCGTCGAGCTGCTGGCTCAGGGACGCATTGTCCGAATTGGCCTTGTCCAGCGAGGCCCTGATCTGCGCCTCCTCGTCCTGCACGACCGAGAAACTTCGCAGCGACATCGAGAGCTTGTCCTGCAGGTCGGCGACCTGCTTCGCGGCGTCCGAGTCGGCCGGCGCCGGCGCGGCTTCGGTCTTCGGGGGCTGGGCCGCGGCGGCGTCGAGCTGCTTCCTCAGGTCCGCCGCCTCGTCCGCGCCCTTTGCGGAGGCGGCCTGGGCCGCCGCGAGATCGGCCTTCAGCCGGTCGGCCTCCTTCCAGGAAGCCGCCAGCTCGTCCGACAGCTGCTTGTTGTCGGCTCGCAGGGAGGCGACGTCGTCGGGATGCTGCGCGGGCGCGGCCTGGTCGTCGGCCCTGAGGGAGCCGGCCAGCGCGAGGGCTATCGGCAGTAGGCCGATTCGGAAGGATCTGTTCATGATCTCGGGGCTGGCCGACATCAAAACGGCTTTCAAATCGGACACAACCCACAATTCCTATGGGGCGCGGCCGGCCGCCGCCGCGCAATTCTCATCCACCCAGCGGCGCTCCCACGCGAAGAAATCGGGCGCCTCGGCCTTTTCTCCGTCCCACAGCCTGCGGCGGTAGTCGAGGTACATCTCCCACCGCCTGAGGTAGTATGAGGCCATCATCCCGCCCCACGCCTTGTAGGCATAGTCGTTGTCCTCCTGCGCGTTCCTGTCGTTGCCGCCCCAATACGTGACGAGCATCATCGCGTTTCGCAGGCTGCCCATTCTCTCGGCCTGCGTGTCCCCGTAGCGGAGCGCCTGGGCCTGGTACGTGCCCAGCCGGTAGAACGCGTCCGTGTTCAGGAGCTCGTCGGTGGCGCGGCCCAGGCGGAGAAGCCGGTCGGCAGCGCGGTCGAACGCGGCGCGGTTCTTTTCCGCGAGGGCCGCGGCCAGCTCGGCCGAGACGCCGTTCGCCTCGTTGGACAGGAGCTGCGTCCTCAGGGCGACGAGGTCGAGGCGATAGGTCTCGCTGTCCCGGAACCGTTCCGCGGCCCGCGCGAACAGGTCGACTGCGCGCGCGAACACGGCCGGGTCATAGCCGATTTTGAGGCTTCCCCATGTGGACACCGGGCCGGCGGGCAGCCTGGGCCGGGAACAAAGGACGTTTTCCGGCAGGCCGTCGTTCTTGTCGCCATAGGCCGTCTGCAGCAGAAGCGCCCAAGCCGCGCCCAGGTCGGGGTCGGAGCGCCCATAGCGGTACTGCACGTACCCCTCGAGCCACGTTGCCGCGTCGACATGCCCGGGGCGCCACGCCGCCTCCAGCACGAGGTCGTAGGCGACCGGGTTGTTGTCGATGCCCTCGGGCATGATCCCCACGCCCTGCATGTACCTGCCGAATTCGCCGGTGCGCGCGCGGTAGGTCTCGTCCGCATAACGCTGCAGCTTCCCGAACAGGCCCGGCCTTTCGCCGAAGTTGTCGATGCAGCACCAGAGGAAGGGGGTGCCCTCGTAGCCCCGGCGGGTCTCCCAGTTGTGCGTCTGCTCGCCAAAGAGCTCCTGGACCAGCACGCGGGGCTTGTCGGTGGCGGCGATGAGCTCCTTCCTCGGGTTTTCAATCCAGCCCTGGAGCACCCAGACCGCGCCGGGAAAACGGGCCTGCATGGCGGCTTGGATGGCCTGGCCCGCCCGGCCGAGATCCACCCCGGCCATCACGCCCCCCTCGTGGAAAGGGTCTCCCGAGAAATAATGCAGGTCCGCCCCATAAAGATCCCTCATCTCCCCGTAGTAGATCCCGGCTACCCGGGCGAATGCGGGGTCGGTGGGATCGAGGATGTCCGGCCGCCGGAAGCTGGCCCAGGCGCCCTGGGCGACGATGTGGGCGCTGAGCCGGGCCTTCAGGCTGGCCGGCACCATGCCGTAGAATCCCGGCAGGACCGGCTCGATGCCGAGGGACCGCATGCGGGCGATCATCCATCGCTGCAGGTCGCCCCGCCGCCCGATCATCCCGGGTGTCATGGGGCCGCCCTGCCCCTCGAGGTTTCCCATCAGCCACCAGGCCGTGTAGCCAGGCCCGGGGATGAAGGCGGCGATCTCGAGGTCGGAACACCCCAGCCGCCGCAGGGTGTTTTGCCAGACCGCCTCCTCGCCGTTTGCCACCAGCATCAGGTTCACGCCGCTCAGCGCCATCCAGTCGAGCTCGCGCTCCCAGTCGGCCCAGGAGTAGAAACTCATCGTATAGTTGAAGGTGCAGTAGTTCAGGGCGTAGCGGTAGCGCACGTTTGCGTCGATCCTCAGGGGCTGGTCCAGGGAGGGCAGCGCCGCGACGGGGGCGAGGTTGTCGCCCATGTGGGACATCGAGCGGTGGCAGGAGTACTTGAGGTACCAGCCGAGGCCGGCGGCCGCCGCGTTCGCATCGGAGGCCCGGACGACCACGACGCCGCCCTCGGTCCGGAGCTCGAACGCGTCCCCCGTGGCGCCCGCAAGCCTTTCAAATCTCACGCGGTCCCGCAGCCACGGCACGCGCCGGGCGGCCAGGTCCTCGACGCCGGGAAACTCCCCGGCGGGAAGCCCGAGGGGCAGGACGGCAAGGATGAGGGCGACCAGGCTCTTTTGCATGGGACCCAGGTGTTCAGGTCACCGGCGCGGCCCAGTGCCGCGCGGCGCCGACGGCGCGGGACCAGCCGGCGCGCAGCCCCTTCAGCGCGGCCCGGCGCCTCCTGGGGCGGAAGGTGCGGTCCTTGCCGGCGAGACCGGCTACCTCGGCGCGGTCCCTCCAGAATCCCACGGCAAGGCCCGCCAGCGCCGCCGCCCCGAGCGCCGTCGTCTCGGTCACCCGGGGGCGCACGACCGCGGCGCCGATGAGGTCGCTCTGAAACTGCATCAGCGCGTCGTTCACCGAGGCGCCGCCGTCGACCCTCAGCTCCCGGATCCGCCGCCCGGAGTCCGCCTCCATGGCGCCGATCAGGTCGGCCGTCTGGAACGCGATGCTCTCGAGCGCGGCGCGGGCGACATGCGCAGCCGTCGTGCCGCGGGTGATCCCGACGATCGCTCCCCGGGCGGCGGGATCCCAGTGGGGGGCGCCGAGGCCCGCGAACGCGGGCACGATCGCGACGCCGCCGTTGTCCGGCACGCGCGCCGCGAGGGCCTCGACGTCGGAGGAGCGGGAAATCAGCCCGAGGCCGTCGCGGAGCCACTGAACGACCGCGCCCCCCACGAAGACGCTTCCCTCGAGGGCGTACTCGGTGCGGCCGCCGATGCGCCAGGCGATGGTTGAGAGGAGGCGGTGGCGGGAGAGGACGGGGCGGCCTCCGGTGTTCATGAGCATGAAGCAGCCGGTCCCATAGGTGTTCTTGGCCATGCCGGGGCGGAAGCATCCCTGGCCGAACAGGGCCGCCTGCTGGTCTCCCGCGATCCCCGCCACGGGAACGCCGCGCAGGGCGGCGATCCCGTCGATCTCGCCGAAGATGCCGCTGCTCGGGCGGATCTCCGGGAGGACCCGCGGTGGGATGCGCAGGGCCCGCACGAGGCGGTCGTCCCAGTCGCCCGTGCCGAGGGCGGCGAGGAGCGTGCGCGAGGCGTTCGAGACGTCCGTCGCGTGCACGCGGCCGCCGGTCAGCTTCCAGAGCAGCCACGTGTCGACGGTCCCGAAGGCGAGCTCCCCCCGGGCGGCGCGCCGGCGCGCGCCCGGTATGTGGTCAAGGAGCCAGGCAAGCTTCGTCCCCGAGAAATAGGGATCCAGGAGCAGGCCCGTCGTTTCCCTGAAGAGGCGGCCGAGGCCCCTGAGTTCCAGGGCAGCGCAGGCGCCGGCGGTCCTGCGATCCTGCCACACGATCGCCCGGTGGAGCGGGCGCCCCGTGGCCCGGTCCCAAAGCAGGGTCGTCTCGCGCTGGTTCGCGATCCCGACGGCCGCGACGTCGCCCCTTCGGGCGCCGGCCTTGCGGAGCACCGCGAGGGCGACCCGGCGCGTTGTGTCCCAAAGGTCGAGGGGGTCGTGCTCCACCCAGCCGGGGCGGGGGAAATGCTGCCGGAATTCCTCCTGCGCCGATGCGACGGGTCGCCCGCGCCTGTCGAACAGGATCGCGCGGGAGGAGGTCGTGCCCTGGTCGAGGGCGAGGACGCAGCGGGTCATGGGCGGGGAAGCCTCCCGGATCGTCACCCGGCGGTCCGGTGGGCGCAAGCACCGCGGCCGCGCGGAAATTCGCAAACGATTGACGACCCCGGCCGAATAATGACTGAACATGCTCGCGCGGGTGAAGTCTCAGCCCATACCTAGCCAACACCTACCATGACCACCAGGCATTCCGTTTCCCTACTGGCCGCCCTGTGCACCGTTGCGGCGCTTGCCGGCTGCGCGATGGCCCCGGCCGCCGACGCGCCCCGGGACTCGACCAAGTTCACGCTGGAGAACTCCGGCCACTTCGTGGTGCTCGACGCTGCGACGGAGGCCGCGGTCAGCTGCACGGGCCTGCAGGAGCGGACGCTCGGCGACGGGCGGCTCGAGGTCATCGCGAACCTCAAGAACCGCGGCAGCGCCCCGGTGCGTGTGCACGTCCAGTGCCTGTTCCAGAACGACCAGGGGGCGCCCTTCAGCGTGGAGGGTTCCTGGCAGTCCCTCTCGATCGCGGGGGACTCGACCGAGGTCATGCGCTTCACCGCGCCCGACGCGATGGTGAAGGCCTACGAGATCAGGGTCCGCAAGGTCTGAGGGACGCGGCTGCGGGCCGACGGGTCCGGCGCCGCGCGGTCCAACGTATCGTTGGACTTCGGCCCGTGGACCGCGATAAACCTTGTCGATGAAGGCTGTCATCCGGGAATCGCGGGCCACGCTGGTCCTGGCGATTCCCATCACCATCGGCCAGGTGAGCCAGATGCTCATGGGGATCACCGACAGCGTGATGATCGGGCGCACTGGCGCGATCCCCCTTGCGGCCTCGTCGTTCGGGCTCGGCGTCTTCAACATCTTTTTCATCGTCGGGGTCGGGCTGTTGACCCCCGTCGCGGTGTTCGCGTCGAGGGCCAGGGGCGCGGGGCGGCACGACGAGGCGGGCGAGTTCCTCAGGCACGGGCTCGCCCTCGCGCTCGGGTCCGGCGCGGTCGAGGTCGCCCTGATGCTCTGGATCGGCACGCGCCTGGCGTGGTTTCGGCAGCCGCCCGAGGTGCTGGCGGCCGTGAACCCCTTCTTCATGCTCATCGGGCTTTCGCTCGTTCCCGTGCTGGCCTACCTCGCCCTCCGCCAGTTCGCGGAGTCGATGGGCCGGCCCTGGGTGCCGATGCTGGTCATGCTCTGCGGCGTGGTGCTGAACGCGTCGCTCAACTGGGTCTTCATCTACGGGCACCTCGGCGCCCCGCGGCTCGGCCTCACGGGGGCGGGCATCTCGACGCTGATCTCGCGCACCCTGGGCTCGGCGGTGATCTTCACGTGGCTGCGGATGGACCCCGCGATGCGCGCGGCGTGGCCGAGGCGATGGTTCGCGCCGCTTTCCGGGGCCCGGCTCCGCAGGATGCTCGCCGTGGGATTGCCGGTGTCGGGAAGCCTGCTCTTCGAGGGCGGCGCGTTTGCCGCGGCCACGATCATGATGGGCTGGCTGGGGGCGGTGCCCCTCGCTGCCCATCAGGTCGCCCTCTCGTGCGCGGCTCTCACATTCATGTTCTCGCTGGGCCTTTCCATGGCCGTGGGGATGCGGATGAGCGCCGCCGTGGGAGCGGGGGAGCATTCGAGGCTCAGGCCCATCTGGGTGGGGGGCGTCGGCATGGGTGTCGTCCTTGCGGCCGCCTATGCGGTCGTCTTCCTGGCCTACGGCCGCGCGATCTCGCACTTCTTCATCGACGACCCCGTCGTCATATCGACGGCGACGACGCTGCTGGTCGTCGCCGCTATCTTCCAGACGTTCGACGGGGGGCAGGTGATCAACTCGGCCGCGCTCCGGGGCCTTACCGACGTCAAGGTGCCCGCCGTGATCACGTTCGTGGCCTACTGGGTGATCTCGCTTCCCCTGGGCTACATGCTCGGCGTCCGGGGGAGGTTCGGGGCGGCGGGCATTTGGACCGGGCTTGCCGCCGGACTCGCGTTCGCGGCGATCCTGCTTGGCGTCAGGTTTTTCCGGCTGACCCGCGCGGACGCCCCGCACAGGACCTGACCGGCGGTGTTCAGGCGCCCCGGAGCGCCTCGTCGAGGGCGCCGATGATCTCGCCGGCGGGCTCGGTCCCGACGCAGAGCCGGAGCAGATCCGGATCGAGGCCGTTCGCGGCGAGCTCGGCGCGCCCGGCCTCGGAGGTCACCATGTCATAGTGCGCGAGGTACATGAAGGGGCAGATGAGCGTCGTGCGCATGCCGAAGCTCGGGCCCTTGGGCAGCCGGAGCCGGTCGTAGAATGCGTCCAGGCTTCCCCGAAGCGTGAACGAGATCACCCCCCCCGTCGCCCCGGGCGTCCGCGCCACCCGCAGGTAGTTGTCGCGCGAGGCCGGCTCGAGCGCCCAGTACGTCGCCCGCACGGCGGGATGGGAGGAAAGGAAGGACGCCACCTTCGGGGTGCTTTCCTCGATCCGCGCGAGGACCCCCGGGGTGTTGCCGATCTGCGCCGCGAGCCGCGCCAGGTCGCGGGGGTAGGGATGCTCGATGTTCGCGGCGACCGCGCGGCGGAGGGCCGCCGCGTCCGGCGACGCCGGGTTGACCGCCACAAGCCCCGCGATGATGTCCCCGTCGCTGCCGGTGTATTTTGTCAGGCTGTTCACGACGAGGTCGGCATGCGGAAGGCAGTCGACGCTGAACGCCGACGAGAGGGACGGGTCGAGGATGAGCCTCGCGCCGTGCGCGCGGCACAGCGACGCGAGGCGCCCCACGTTGGGGGTCTGCATGAGCGGATTGGTGGGCACCTCCGCCACCACCCCGGCGATCCCCTCCCCCCGCTCGGCGAAGAGGCGCTCGAGCACTCCCAGGTCCATGACGTCGCGGACGTGCATGTAGTCCGCCTTGGATGCGGTGAATTTCCTCAGGATCGCGATCGTGTCGAGGTAGAGCCAGCCAAGCTGCACCCAGCCGGTGCGGCCCCGCTGCGCCTGGAGATCGGCGGCGGCGCGGAAGGCGGCATACACGGCGTTCATCCCGCAGTTGGCGAGCAGCAGGTTCTCGTCCGGCACGCCCGCGAACATCGGCCTCAGCACCCTGCGGACCTCGGCCGCGGCATCCCCCGTGAACGTCGCCTCGCGAGCCGGGGCAGCACCGGCCCCGATCCCGGCGAGGCGGTCCTCGGCCTCTCGGGAGGAGATGAATCCGCCCACGTTCTGGAGGTAGAGTTTCGCGCGCTGGGCGAGCTCCGGCGAATCCGGGTGCGACACGCCGTGAACCCCGTCCCCCTCGAAGGGCGCGGCGCCGGCGCCGCCGGCCGCGCGCAGGTGCGCGAGGAGCTCGCCCGCCATTCGGCCCGACGACGCCAGCCAAAGCGTCCGTCCCGAGATCCCGTGTCGCCCCGCGAGCGCCAGGGCGAGGCGACGCGAGAACGGGTGGACCACGAACCGGGGATACCCGCTCCTGAGGCTCCCGGTGACCGCCGGGTCCTTCTCCTCGTAGCCCCGGACGGCGGCCATGGTGGGCAGGCTGCAGGAGACCGCGTGGGGGCTGTCGGGTATGGGGGTGCCGAGGGGAATCTGCTCAAATGCCTGCATTCGGGCCGCGAGTGTTGGCGCGGCGGCGCCCATGGCAACCGGAAGCTGGCGCGATGCGTGTCATCCGGAGCCGTCCGAATGCGCTTTTTTCCAGGCCGGCATTCGTTATGGTGCCCTGCGCCAACGAAACCGCGGGCCGCCTGTTCCACCTGAATCCCTGAGTCCCATGATATACGCCCTCACGCACCTGAGACCGGTCGTCATCCTCGTCCTGACGCTCCTCTGCTTCGGCCTTGGAGCCGTCGTCGCCTCCCGTCACGCGACAAACGCGCTCTTTGAGCTGAAGACCCTCCGGCACTGCCTGATCGTCTCGGGCCACGACGGGGTCCCTTTCGCCCCCCAGGGCGCCATCCTCGGAGTGTGGCACTGACCAGGTGAAGATCGTCTCCTGGAACGTCAACGGGGTGCGGGCCGCGCTGAAGAAGGGCCTGCTCGCCTTCATCGAGGAGGGCGGCGCCGACGTGATCTGCCTCCAGGAGACCAAGGCCCACCCGGGCGACGTCCAGCACGTGAAGTGGCCGCACGGATACGAGATGCACTGGAACAGCGCCGAGAAGAAGGGATACAGCGGGACCGCGATCCTCACCCGCGTGAAGCCGAAGGCCGTGCTCAGCGGGATCGGCGCCGCCGCCCACGACTCGGAGGGCCGGGTCCTGGCGATGGAATTCCAGGACTTCTGGCTCGTCGACGTCTACCAGCCCAATTCCCAGCGCGGTCTGACGCGCCTCGACTACCGCGTGAAGAAGTGGGACCCCGCGTTCCGGGCCTACCTCAGGAAGCTCCAGTCGAAGGGGAAGCCCGTGCTGTTCGGCGGCGACCTGAACGTGGCCCACACGGAGATCGACCTCGCCAACCCGAGGTCGAACCGTCGCAACGCCGGCTTCACGGAGGAGGAGCGCACGAGCTTCGGGCGCCTGCTCGACAGCGGGTTCGTGGACACGTTCCGCGAGTTCGAGAAGCGGCCCGGCCACTATTCATGGTGGAGCCAGATGGGCGACTGCAGGGCCCGGAACGTCGGATGGCGGGTGGACTATTTTGTCGCGGCGGCCAGGCTCCGGCCGGCGCTCAAGCGCGCCTGGATCAGCCCGGAGGTGATGGGGAGCGATCATTGCCCGGTCTGGCTCGAGGTGGGCTGACCGCGGGCATTTATCGGTTCGCAAAGGCCGGCCCCGCGCGCATCATCGCCGCCATGAAGATATTCATGCGGATCGTCGGCACGCTCGTCGGATTGGCGGTCGTGCTCGCGCTGATCGGGCTCCTGCTGCCGGGCCGCTACAGGGTGGAGCGCACCGCCGTCATCGCGGCGAAGCCCGCCGCCATCTTTCCGCTGATCGGGGACCTGAAGGCGTGGCCGCAGTGGGGGGTGTGGTTCCAGCGCGATCCCGCGATGCAGGTCGCGTATTCGCCGGCCACGTCCGGGGTGGGCGCGTGGAGCGAGTGGAAGAGCAAGAGCCAGGGCGATGGCAGGATGACGATCACCACGGTCCAGGCCCCGGCGCTCTTCGAGTACCGCATCGAATTCCCCGACATGGGGATGGCCGCCACGGGCACGATGGTGCTCGTGCCGGGCGCCGACGGGACGACCCAGGTCAGGATGGGGATGGAGGGCGACCTCGGGCGAAGCCCGGTGAACCGCTGGTTCGGCCTCTTCATGGACCGGATGATCGGCCCCGACTTCGACGCGGGCCTCTCGAATCTCAAGAAGATCAGCGAGGCGCCCTCCCATTGAGCGACCTGAAGAGGCTGATGCTCCGGAGCCCGCGGCTGACGCTCGCTGTCGCCGAGAGCCTCACGTGCGGGCGCCTCCAGGCCAGGATAGGCGCCATCTCGGGTGCCTCGGAGTTCTTCCTGGGCGGCGTGACCGCGTACTCGCTCGACGTCAAGGTCAGGCAGCTCGGCATCGATCGCGCCGAGGCCGCCGCCGTGAACGGCGTCTCGGGGCGGATCGCCGAGCGGATGGCGCGGGGCGCCTGCGTCCTGTTCGGGGCTGACCTGGGCGTGGCCACGACGGGCTACGCCGAGCCGTCCGACCAGTGGCAGGTGGCCGAGCCGTTCGGGTGGTGGGGCCTGGCGCGCCTCCTGCCCGGCGGGGACTACGCCGTCGCCAGCGGGCGGGTGGACTGCCCGGGACTCGCGCGTGTCGATGTCCAGGAGCGCGTGGCCGGCGCCGCGCTCGACGCGCTCCTCGGCTGGATCAGGGGGCCAGCTGCTGAACGTACGACATGAGCGGCTGCACCTCGGAGGGCGGCGTCACCCAGTCGCTGTAGAGGAGCTCGGGCATCGTGTACGAGGTGTTGTAGAGGATGAAATTGGCCGTGTCGTTGCGCTCGACGTGCCCGGCCTTGATCGTGGCCCCGGCGAAGAGCCCGACGGACTTCGAATAGACGAGCACGGGCGCGATGAAGGTCTTGGTGGCGTCGCTTTCCGCCTCCGCCGAGCTCGGCCCGGCGACCGCCTTCGCGTCCACCCCGATGTTGAACCGGTTCGTGAAGAGCAGGCGCGGCGTCGCGTCATCCGTGATGATGAACACGGAGTCCACGTCCTTGGCCCCGACCTGCAGCCCGAGGCTCGCCTCGCTGGCGTCGATCAGGACGGGAAGGCTCCAGTGGCCGTCCGGCTTCTTCACCATCAGCACGCCGAAGCCGCCCTTGACGCCGAAGATGAACCCGGCCTTGAACTGGCTCAGGATCATCAGGCCGCGAGCCTGCTGCCACACGGACGGGGGAATGGAGGTCGACGGGGTCGCCATGAACTCCCGGAGGATGGACTCGCACGTCTCGACGCGCACGACGAGCTCCGACCGCGACGTGTGGGCGTCGCCGGCGCGCGCGTGGGCGGCGCCGAAAATCGCGATCAGGGAGAAAAGGAGCAGTTTCTTCATGGCTTGGGTCGAATGTATTGGAAGTCGCCGGAATTGCGAACCCGGAGGGAAGGTTAAAACAGGGCGGCGAGGACTTGGAAAGCGCGGATTGGCGCTTGTTCCGGCGCGGGGCCTCCTCAATCGAGCCCGCGGGCTGCGATCTGGTCCTCGTCCCACCCGAGGAAATGCCCGAGCTCGTGAAGGTACGTCAGGCGCACCTCGTCGCGGTAGACCTCGACGTCCTCCTCCGCATAGTCCCACAGGTTGGCCGTGTAGAGGAATATCCGGGGAGGCTGCAGGTCGCCGCCCGAGAGCTCGGTGCCGAGCGGGCTGCCGGTGAACAGGCCCAGCAGGTCGGGCTCAAAGCCGTCGGCCAGCACGTCCGCCGCGGGGATGGATTCAAAGCGGACGGGCACGGCGCGCGCCGCCCCGCGGATTTCGGGCGGCAGCCCGCGCTGGGTCGCGGCCACCGCGTCGGAGGCGATGCTGACGAGCCGCGATTCCTTCATCGGATGTCGGCCGACAGGTCCAATTTCTCGAACCTCCCGCCGAGCCACCACAATCCCACCGCGGCCTCGCCGACGAGTATCGTGAGCACCGCCGCGCAGGCGAGCCCGATGGCCGGCCCCGCGCCGACCACCCATTGTGCCGCGAAGATGATGAGCACGGCGGCGCACCCGGCGGGCGCCGCCGCCAGCAGCGCGACCAGGAGCTGCGCGACGCCGAAGATCAACCGCTGCCCGAACATCTCGATCCCGCCCGCGCGGGAGCGCGACGCCTGGTACCAGCCCGGCAGGAGCACCATGATCGCGTTCGGCACGATCAGCTGGATGAAGCAGAGGAAGGGGGCGGCGGACGCCATGCACAGGGCCGTGGTCACCCGGACGCCGGGAGTGAGCCAGCCGATCGATCCCCCGGGGTCGATGATGACGGCGCACACGAGGATCGAGAGCCACAGGGAAAGGGTGAGGATCACGGTCGGCGCGAGGAGCTCGCCAAAGGCGAGCCTCCAGCCCTCCAGGGGGTAGGTCTTCAGGATGTCGGCGTTCGGGAGGTCGTTGCGCAGGTCCTGGCGCACGACCTGGGGCCCCAGGAGGAGCGTGTAGACCGCCAGCATGGCGCAGAACATCACGACGATGGGGCTGACGACGTCGGCGCCGCCGCCGCGCGAGCGGGCCATCAGCAGGGGCCGGAGCCCGATGGAGAGGCAGAACACGACCCAGATGGAGATGAGCACCATTCGCCGGTTGAGGAGCGAGCTGCGCATCGAGAGCAGGTTCTTCCAGAGGAAGGCGATCTCCGGCGGCCCCTTGGGGGACAGCGGGAACGGGCCCGACCGGGCCCTCGGCCTGGAGCCGCCGATCTTGGGCGACTCCCCGGCCAGCGCGGCGGCCTTGGCGGCGGCGCGCTTCTCGGCAAGGGCGATCGACCCCTCCTCGAATGGGGCCTCCGTGTTGGAGACCCAGTAGTAGTGGAGCGCGAGCAGCAGGAGCGCCGGGATCATGGCCATGCCGAACTCGCGGAATCCGGACGCGAAATAGGGGCCAAACACGATCCGGAACGGAAGGAGAAGCCAGCGGAGCGGCGACGAATCCATCAGGGCGTGGATGAAGCCGCTCGCTCCTATCGCGCTTGAGAAATCGCCCGGGGGGGCGGCCTTGGCGAACGCCGCCGTCAGCCAGACCACCGCCGCCAGGTAGAGGGCGATGGCGGCGACCACCGCCACGCGCCATGCCACGAAGGCGGAGCTTTTCTCCCTCAGGCGCGCAAGCGTCAGGTTTGTCCCGTTCAGGTGCAGGTCGAAGGTCGAGAGGATCACCCACCAGCCGACGGCCCGCATCGCGCGGTTTCCCCCGAGGTAGCCGAAGCGGTTGAACAAGAAGGCCATCAGGACCGACGTGAACAGGATGGCGAGCTGGGCGCTCAGCAGGCGGAAGTGGATGAGGGTCTTGCGCGTGACCGGGGCGGGGAACAGGAACGCGATCTCGGCCTCGCTGAAGCGAAGCCCGGGCTTCTCCGCGGGCGATATCCAGGCGTAGGCCACGCGGAGCAGGGCGAGCGTGGAAAAGCCCACGCAGAGGAAGGTCATGGTGATCGTCCCCACGCCGGAGAAGAGGGCCGTGGCGGACGGGGTGCGGGGAAACGCGGACCGCCGCAGCAGGACGAAATAGAAATAGGCCGCCGCCGCGGCCGTGCCGACCAGGTATTTCGGCTGGCGCATCCTGCTGACCCGGTAGACGACGAGGTTCCGCAGCGACGTGAGCCGGAGATAGAGGAGGGCGCCGATCATGCCGGGTTGCAGGGGAGCCCGCCCGTCACGTCTCCGATCCGCCGGTGGCGCGGATGAAGATCTCCTCGAGGCTCACGTTGGGCTCGCCATTGCTGAATTGGGTGGAGACCTCGGCCAGGGTCCCGACGGCCACCTTGTCCCCCTTCTTGAGGATGAGGACGTGCGTGCAGACCTCCTCGAGCAGGTGCAGGAGGTGGGAGCTCAGCACGATGGCCGCGCCGTCGCGCGCGCGCCGCACGATCGAGTCCTTCATGCGGCGTATTCCCAGGGGATCGAGCCCGGTCAGCGGCTCGTCGAAGAAGATCACGCTCGGCGAGTGAAGCAGCCCGCATGCGATCACGAGCTTCTGCTTCATGCCGCGGGAAAGCTCCCCCGGCAGGACGTCCGCCTTCTCGACGAGCTCCAGCTCCGCGAGGAGCGAGCGCGCCAGGTCCTCGTAGTGCACGACGCCGTAGATCCGCGCCACGAACGCGAGGTGCTGCCGCACGGTGAGGTAGTCGAACAGCCGGGGCTCGTCCGGGAAAAAAGCGAGCGCGCGCTTTGCCGCGACCGGGTCGACCGCCAGGTCGTTCCCGGCGATGCGAACGGAGCCCTCGCTTGCGGGGATGATCCCCGCAAGGCACCGCAGGGTGGACGTCTTGCCCGCGCCGTTCGGGCCCACCAGCCCGAGGACCTCGCCGGGGCGGACCGTGAAAGACAGGCCGCGGACCGCCGTGAAGGCGCCGTAGCGTTTGGTAAGCCCCTCAACCTCAATCATGGGCGGCTACGCTGCAGGCAAGTGGGCGGCGGGGCAAGTCCGGCGACGGATAATGCGCAACGTTGTGGGCCGCGAAGCGTCATATCGTTGCATGAAACCGTTTCCCGTTCTCTCCCTCTCGCTCCTCTCCATCGGCCTGGCCCTGTCCGCGTCATCCGCGCTGGCGGACGACCCGACCAGCCCGCCGGCGGCTCCCGCGAATCCGCCGACCAGCCCCGGGGACGGAAGCCAGCCCACGCCGGCGCCGCAGCACCACAGGCGCATGCGGCCGGGCTACGTGCTCGATGACCTGACCGAGAAGCTCACCCTCACGGCCGACCAGCAGAAGAGCGTCGGCGCAGTCATCGAGAGCAGCCACACCCAGGCCAAGGCGCTCCAGGAGGACGATTCCCTTTCCAAGGAGGACAAGCATGCCAGGATGCGGGCGATCATGACCTCGAGCCACGACCAGATCCGCGCGCTCCTGACGGCCGACCAGCAGAAGCTGTTCGACGCGATGCCCCCTCCCGGGGCGAGGCCGAGGAACACGGACAACAACTGATCGGCGGGGCGCGGGCGGCGGGCCGTTTTTTGCGTGCGTTCGCGCGTGAAAGCGTCATGCCTCGCTCGCGGTAGATGACCATTGGGGAGCTTTTCAGACTCATCCTGCCCGTATTTGCGCTGATCGCGGTCGGTGTCGCCCTCCGGCGTTGCCATTGGGTCGAGGGAACGGCGGAAACGAGCATGATCCGGCTCGTCGTCTACGTCTGCATGCCGTGCCTCGTGTTCGACACGATCGTCGGCAATCCCGCGCTGCACGACGCCGGGAACCTCCTGCTTCCGCCCCTTGCCGGCTTCATGACGACGGCGGCGGGATTCGGCGTGGCGTACCTCGTCGCGCGCCGGATCGGCCTCGAGGTGGGGACGGGGCTGCGGACGTTCGCGCTTTCCGCCGGCGTCTGCAACTACAGCTACCTGCCGTTCCCGATCATCGGGGGGATCTGGGGGGAGCGCACGCAGGGCGTCATGCTCGTGCACAACATGGGCGTCGACCTGGCCCTCTGGTCCGTGGGGCTTCTCGTGCTGACCGGCGCCTCGCCGCGCGAGGGATGGAGGCGGCTCGTCTCTCCGATGCTCGTCACGCTCGTGGCCGCGGTCACCATCAACCTCTCGGGGCTCTCGCCGCACGTCCCGGATTTCATGCGGAGCATGGCGCACTCGCTCGGCGTGTGCGCGGTGCCGATAGGGCTCGTGATGACGGGGGTCAACCTCGCGGACTACCTCGACGAGCCCGCGAAGCTCCTGCACCGGAACGTGGCGATATCCGCCTGCGTCGTGCGGCTTGGGATCCTGCCGGTCCTCATCCTGTGCGTCGCGCGCTGGCTGCCCTGCCCTGTGGAGCTGAAGCGGGTGCTGGTCGTCCAGGCGGCGATGCCCGCGGGCGTGATCCCCATCATCATCGCCCGCTACTACGGAGGACAGCCCCTCACGGCCGTGCAGATCGTCCTGTCGACGACGGCGGTCGGCCTCGTCACGTGCCCGTTCTGGATCCGCGCCGGGCTGGCGTGGGCGGGGGTCTCCTAGGCTTCGCAATCCTGCGAATATGTGCCATGGTGCCGGCATGATCCGCAGACTCGCCCTCGCCGCCGCGCTCCTCCTCGGGGCGCTCCCCGTCCGCGCGGACGACACGCCCGTCCCCGCGGTCGAGTGGCAGCTGGCCGACGCGACCCGCTCCCCCCGGGTCACGGTGGTGCACTTCTGGGCGCCGTGGTGCCCCAACTGCAGGACCGAGCTCGCCAACGGCGGCTGGAGCGGCTTCATCGCGGACCATCCCGACGTCAATTTCGTGTTCGTGACCATCTGGAACCCGGCCGACGGCCGGGACGTCCTGGAGAAGAACGGCGTGGGCGCCGAGAGGAACTTCCAGCTGCTGCTCCACCCGAACGGCTCGAAAAAGAAGGGGGAGAAGGTGTCGGAGCTCCTGGGAATCCCGATCTCATGGATCCCGACAACGTGGGTCTTCAGGGACGGGAAGCTCCGCTACGCGATGAACTACGGGGAGCTTCATTTCCCGATGCTCCAGCAGCTGATCAGCGACTCGTCCGAAAGCTGGGACCGCTGAGGCAGGCGATGTCGAGCAAGGCGGCCATCGCATTCATAGGGACGGGCGTCATGGGCCGCAGCATGGCCGGGCACCTGATGGCCGCGGGCCACGCCCTCCACGTCCACAACCGCACGCGCGAAAAGGCGCAGGCGCTGCTCGATTCCGGGGCGCTGTGGCACGACTCCGCCGGGGCGGCCGCGGCCGAGGCGGAGGTCGTNNGTGACGATGCTCGGGTTCCCCCGGGACGTGGAGCAGTCCTACCTCGGGGCGGGCGGGATCGTGGAACGGTCCCGGAAGGGCGCGCTCCTTGTGGACATGACGACGTCGAGCCCGGTGCTCGCGCGGCGGATTTCGGCGGCCGCGTCGGCGAGGGGGCTCGAGGCGATCGACGCCCCGGTGTCGGGAGGCGACGTGGGCGCCCGCGAGGCGAGGCTTGTCATCATGGCGGGGGGCGAGGCCGCCGCCTATGACCGCGCGCTTCCCATCCTGTCGCTGCTCGGGAAGAACCTCGCGCTGCAGGGACCGGCGGGTTCCGGACAGCACTGCAAGATGGCGAACCAGATCGCCTGCGCCGTCGGGATGGTCGCCTGGTGCGAGGCGCTTGCCTACGCCCATCGCGCCGGGCTCGACCCGGCGCGGGTCCACGGGAGCATCAGCGGGGGCGCGGCCGGAAGCTGGGCGATGACGAACCTCGGGCCGAGGGCGCTGTCAGGAGACTTTGCCCCGGGTTTCTACGTCAAGCACATCCGCAAGGACATCGGCATCGCGGTCGCGTCGGCGCAGGAGATGGGGCTCGAGCTGCCCGGGCTCGACTGCGCGCGGATGCTCTACGACCGCGTCGCGGGGAAGGGCTGGGAGGAATTCGGGACCCAGGTCCTCTACCGGCTCTACACGTCGCTCTGACCCGGCGCGCCGAGGGCTTTGGCGACCCGGGCCTACCGGAAGTCCACGCTGCTCGCGTCCTCGATCACGCACTTCGCGTCCTTCGCGTCGTGGAGCGGGCGCCCCTGGTACTCCAGGCCCTCGATCCGGACGTTCTCGACGCGGTGCTCGGCGTCGAAGCCGGCCACGACGCTGTAGGGCAGG
>PLKS01000194.1 GCA_003140665.1 Opitutaceae bacterium
GGTGACATGGCTGAGGGGCAAGGAGCGGGAGCGCGGCTGTGGGTGGGCCGTCCCTCCCATCGTGTGCGGCGATTTCAACAACCCGGACACGCGCGACGACGCGACGGCAGCGCTGCTGAGCCACCTGAGCGATTACGGCGACTACGCCCTGCATCCGCTCATGGGGCTCACGTTCCCTTCGCCCCTTCCCAGGCGTGCCCTGGATTTCGTGTTCATCCCCCCGGGCTGCAAGCTGGTTCGCAGCGAGGTCGTGCGCTCGTTCCTCTCTGACCACCGCCCGGTAATGGTAGAGTTTTCGGTGGCGTGACGGGCCGAATTGCTCTTGAAACGACATCCCATGTCACGGATCGACGACGCCTTTGCCCGCGCCCGCGCCAGGAACCGGGCGGCCTTCGTCGCGTACCTTTGCGCGGGCGACCCCGATTTTGACACGTCGCTTTCGGCATGCCGCGCCGTCATCGCGGCCGGCGCGGACATCCTGGAGCTGGGGGTTCCCTTCTCGGACCCGCTGGCCGACGGGATCACCAACCAGCTCGCGGCGCAAAGGGCGCTGGAGTCGGGCATGACCGCGGCGCGGGTGTTCGAGCTTGCGGGAAGGATCCGCGAGTCAAGCGGCGTCCCGATCGTCTTCTACACGTACTACAACCTCGTCTTCTCGAATGGCGTCGAAAAGTTCCTCGGCGCCGCGCGCGCGGCCGGCGTCGACGGCATGCTCATCCTTGACCTCCCGCCGGAGGAAGCCGGCGAGGCTGCGGCGGCCTCCAGGGCGCACGGCGTCGCCACCGTCTGCATTGTGGCGCCCACAACCCCCGAATCCCGGCTTCCCAGGATAGCCGCGGCGGCGACAGGCTTCATCTACTACGTGTCCCGCGAGGGGGTCACCGGCGTCAGGGACCAGCTGGCCGGCGGCATTCCGGAGGCGGTTGCGCGGATCCGCCTCCACACGGCGCTCCCCGTTGCGGTCGGATTCGGCATCTCGACGCGCGCCCAAGTGGCGCAGGCGGCCGCCCACGCGGACGGCGTCGTTGTCGGGAGCGCCCTCGTCAACGTGATCCGCGACGGACTCGGGGCGCGCGCGGGCATCGCGGCTGCGCTGTTCGCCAGGGTGGCCGATCTCGCCGCCGGGACTGCAAGAACATGATCAAGGTGCTTGTCATCGACGACGACCGGATGCTGTTCCGCCTGCTTCAGGCCCATTTCAAGAATTTCCGGAGCGGCGCGTACGAGCTCGACTGGGCCGAGACTTACGAGCATGGCCTCATCCGGCTGCTCACCGGAGCCTACGCGATGTGCCTCCTTGATTTCCGGCTGGGCGAGCGGACCGGCCTCGAGCTGCTCCGCGAGGCCTCGGAAAAGGGCTGCCGGACCCCGGTCGTCTTCCTCACCGCCGAGTCCTATGGAAACGTCGACATCCAGGCCCTCGAGGCAGGCGCGATCGACTATCTGGTCAAGGGCGAGATCACCCCGCGCTCGCTCGAGCGCTCCCTTCGCTACGCGCTCAAGCTGGGCGAGACGCTCGACGCCCTGCGCCGCCTCGCCACGAGGGACGAGCTGACGGGTCTCCTCAACCGACGCGAGTACGAGCGGATACTCGCCGACGAGCATGAGCGAGCCCTGCGCTTCGGGCTTCACCTGGGGCTCGCGATCATCGACATGGACCAGTTCAAGGCCATCAATGACACGCACGGCCATGCCGCCGGGGACGCGGTGCTAAAGGAGGTGGGCCGGCGCCTAGGGGACTCCATACGAACGGTCGACCGGGTCGCGCGAATAGGGGGAGAGGAATTTGCCCTGATCCTCGTCCAGACCGACGAGGCGTCGGCGCTCGAGGTGGCGCGCCGGGCGGTCCTGGCGGTGGCGAAGGAGCCGGTCCCTGTGGGTGACGGACTGCTGCTCGGGGTCACGGCTAGCGCCGGGGTGGCTGCGTTTCCTTCCGACGCGGGGACGGCGGTCGAGCTCTTCGCCGCCGCCGACAGGGCCCTGTACGAGGCGAAGAAGCGCGGCCGGCGCGCGGCGGTTTCCGCGCGGGAAGTGCGAGAGGGGTCGTGAGCGGTAGGATTGAGCGGGCAGGGACGATCCACGTCCTCACGGGATGCACGGCGGTCGGCAAGACGGAGTGGGCGCTCCGGTGGGCGGAGACCCATTCGGGGGAGATCATCTCCTGTGACTCGCTTCTCTTTTACCGAGGGATGGACATAGGGACGGCCAAGCCGTCGCCGGAGGAGCGCCTGCGCGTGCCCCATCACCTCATCGACATCCGGGACGTCGGCGAGCCGATGAACGCCGCGCTTTATGCCTCGATGGCCCGCGCCGCCGCGGAAGAGATCGCGGCGCGCGGGCGCGCGATCCTGGTCGTCGGCGGGAGCGGGTTCTACCTCAGGACATTCTTCGCTCCCGTCGCCGACGAGGTGCACGTGCCGGCAGAGCTTCGCTCCCGAGTCGCCGCCATCCTGGAGGCGGGCGGCCTGCCGGCCGCCATCGGCGAGCTTGGGCGCCTCAACCCCGGGGGGCTGGGAGGGCTGGACACAGCCAATCCCCGCAGGGTCGCGGGAGCACTCGGGCGCTGCCTCGCCTCGGGGCGGACGCTGGCCGACCTTTCCGAGGAATTCTCGCGCGCGGTTCCCCCGTTTGCCGGCTGGGATGTGAGGCTCGCGCGCCTTGACCGCGCGGGTCCCGGCCTGGAGGCCAGGATCGACGGCCGTGTCGAAGCCATGCTGCGATCAGGCCTCGTGGGCGAGGTGACGCGCCTGCTCGGGATGGGACTGCGCTCAAACCCGAGCGCGGCCGGGGCGATCGGCTACCGCGAGACGATAGAGGCCCTGGAGGGTCGGGCGCCCATGGCGGGCCTGGCGGCGGCCATCGCGAAGGACACGCGCGCGCTCGTGAAGAAGCAGCGGACCTGGTTCCGCACTCAGCTGCCGCCGCACGGGGTGGTCGACGCCTCGCAGCCCGTGGACGCGTCGCGCCTATTCCTTCGGTGACGGGCGCCTTCTCTGGTAGACGTCCTTGTAGTAGACGATCGTGTCCCCGACAAGGTCCACGACGCCGCTGTCCGCCGTCGAGAGGCAGAGCAGTCCGTCGTGGCGCCCGACCCGGTATGTGTCCCTGGTGTCGTTGATCGGGCCCTTGGCGCCGACCTCGTAGAATCGCACCTGCCCGGCGGCGTCGATTACGATGACACGGTCGCCCGTCCGGTTGCCCGTCATGTACGTGCCGGACAGCGCCGCCTGCCTCGATCTCACCTCGTCGGCGTCGGTGATCAGCTTCACGTCCACCTTCTTGTTGACGCTCTCGACGTAGAATACGGAGTAGAGGATGTAGCTGTTGAGCGCCAGTCCGACGATCAGCATGGCGAATGCGATGCCGTGGTGGGGCGCCGACGGGGCGGGTTGCCCGGCGTCCTCGGGAATGGGGGAGGCGCTCTCGGGCGCCTGGTCGAGGCGCTCGAGGATGCCCTGCGCGGTCATTTCGACCGCGGGGGCCGCGTGGTCCCTCCCGTCGTAGACCTGCAGCCGGCCCCTGCTTGTCCTGATGATGAGCTTGGCGCCGCGCCCCGTCGCTAGGATGTGGGGGTCGTGCTCCTCGTTGTCCGCGGGGTCGATCTCCGTGAACGCCTCCAGGAGCACCGCGAGGTCGGCCGCGCTGAGCTCGCCGCGGTCCGCGTTCTCGCTGGCCGGATTCGCCCTGCGGCCGTCGGGCCCGAGGTGGGATGTCGTGATTCGGTACATCTAGTGCTCCAGCACAAAGACCGGGTAGTTTCGGTATCCGAGGAAAAAATTGCCGGTGTTGAGGTTGCCGTCGTCCAGCTTGCGGTCGATGTCGGAAAGCTGGATGGAGTCGGATGTGACCTGGTCGCTTCCGACCGTGGCGATGACGATCACGGCCGCATAGCGGCCGCCCAGCTGCGGGCTCTGGGTGGCGAACTGGTAGTAGCCCCCGATGGGCGTCAGCCGCGACCAGTTGGTCTGGCTCAGGTAGCCCTCCATGCCCGCGGGAAACGTGCCGGGCGCCCCTCCGCCGGGCGGCCAGTCGCCGTGCTCCTGGGCGTAGGCCTGGAAGGCGCCGGCGTAGACGCGCAGGTCGTTCATCACCACGCTCGACCGCGCGTTGAGCCTGCTCTTCATGAGCGCCGGCACCGACACCGCAGCCAGTATCCCTATGATCAGTACGACCACGCCCAGCTCGACCAGGCTGAAGCCCGAGGCCCCCTCGGATTCCTTATTCCGGAAGGTTGATGCGGTAGAGCTGCAGCGAACTGCCCTCGAGGAAGCGCAGGTCTGCGATTGCCGAGAGTAGATTGACCTTCGCCTGCAACTCGCTGACGCGGGCGGTTTCAAGAGTATTCTGAGCTTGGAGCACAAGGTAGCTGGTTGCAAGACCCGCGTCGAATTCGGCCTTCTGCAGCTCGTACGCCTTCTGGGCAAACTTGGTGTTCTCGGCGGATGAGCGCACGCTGGCGACGCTAGTCTGCACGCTGCGGACCGCGGCCCTGACCTGCACCACCAGGTTCTGGTCGGCCTGGTCGTAGGCCACCTCCTGGCTGCGCACGCCGGACAGCGCCTGCCGGTAGATCGCCCTGTTGGCGCGCATTTCCCACGGAATGCTCAGGGTCACGCCCGCGTTCCAGTTGTACCCGGGCCAGCTGCCGATGATCGACTGGCTGGCGTTCGCCGCATACGAGTTATACCCGAGGCCGCCGTTGACATTCAGCTCGGGGAGCGTGTTCCGCTTTGCCTTCAGCGCGGTGAGCTTGAACTGGTCTATCGTCGCCTGCGCGACCGCGAGGTTGGGTCCGTTGTCCCTGGCGAGCTTGTACGAACGGTCGAACGAGACGTCGGGTTCGCCGATGAAAGGGAAATCGATATTGCCGACGGCCGACTTGAACTGCCGGTCGCCGAGCAGCTGCAGGAGCGCGTCCTCGCTGTTCTGGACCGACTGCTCGTCGAGGATCAGCTGGTTCTGGGCGGAGGCCACGCCCGCCCGGGCCTGCATCACGTCAAGGTCCGTGAGAACGCCGGTCTGGCGCTTGATGGTGTTCTCATCAAGAAGCTGCTGGGCCTGCTTGAGTTCCTCCTCCTGCACCTTGTACTGCTCCCGCTGGTAGAGGAGATTGTAGTACGTGGTCTCCACGTTGTAGACCATCGTGAGCACCGTGCTCTTGAAGTTGAGGTTGGATATCCTGACGCCGAGCTTGGCGCTCTCGATCGCCGCGCGGTTGTAGTCGGTGCCGGCCCCTTGGAGGAGCGGCTGGGCCACCGAAATGGAGGCCGTGCTCCCAAACGCGGGGTTGGGCAGGAAGAACGTCGGGATGTAGTCGGAGCGGACCATCTGGTAGCTCGCCGCGAGGGTCCCGCCCGTCTCGACGGTGTCGGTGACGGACAGGGTGCCGGTATCGGTGATGGATTTAGGCGGTATGCCGAAAGCCTCCTCGTTCACCGCGGTCACCGTTACGGTCCGGCCGCCCGTGAAACCGAGGACCGGCTCGAACGCCGCCTCCTGGATCACGACGCTGTCCACGGCCTCGAACACGCTGAACTCCTGAATCCGGACCGTGAAATTCCTGCCTAGCGCCTGTGCGACGCAGTTCTGGAGCGTCACCTGCCCGGACAGGTCCACCGGGATCGAAGTGTCGCCGAACGCCGGGAGCGGGGGGTAGCCGTCCGCGGCGCGGATCGATGAAACCGACAGAAGGCAGAGAAGCGCGAGACCGAGGCGAGCGATGGATCGGGGCATTAGGTGTAAGAAATGGTACGTCTACACAGGAATCAACACAGGTGGACGGCCGAAAGTTACTCTTTTTTCTACGTGCGGCGCGCCCGAGCGCGGGGACGGTCGAAAGCCGCTGTCGAGCGGCGCCTAGGGATTGGCCTTCTTGGCCGAGGTGTCGGACCGCTTCAGCTCCTTGTCCGTGATCTCGCCCAAAATCGAATAGGACTCGGTCCGGGCATAGGTCATGGCGAGCTGGTCCCTGAGCTGGATATAGCGGGCGTTGGACGGATCGAGGGGGGGGGCCTTCTTGTCGGCGGCATACACCAGGAAACCCAGCTTCCCGTCGGCCGAGGTCACCATTTCCGAGACGCCGCCCTTGTCGAGACGGTCCAGCGCGCCGATCGCGGCCTGGTCGATGTCGTGGGGCTGGCTGCGGAACGTGAACGGGGGATACGTCTTCACGGTGAGCTTCACGCCGCCGCCGGCCTCCGCTGCCGCCTTGTCGAACGATTCCCCGGACTTCAGCCGGCGCGCGAGGGCGGCCCTGAGCGTCGTGCCGAGCTCGATGAAGCGCTTGCGCTTCATGTCGTCGATCGCGTCCGCGCGAACCTTGTCGCGCACGTCGGCGAGGAGGGGCTGGTGGGCGGGAAGCGACTCCTTCCAGAAAAGCACCACGGCGCCCCCGGCGGTCGGAATCCCCTCGGAATAGAAACGGTCCGCGTTAAGCCCGAAGGCTGCCGTCGCGATCTCGCGCGATCCGCCAAGTTCCGGGGGCCCCGAATCACGGGTGAACGGTGCGAGGCTCGCCGTCTTCAGCTTGTGCGCCGCAAGGAATGCGTCGAGCGAGGCGCCCCGAGTGACCTTGCCCTCATAAAGGGCGTACGCGAGGTCGGAGGCCGCCTTGACCGCGCTCCGGCCCGCGCGCTCGCGCTGGAGCGCCGCGCGCACCTGCGGCTCGACGGCCTGGAAATCGGCCGCCGCGTCGGGCTTGACGGAGGGGGCCTTCGCCGGAGGGGGCCTTGGGAACTTTCCCGGGTGGGCGTCATAGTATTCCCTGACCTCGGCATCCGTAGGGGCGTCCTGCGCCGCGAACTCAGCACCGGGAAAGTCGACGTAATCCACCGAGACGCGAGGCGGTACGGTGTATCGGAATGAATTGTCGGTAAAGAACTTGAGGATTTCAGCATCGGTCAGGTTGATCCCCGGATCATAGGCGGCGTAATCGACCGTGGCCGTGGAGATCGCCCAGGTCGTGTCCGCCTTGAGGATAAGGGTCTTCACGTCGCCGGGAAGGACGTAACCCGGGCCCGAGAGGAGCCTTTCGACCAGGCCGGCCCTCGCATCGTCCGCCAGAACGCGCGCGACGTCAGCCTCCGAAAGGAAACCGCTGGTTTTCAAACCCTTGCGGAACGCGTCATATCGCGTCACGTCAAACTGGCCGTCGGACTCGTCGAACATGCGCAATCCCTTGATGAAATTGGTTATCTCGCCCGGGGTCGCCGGGGGAATGTGCATCTCGTCCGCGTAGTGGAGTGCGGCGGCCCGCTGAAACGCGTAGATCTGGAGCTGGTCGGAGCTGATGCTCGTCCCGTATTGGAGGAAGGCGCTTATCCGCGCGTCGCCGACCATCCGGTCGACATCGTCGCGGGACGCGAGATTGTGGCCGAAGTAGTCCCGGATCACCTCGTGGCGGTCAGCGCGCCCGATTCCGGGGGTCGAGCCGATCGTGAAAATGAACGGGACGACCATCCCGATCAGGAGGACCGCAAATATGATGCGAAAGTGCCGCTGGAATGTCCGCTGAATCCACGAAATCATGTGCGTAAAAGGGAGCGGAGGCTAGGGCGCCCCCCGGCTCTGGCAACGCTTTATTTGGCGACATCCGCCTCGGAGAGAAGTTCCTCGACCGACTTGCGGAAGAAATCCTGCTCGCCCATGCGCTCGCTCGCGGCGACGAACTCGCGCACGACCGGGTCGATCCTGTCAAGGCCATCGCCGGATGGGTCGGCTCCCTGGTGGTCGGCGGCCGACTTGAACTGGAGCAGGGTTATCCTGCCCAGGGGCCGCGCGGGCTGGTAAAGGATGCCCGCCGAGGGTGCGCCCTGTGCCTGGGGAATCGGCATGACGAATCCCAGGTCGACGAGCCGGTTCAGGCATTCGTTCAGGACCTGGGCCGGCACCCTTACCAAGTCGGACAGATCAGAGACCGACAGCGGCGGCAGGCGCGCGTGGACGCGGCGGCAGATCGCCATGAGCACCGCGAGTGAAAGCCTCTCGCGATTGGCGGCGCTCAGGCTGCCCCATGCCAGCTTGCTGTTGCGGACATGGACGTTCTGGACGGCATAGCTGATCTGGCCCCCGATGAGGATGAAGAGCCAGAAGACAAAGAGGCCGAACATCAGAACCGGGATCATCCCGAGCGACCCGAACAGGCTCTTCGTGATGAGGACGCGCTTGAGATACAGAAACTGGAAATAGTTGTTGGCCGCGAGAAGGATGGCGACCACGACGGCTCCCGACAGCGCCGCGCCCCACTTGACCCGGGTGTTGGGAATGGCCCGGTAGAACGTCGCCAGGACGCCGACCAGCAGCGCGAATGAGAATGGAGGAAGCAGCCAGCGCAGCATCCGGACGATCTCGGTCCCGAAGGGAAGCTTCCCGACGAACACGTTCACGAACGTCCCGGCGCCAAGCAGCGCGACCGCCGCGAAAAAGATCACCCCCCCGAGCGTGAGAACCGTCCAGTAGAGCACGACGCGCATCAGCAGGGAGCGGCCGCGGCGCACGCCCCAGATCTCGTTGAAGACATCCTCGATCGACTTGAACAGCAGCAGGACGATCACGACCAGGAGCAGCGCGCCCACGACGCCGACCGCGTCGGACTGCGCTCCCTTGATGAAGCCGTTGATCATCGCGACCAGCTGCGGGTTTACGGGCACCCCGCCGCCTTCATTGAGGCTCTCGTACTGGACGAGCTGGGGCGCGATGAAGGTGATCACGCGGTTCAGCGCGTCGACGGCCAGGTTGGGGTCCCGCTCGCCGAGAACGGTCGAGGCGACCAGCATGGCGACCGCGATCAGCGGACCGAGCCCGAGCATCGAGCTGAAGCTCAGGTCCGCGGCCCGGCTGAACGTCTTGGTCTACGAGAACGTCGTGGCCATCGTCGAGACCACCCGCAGCGTCGCGTAAAG